>JAYZVA010000170.1:0-14371 GCA_036156175.1 Myxococcota bacterium
CACCCGCCCCGAGAGCGCGATGGCGGCTTCGGTGCCTTCTTCCGCTTCGGCTTTTGCCACCGCTGGCACCAGTGCGCCGGTCAACCCTTCATCGGCGACAAACCTTCGGAGCATGCCGGGGAATGTGAACGCCATCACAAATGCGTCCATCACCATGCCCGCACCCAGCACGTTGGCCAAGGCCAGCTCGCGCGCGAGCCCCAGAACCCGACTCAACCCGGTTCCAACCGAGGAAGCCATGAATGCGCGGAACAATGAACGGCGAGGGGGAGTCACAAGGGTCATGGTAACGACATTCAAGCCCGGTGCTGGTTTTGAGCATTCCAAGCGGGGTAAAATAATGGAGCCTTGGGAGGGTTCATGCCACGGTTTCCGAACGCCTCAGACACTGTTGCCGCAATGCCGTCGGGGGTCTTCTCCAAGGTGGCGCATCGGATCGCTGCGATTGAGACGGAGCGCTACCCGCTTCACGTGGGCGACACGTACCTGGAGCCAGCGGATGGATGTCACCTGAGTGATTTCACAGCAGCGGAACATCCGCTGGTGCACACGTACGCACCGCCGCGCGGACATCCGGCCCTGATTGAGGCAATTTCGGCGCGCCACGGCGTCGATGCCGACCGGATCATTGTGACGGCGGGTGCAACCGGAGGGCTCGGGGCACTGGCCTGTGGGCAAGTGGACCCCGGAGAAGAAGTCTTGATCCTGAGCCCGTTTTGGCCGCTCATTCGTGGCATTGTCCAACTTCACCACGGGGTACCGGTGGAGGTGCCCATCTTGGGCTACACCGGTGCAGAAGACGTGGTGGCTGCGCTCGAAGCGGCGGTGTCGGAGCGGGCGGTCGCGGTGTACATCAACACGCCGAACAATCCAACGGGGCGCATGTTTTCGGAGGACGTGTTGCAGGCCGTCGCCGCGTTTGCGCGCCGGCACGACCTGTGGCTTTGGTCAGACGAGGTGTACAACGGGATCGTGTTTGAGGCGCCGGTACCCCCGGTGGCGGCGTTTGCGCCGGAGCGAACCATGTCGGTGTACAGCATGTCCAAGACCTATGGGATGGCCGGCAATCGGGTGGGCTACGCCGTGGGGCCCACGAGTGCGGCGATGGCGAGCCTGCGGAAAGCAACGGTGCATCACTTTTACTCGGCCACGACCGCTGCCCAGCTGGCTGCGGCGCGCGTCTTGCACGCCGGAGACGCATGGTTGGAACGGGCGGTCGCAGCATACCGTACGGCCGGGTACGCCGCCGCGGACCGGCTCGGAGTCGAACGGCCTCAGGGTGGAACCTTCTTGTTCGTCGACGCATCGGCTTCCCTCGATGAACGCGGCCTTCAGGGCTTCTTGGAAGACTGCATTGACCGCGGGCTGATTCTGGCACCGGGCACGTCCTGCGGCGCCGCATTCCCGGGACACGTGCGCGTGTGCTTCACCTCTGCGCCCCCCGACGTCGTTCGGCGCGGAGTGGACGTCCTTGCATCGCTGTTGGGGCGCTGACTAACGAATGGCGTCGAGCCGCTCTTCAGCCGCTTTGATCGCGTCCAAGAGAAGCTCGGGGGTCAAGCCCAGCACGGCTTGTGCTTCGGCCACCACCTCCGGCGGATTGACGTCGATGGTGGAGCGGAAAAACTGGGGCTGGGTGTTGGGTGTGACCCCGCGGCCCAGTCGAGCGGCAATGGCTTCGGCAATGTGCAGTGTTGCGGTCAGCCGGTTTGGGGATCCTGTGGCGCCGCAGTCGTGGTGCTGACCGATGAGTGCGGGCACATCGCCGGGCAGGTCCCAGATTCGAGCCAGCAGCGTGCCCGCCGATTCGTGAGTGGTCTCAATGGCGGTCCACACGTGCACCATCGGGGGCCGGTCGGCTCCGTCGAATATGTCGTCGATGGCGATCAAGGCGGCCGCCAAGCCGACGTCGTGCAACAGGCCAAACAAGAACAGTTTGTGGGGATCCTGTTGGGTCACTGGCCCCAAAATTCGGCAAATGTGTGCGGTGGCCACCGAGTGGCGCCGGATTCGTTCCATCGCGGACGCGTACCCGGGGGTCGTGAACAACCGAACGTTGAGGGCCGCCTCGAGCACCAAGTCTCGAATGGTGTTGAGGCCAAGTCGAAAAATGGCTTGGTCCAGACTCACGATGGGCCGCCTGCCGGCATAAAATGGCGACTGCACGCGCCGCATGACTTGACCGGCCAGCAGCGGGTCGCGGGCGATCATCCGTGCGATCCGCTTTAGATCGATCTCGGGGTAGCGGGCGACGTCGAGCAGCTCGACGGCCACCGTTGGGAGCATGGGTGGTTGGTAGCTCGGCGATGCGAAGAGGTTGCCAATCCGCTCGGTCAGGTCGGCGACGGATGGAAGTGTGGATGCCCCTCGCTGCTGCGCCCGCTCTTCGAAGTTGATCATCACGGTCATCGTGTTTCTCCATTCCCGGTCGCCCCCATTCGGCCTCCATGCATCGATTCTTGAGGCGGTTTTTGAAGATTTTGTCGGGGCGGAGCCCGGAAGGGTTTCCTTGATTCAGGGCTTGCGGTAAGCTCGGCGAACCTTCGGAGGAACGATGCGCACGACCTTGTTGTTTGGATTGGCTGCCCTGACCCTGGGCTGTGGCGGGAATCCGTGCGACGAGTACGCGGACCTGAAATGCGAGTGTGCGGAGACCGACGAAGAGTGCGACTCCTACCGGTTGACCTACGAGAACGCGGACGTGGAGCAGCAAGACGAGTGCTCAGCGGAACTCGACAATGCGCAGGCGGAAGCGGAGTCGTGTCAGGAAGAGGACCAAGAAGGGTAGCGCCCGACCGACTGCATGCTGAGGCGGTGACCAACGTGGCGTCTTGGTGACGACCCGTGCTTGTGGCATGGGAGTCGGATACGGCGGCGCGTCGCTTGGACCGGAGGGGTCCGGGCGGAATGACCCCAACACAACAGTTCTCGGCCGAGAGGGCCGAGGGGAGTTCAATATGAATCGCTCAGTTTTGAGTCTCGCGGTTTTGGCCCTGACCATTGGCTGCGACAGTGACAAGGGTGTGGACACCGGCGACAACGGCTTCAGCCTCTCCGATGCCGACGCCGATGCCGATGCCGACGCCGATGCCGATGCCGATGGCGACGCCGATGCCGACGCCGATGCCGATGCAGACCTCGGTCCCTTCACGCCCGTGGCCATTGGCCTGGAGTGGCGCGGCATCTGGGACGAGGCCAACAACGCCTTGTTGGACTCGTACGTCAGCACCGATGCGGATGGCGAGAAGGCTGCCTACTCCTCGATCGTCACCATGACGCTTGCCACCATGGACTACTTTGGGGCGACCTCCGATGCGGAACGAGAAGGCGAGTACTGCACGATGCTCGGTTACTTCGTGTCCGAAACGGGCGGTGAGCCGGTGCCCGCCGACCTCAACGTTCAAGAGTTCGACTGGGAAGCTGGCGTCGGCGGATCCGGCACGTTGGTCGAGGAATGGGCCGGCTGGGAAGGCGGCATTGTCATCATCCCCGACTCCGTTGAAGCGCGCTGCTACGACTGGGTGGACAGCTCCGGTGCGTCCGTGGACGCCCTCGAGATGTTCAACGGCATGCACTACGGGATCGCCCTCGGCGACCTCAGCTCCTACATGACCACGGAGCTGACCGGAGCAGACTGGTGGGAAGAGGACACCGACGCCTACGCTTACCACACCATGTACACGGCGATGAACCACCCAAGCGACTCCGACGCGGGCTACAACTTCATCGCGTACGACTTCACGAGCGCGTACTACGTGGAGGCCGACCCCGAGTCCTGCGTCGAGCTTCTCGATGAAGAAGGCGAAGTGGCTCAAGTGGTCTGCGGCGAGCCCCTCACCGAGACCCGGGATGATGGCGAGTACTACAAGGCCGGAAACTTCAACGTGGACGTGGGCTCACGCTACGGCTTCATCATCGGCAACGCCTGGTGGTACGAAGACTTCCCCAACCTCGACCTCAGCAACATGGCTGCCGGTTTTGACTGGGAATAGTCAACTCCGCTGCTCGAAAGAAAAGCCCTCGGCGTTCGGCGCCGGGGGCTTTTTTTATGCGTCGTCCTCGTCGGGTTCAACGAAGGGCGTCTCTGGAGCGACGCCTTTCCGAAACCGCACGGCAAAGATGCTGAGCCCCAGCAGCAGCACCGGGATGCTCACCATTTGACTGGTGGAGAGGAGTCCGAAGTAGTCTGTGCCGCGAACCGAATCGCCCCGAAAGGTCTCGATGGTGCCCCGGAGGAACGGGTAGACGAGCAAGAGGGAGGCAAAGACTTGGCCGTCGAACCGGCGCCGACTGTGCCAGATCCAACTCAAGAACACGAAGATGGTGAACGCACCGAGGCTTTCAAATCCCTGGGTTGGGAACAACGGGACGTTGTGCACGTTGCCGACCCCCACACCGGGAATGAAGTTGAACGCAACGAATGGAAATCCCTCGACCACGGTGACGGCTCCCCCCTGAAACGACATCAAGGTGGCGGTCTCGGTCAGACCAGTCGGCCGGCCGTGGCAGCACCCTGCAAAGAAACAACCGATGCGGCCGAAAAAGAGTCCGAGCATGATGGAAGGTGCGGCGGCATCCAAGAGCTTCCACAGTGGAATGCGTCGCCAGCGCAGGTAGGCTGCGCCCGCGGCAGAGCCCCCGATGGCGCCCCCATAGAAGGCGAAGCCGCCCTCGTTTGGGTTGAAGAAGACCAGTGGGTTCGTGAAAAATGCCTCGGGTTCGGCGAAGACAAAGTGCAGCAAGCGACTGCCGACAAGGCTCATGATGATGATGATTTGGTAGAACGGCACCAAGGCATCGGGATCAATTCCAACTTTTTTGGCTCGGTGATTGAGGGTCAGGATGGCCGTCGCGAACGCCACCATCAGCAGCAAGCCCCACATGTGGAGACCAATGCCTTGTTGAAATTGGTAGAAGGTGGGGTACATGGACGCCTCCAAAACATCGAAAGTCCGTCTAACCAAGCGAGCAGATTCGTGAATGATTCCCTGATTGTCTCTTTGCTCAGTGTCGTGCCGAAAAATCGCGGCGCACGGTTGATGGGTGCGGGTGCCCGGCTCCAATTGCCGGCATTTGCCCATCGTTTATTGCTGCGATGGTTCGTGAAAAAATACCGGGTTGATCTGACCGAATCCGTGGGAACCATCGACGATTTTAACAGCCTGTCGGACTTCTTCATCCGCCGCTTGAAGCCCGGCATGCGGCCCATCGACTCCGAACACGGAATACTGGTCAGCCCAGCCGACGCAAAAGCGCACACCTTCGGCCGAATCGAGAACGGGATGTTTTTGCAGTCCGATGGGCGCCCGGCATCCGTCGCAGCGCTGGTTGGAGAGGAGCACGCTGCGCGGTTTGATGGGGGCGACTTTGCCGTGCTGTACCTCGCGCCGCCCGACTACCACCGCGTGCATTCACCGGCGAGCGGAACCCTGCGCGCCTTGGATTATCGGCCCGGAACCTTGTGGCCGGTGTTCCCGGCGGCCTCCCGCAAAGTCGACCAACTGTTCGGTCGCAACGAGCGCCTGGTGTTTCACATGGACACGCCGGCGGGTCGAATCGCCACCGTCATGGTCGGTGCTTTCGGCGTCGGTCGGATCGGCAACGAGTTCGATGCTCGCATCACCAATGCGGGTGAGCCCAGCGGTGAGCGGGCGGTTGATCCCCCCCAAACCGTAGAGCGTGGCGGCGAGCTGGGGCGCTTCGAACTGGGCAGCACGGTGATTCTCTTGTGCGAACCGAACCGCGTAAAATGGGACCTTGAACCCGGACAGGTGACCCGGGTTGGCCGTCGCATCGCGCGCGTGAACGGAACAAATCCGGCCTGAGTTCGCCGCGGGGCCGCCAGAATGCGACGGGCGATGGCGTGTCGATGTTGGGCCGGTGCGGCCTTCCGAATTACGGGCATGGGAGACCTATCGCGCGCAGCCACCCCAAAACGACCCCGGTGAGACCCGATGAGCTTGTACACAGAATACCTCAGCCAAATCGAAGCCCGCAAAGAGCAAGGCCTCCACCCAAAGCCCATCGAGGATGCGGACTTGCTGGGGGAGATTGTCCGCCAGATCAAAGACGTGGAGAGCGAACACCGGGTGGGTTCGCTGCATTTCTTCATCTACAACACGCTCCCCGGGACCACGAGCGCTGCGGGCGTCAAGGCCGCTTTCCTCAAGGAGATCATCGTCGGCGACGTGAGCGTGGAAGAGATTCCGACCTCGTTTGCATTCGAACTGTTGGCTCACATGAAGGGCGGTCCATCGGTTGAGGTTTTGCTGGACCTGCTCCTGGGAGAGGACTCGGCCATCGCCGCTGAGGCGGCCGCGGTTCTCAAAACTCAGGTCTTCTTGTACGAAGCCGACACCGATCGGTTGAAGAACGCGCATGTCGACGGCCACGAGCTCGCGACGGAGGTCCTCCAAAGCTACGCAAACGCCGAGTTTTTCACCGAGCTCCCCGCGGTCGATGAGACCATTCAGGTGGTCACCTATGTGACGGCCGTTGGCGATGTGTCGACGGACTTGCTGTCGCCCGGAAGCGATGCGCACTCGCGTTCGGATCGCGAACTCCACGGCCAATGCTTGTTCGAGCACAACAAAGAGGCCCAAGGCCAGTTGCTGGCGCTCAAAGAGCAGCACCCCGACAAGCGGGTCATGTTGGTTGCGGAAAAGGGCACGATGGGTGTGGGCTCGTCGCGCATGTCGGGCGTCAACAACGTGGCCTTGTGGACCGGGATCCAATCAAGCCCCTACGTGCCCTTCATCAACATCGCTCCCATTGTGGGCGGGACGAACGGCATCTCACCCATTTTTCTCACCACCGTGGGCGTCACGGGAGGAATTGGCATCGACCTCAAAAACTGGGTGCGCAAGCTCGACGAGCAAGGCAACACCGTGGTTGATGAGGACGGGGAACCCGTACTGGAGCAGCGATTCTCGATCGACACGGGGACCGTGTTGACCATCAACACCAAAACGAAGAAGCTGTACAACGAGGACGGGTCGCGCGAGTTGTGCGACATTTCGTCCGCGCTCACGCCCCAGAAAATGGAGTTCATCCGTGCTCAAGGGTCGTATGCCGTGGTGTTTGGCAAGAAGCTGCAGACCACTGCCGCGGGCATCCTTGAAATCGACGTGCCCCCGGTCTACGCCCCGTCACGGGAGATCTCCCATGAGGGCCGCGGCCTCACGGCAGTGGAGAAGATCTTCAATCGAAACGCGGGCGGTGTGACTCCAGGTACGGTGTTGCATGCGGGTTCAGACGTTCGGGTCAAGGTCAACATCGTGGGTTCCCAAGACACCACGGGACTGATGACCGCGCAAGAACTCGAGATGATGGCGGCAACCGTCATCGCATCGTCAGTGGACGGGTCGTATCAGTCCGGATGCCACACCGCATCGGTGTGGGATCTGAAGGCGCGAAAGAACATCCCGAAGCTCATGAGCTTCATGAGCAACTTTGGTCTCATCACGGGTCGCGACCCGGCCGGTGAGTACCGCCCCATGACCGACGTGATCCACAAGGTCCTCAACGACATCACCGTCGACGACTGGGACGTGGTGATCGGCGGCGACTCGCACACCCGGATGTCCAAGGGCGTCGCCTTTGGTGCGGATTCCGGAACGGTCGCCTTGGCGCTGGCCACGGGGGAGGCCACCATGCCCATCCCACAATCGGTCAAGGTCACCTTCAAGGGCACGCTCAAGGACCACATGGATTTCCGCGACGTCGTCCATGCCACCCAAGCCCAGATGTTGAAGAAGTTTGGCGAGAATGTGTTCCAAGGAAAGGTCATCGAGGTTCACATCGGTACGTTGTTGTCCGACCAGGCGTTCACGTTCACCGATTGGACCGCGGAGATGAAGGCCAAGGCCTCCATCTGCATCTCCGAGAGCGCCACGCTCGTCGAGTCCCTTGAGATCGCGAAGGACCGGATCCAGATCATGATTGACAAGGGAATGGACAACGAACGCCGCTTGCTTCAAGGCTTGGTGGACAAAGCCAATGCGAGGATTGCGGGACTGTTGTCCGGCGAAAAGCCACCGCTGATGCCCGATGCGGACGCCCAGTATTCGGCGGAGTTCGTGGTCGATCTCGATCGGATCATCGAGCCCATGATCGCCGATCCCGATGTCCACAACGACGACGTTTCAAAGCGCTACACCCACGACACGATCCGACCCATTTCGTATTACGGCGGCGACAAGGCCGTTGATTTGGGATTCGTGGGTTCTTGCATGGTGCACAAAGGCGACATGAAGATCATCTCGCAAATGCTCAAAAACATCGAAGCGATGCATGGGACCGTCGAGTTCAAGGCGCCCCTCGTGGTGGCGCCGCCCACCTACAACATCGTGGACGAACTGAAAGCCGAAGGCGACTGGGCCGTCCTTCAAAAATACTCCGGGTTCGAGTTCGACGACGATGCGCCCAAGGCCACCGCGCGCACCGAATACCAAAACATGATGTATCTGGAGCGCCCAGGGTGCAACCTGTGCATGGGCAACCAAGAAAAAGCCGAAAAAGGCGACACCGTCATGGCGACCTCCACCCGCCTGTTCCAAGGCAGGGTGGTTGCCGACAGCGCAGAGAAGAAAGGCGAGTCGTTGTTGGCATCCACGCCGGTCGTGGTGTTGTCGACCATTCTGGGTCGGACGCCAAGCATGGACGAATACATCGCCGCGGTTCAAGGCATCAAGCTCACCAGTTACGCACCCCCGGTCGGCTAGCCCCGTCGAACTCACCGGCGGGCGAAGAGCGCGGGAATGCCCATCGTCATGGCGGGAATGTGCGCGACCAGCCAGTAGGCCGCGGCGAACGCCAGCGCCTCGGACGACGTCGCTCCAAAGGCGGGCAACACCAGCGCGCTCGATGCTGCGGGACCGGCCGCCATGGTGGGCGGGAGTACAAACGACGCCAAAGACGCAATTCCCAACACCATGGATGCGGCAGCAATCGGTTCGGCCACCGCAGCCCCGCTCGCAATCAATGCAATGGTGAAGGCGGCCACCACCAGGGTCACTTGCAGGGCCGCAGCAGCGGTCTGGACCCCCAGGTAGCGTGCATCTCGAACCGCCGATGAGGTTTGCACGACGGTCTGCCGAACGAACTCAATGAGACGGTTGGCACTGGGGGGGCGGTCCTGCCACTGACGGCCGAGCACGGCCATCACCGTGAGCACGATGCATCCAGTGGCGATGGCGCCAACCAACCACAGGGCCGCCGTGGATGTGTCGCCCACCAAGCTGGCCCACTGGGCCGCGCCCAGTCCCATGACGCCAAGGAGAAAGAAGGCAAACAAAGCGGCTTCGAGAAAACTGGTGACGCCGACCGCAGCGGTGCCGACGGGAACGGGCACATCGCACTCCCTGTCCATGAACGCGATCGCCGCGAGGTCGCCGGCCCGTGCGGGAAGGGCCAGATTCAAGGCGCCCGCTGCCAACCCCAGCGAGATCACGCGACGGGTGGGCGGTCGGGGCTTCGGAAGGGCCAGCCAAAGTCGGAACTCGTGCAGCAGCAGGGCAGCGGTCTTTACCAGCAAGGCCGCGACTGCCCAGGTCCAAGAGCCGGTCTCGAGCACCCGACCCACCGCATCGACGTCGACGTCCTTCAGGAGCACCCAAAGGATTGCCGCCGACAGCCCAATCTGACCGACCGTTCGGGTGGCGGGATGGGCTAAAATGCGTCGCATTCAATCGTTAGATGGAAGTTCCCTTCAGCGCCACCTTTCCCATCCACCGCGATGAGGTACGTCTCTTCGCGTTGAGTGGCCGACATGCGGACGGTGCCCCCCCGGGGGGTCGTGTCCGATTGGCATTCGCCCACGCGGGCCGCGTGCCGGGCCTTCGGGCACTCCAACTCTTTGTCGTTCCATCGCATTGCGAACACGTCCAGGTCGCCGCAGTCGCTGACCAGCTTGGCATACGCATTGTGGCGCGCGGGAACCCGCAGGCGGTACACCATTTCCGGGCCCGCGTGCCCTCCCGGTGGCGAAATCGCGTAGCAGGTGGCCGAGCGGTAGAAATCGTCGTCAAAGGTGGAGCGGCCCATTCGGTTGTTGCCCTGCACTTCGTCGCCGCACTTCAACTCCCGCGTGATGCAGTTTTTTGGGGTTCGGCTCGAATACATGGGCGAGCAATCGACCGCGATCGGTGCCCACTCTTCGTTGAGTTTCTCCAATATCGGCACAAACTTTGCGGCAAACGGTCCGATGGAATCGCAGCCAACCACGGCGCTCAGCACCACCCACCCGATCATAGTGTGAGTTCTCCCCGAACCATCCCAAACATCGTGCTGTTGGTTTCGTTCCCCCGCACGTCCACGCCGCCCCGAAGCACGCCCTCCGGCTGAAAGCCGAGTCCGTCCAGCAGTTTTGCAGCGCGGGCATCTGTCGCTCGGATCCGAGCCTCGTATCGACTGACGGAGGCAAACTCCTGGTGCAGGTATTCCAGCAGACCGCGAAGCGCCTCGGTGGCGAGGCCATCGCCGCCGTGGTCCGGGTGAAGCACCCATCCAACCTCCAAAGCGGGAGGAGACAACCACACTTGTCTAAAGGCGACGCCGCCGATCAGCTGGCGGCGATGCTCGATCCCAAGGTCGCAGCGGGGGGGGCGGCCGTATCGGGCAATGGTGTCGGCGATGTACCGCGCGACCGAGCCGCGGTCCGTCCCGCCCAGCCAGTTCCCGTAGCGAGCCGCATCGTACGAACCCGTAAACTGCGCGAAGGCCTGCATGTCGGACACCATCATGGGACGAATGACCAACCGGTCCGTGACGATCCGCGGTGGGTTCCATGCGTTCATGGTTCATTCCTGATGCGTGGGGTGGTCCACCGCTCGCCACGCTGCGAGACCGCCATCGACCACCCACGTGTCATCCAGGCCCCGGTGCCGGAGAAACCGAACAATCCGATGCCCATCTTCGGGACGTTCCGCGACGACGGCGACCCGCACGTCGGCCGGGACCTCTGCAATGCCGATTCCGATGTCTTTCATTGGGATGTGCAGGGCGCCGTGGATGGTCGCATTGGGGGCGGTATCCAGGATGCATCCGGTGTCGCGCAGCAGCAAAGCCTCCGAGGCGGGGAGCACGATTGAACCCGGGTCAAAATCATCGGGTACGGAGATGTCCATGCCTTCGTTGTCGAGTGCCGCGGAGGCGTCGCGTTCGGCCAAACCCGTCCACTTTTTTGCCTCATTGGCCTGAACAACGCGGGCCACCCCACCGAGGAGCTTGAACGGCATGTTGATCATTTTCCCAAACATGCTCTGACTATACCCGTTTGGGATGGACCGCGGGCGCGAGGCGCGGTCGGCGCGGCTCCGGGAACGGTTTTCCGATGGGACTGGGATGCGGGCTTAAATGCAGTCCGGGAAGGCATGTCTGGCCCATTTTTGCATGGATTGGCCCCGGCTTTGCGGCCCGCGCGCGTAAAGAATCTGTGTTTCGATTCGCGGTGTGGACCCCGCTCGCTGCAGGGCGATAGACCACCGGAGTGCGCATCCTCATGACATCGCGGCGTTTTCCGCCAGACGTGTACTCCGGGACTGAAACCGTGTTTCAATCGCTGTACCGGGAGGCCCGTGCGCGGCACGAAGTGCGGCTGGTGGTGGGATGGAGTTCCGGACGGGAACGGATCCCGCCGGAAGCCATCGGGGTCCGTCTTCGCGGCATGTCAAAACCCAAGCAGTGGCTCAGCATGGCGCGGGCCATACGGGCGGAGGTCAAGCGTTGGCAGCCCGACGTGGTCCTGAGCAACAACCTTGATCTGCCCCCGACCGGTGTGCCTTCGGTGTGCGTGGTCCACGATCTGCATTTTGGCGAGGCACCACCGGATGAGCCGCGCACGGGTGCTCTGGGGCAATGGTTCAAGAAAGCCGGATACGGCACCGGCAGCCGCTTGTTTCGGCGAATCGTGACCGTATCGCAGTCGTCTGCCCAAGCCTTGACGGATTTGGGTGTCGATCCGGGACGAATCACCGTGATCCGCAACGGCGTGGATGTTGATCGATTCACGGTTCAGCCGCCAGCCAGTGAAGGCGATGCGGTGCGATTCGTGTGTCCATCCCGCATTCTTCCGCCGAAAGCGCAGCACGTGGCCATTGATGCGATCGCCCGCTTGCCGGGAATCTACAAGCGGCGCGCCACGCTGGACGTGGTGGGGGCGTGCGTTGACGGGGTCTACCTCGACCAGATTCGCGTGCAGGCCTACAATCAGCCGGTGCGGTTTTCCGTGGATGTCCCCGACATGAGCCATCATCTTCAGGGTGCGGATGTTGTGGTTGTGCCAACAATCATGGCGGAGGGGTTCGGGTTGACCGCCACGGAGGCCATGGCCTGCGGAAAGCCGGTAATCTGGAGCGAACAGCCGGGCATTCGCGAGGCAACCGGTGGAATCGGGATCGCGGTCCCTCCTGGGGATGTCGATGCGCTCCGAGCAGCCATGCGTCGGTTGATGGATTCCCCGGAGGAGCGGTCCGCACTCGGACGCGCCGGTCGGGACTTCGTTGAACAGAACCCAGACTGGTCTGGGGTATGGAGCCAGTATGAGCGTGTCCTGGTGACCGCGGCCCAATGATTTGGGAGCGGAGGTGTGAGCCGCTGCGGGGGCCGCAGTTTTCAGGCATCATGATGGGGGAGGTCCAATGTCCAAACAGTTTTCCTTGGGGCGTCGAAAGTTCGTCGCAGTCACTGGCACGGGCGTCGTCGCGCTCTCGCTCGGGTGCGTGAAGAAGCGGGACGCGAGTGCTGGCGCTGGAGCAGCCGACTCCGACGCGACCGACCCGCCTCCGGTGGAGACGGACTCGAGCGACGACTCCAGCTCCGATTCCGGTGGGGACTCTGGGGGTTCGGGTTCGGTTGTCGCGCCGGACTCGGGTGCACCGCCATCGAACGAATGCACCGCAACGGCATCCGATATCGAAGGCCCGTTTTGGAGAGACGGCATTCCCATTCGAAGCAACCTCGACCTGTACGGAGACGCGGGCACTGCCTTGACCGTCACCGGGGTCGTCCAGGATGCGGCCTGCGTGCCCATCCGAAACGCGGTGATAGAGGTCTGGCACGCCGATCCCACCGTCCTGGCGGCATCGGAGTTGGACGCCAGCGTGCCCAGCCACAGCGTCGACTACGACAGAACCAGCGATCGCTACAAATATTACGGCCAGTTCGCGTCCGATTCAGAAGGCCGGTACACGTTTCGGACCAAGAAGCCCGGCTGGTATTTGAATGGCTCCCAGTTCCGTCCGGCGCACATCCACCTCAAGGTGTACGTCGATGGGGTGGAGCGGCTGACGAGCCAGCTTTACTTCGGCGGAGACCCCTTCATCCCAAGCGATCCGTGGGCATCGGCGGCACCGGACCGAACCATCGCCTTGGCATCCAACGGGTCCGGTGGCTTGGACGGTGCGTTCGACATCGTGGTTGCCTGACGCTCACAGCGAAAATCCGGCTCCATAGATCGTGTATTTGCTGGACACACGGACTTCACTGTTGTTGTGGGGGAGTGTGGCGTGGGCATCGATGGACTTCGATACAAACAGGTTCACTTGCCGGCCGGAGGGCCAGCTCGCCCAGGCCGAGCTTGGAACGGTGAAGCTGCCGGTATCGCTGGCGATGCAGATGATGCCTTCGTCGATGCCGGTGCCGAGCGCATCGACTCTCGCCATCTCGATCCACACCACATCGGCACCGCCGGCTTCCCAAGTGATCGTTTGCGTTCGACCGATGTACGGCACGAGCGAGGCGTCGATGTCCGGGTTTGTCACGTTGAAAGGTGCCGGCGTCGTGATGAACCCGGCGATGGAGTCATCAGGGGAGTCGGCCCCTTCGAGGGGCTGGGCGGTGTAGGCGTGAGAAGCGATGAAATCAGCGGCCGTCAGCGAATCGTTCCGAAACCCATTGGAGTCGGCCGCGTAGGGCAATGAAGTCGACCCGCCATAGGCATTGTCGAGGCGGAGCGCGGTGGCGCCCATGTCGTAGGCAAAGAGCTCGCCGGTATAGCCGAGTGAACCGGTCGAGACGCAGGTGCCCGGCGACGTTGTCACGAAGTGCCACCAGTAAAAATCATGGGGAACAAGGTAGGTCACCAGGGCGCCTCCCCACGCGTCCGGCGGCCC
Organism: Myxococcota bacterium; assembly: GCA_036156175.1. GTDB lineage: Bacteria > Myxococcota_A > UBA796 > UBA796 > UBA796 > UBA796. The sequence continues at coordinate 14,112 of JAYZVA010000170.1, forward strand.
TCCCGTCCAGTAGTCGCCGACGGGTTGAATCCACTCGTAGTACCCCGTCGCGCCAGCAAGGCCGGTACCGTCTTGCCAAAAGTAGAAGCCCTCTGTCCACTCGCTGCGGGTGCCATCGGGGGCGATGGCGGTCACCGATGCCCATCCTTCCGCATCGGAAGAGGGGGTGGCCACCCTCAGCGCATCGCCCGTGTTTTCAATGATTCCCACGCGCACCCCGGCGACTTCGACTTCGGTGCCCGCATCAAACGGCCCGCCAG
>JAYZVA010000171.1:0-10899 GCA_036156175.1 Myxococcota bacterium
AGCAGGCGACCGTTGATGTGTCGGATGCGGATGGCAACGTTGTGTGCCGAGCTGGCCGCAAATTCCTGAAGCCCGTGATTCGCAAGATGGCGAAGGCCGGAATGCTGACCGAAACCACTCGGGAGATCGAAGGCGTGGAAACCACCGTGCGCGTGGGCTCCATCCCGATGGCCACCGACTCCGTCGCCGGCCGCGTCAGCGCGTGGGACATCGTCGACATGACGACCGGTGAGGTGTTGGTCGAGTGCAACGAGGAGATCGACGAAGAAAAACTCCAGCTGCTGATCGACAAGGGCGTCCATGAGTTTGAGACCCTGTACATCGACAACGTGATCGTGGGTTCGTTCCTTCGCGACACCCTCCTCGTCGACAAGATCGAAGGCACCGAAGAAGCGGTGATGGAAATCTATCGGCGGCTCCGCCCTGGCGACGCGCCCACCTACGATGCGGCATTGAAGCACTTCGAGAACCTGTTCTTCAACGCCGAGCGCTACGACCTTTCGCGGGTCGGTCGCCTCAAGATCAACCACAAGCTTGGAATCGACGAGCCCCTCGAGCAGACGACGTTGACCCGGGAAGACATCCGCCGAGTCGTGCAGTACTTGATCGACCTCAAAAACAACAAGGGTGAGGTGGACGACATCGACCACCTGGGCAACCGTCGCGTTCGCGCCGTCGGCGAACTCCTCGAGAACCAGTACCGAGTGGGCTTGGTTCGGATGGAGAAGGCCATCAAGGAGCGGATGAGTCTGAGTGAGATTGAGGCATTGATGCCCCACGACCTGATCAACGCCAAGCCGGTCAGCGCGGTCATCAAAGAGTTCTTTGGCTCCTCGCAGCTGTCGCAGTTCATGGACCAAACCAACCCGCTGTCGGAAGTGACGCACAAGCGCCGATTGTCCGCACTTGGGCCGGGCGGTCTGACCCGCGAGCGCGCGGGGTTTGATGTGCGCGACGTCCATCCAACGCACTACGGTCGAATCTGCCCGATCGAGACGCCTGAAGGTCCAAACATTGGCCTCATTGCATCTCTTTCGACGTATGCTCGCGTGAACCAGTACGGCTTCATCGAGACGCCGTACCGGGTTGTGAAGGGCGGTGCGGTCACCGACGAAATCAAGTTCTTCACCGCGCTGGAAGAAGAGAACAACGTCATCGCGCAGGCCAACCTGCCGCACGACGACAAGGGCAACATCACCCAAGACGTTCTCATTGCCCGGGTCCGCGGTGAGTTTTCGCTGATCGCCAAAGAGGACGTGACGCTGATGGACGTGGGTCCAGCCCAGCTCGTCAGTGTTGCTGCGAGTTTGGTGCCATTCCTTGAAAACGACGACGCCAACCGCGCGCTCATGGGCGCCAACATGATGCGCCAGGCCGTTCCGATGGTCCGCGTTCAAGCGCCGCTCGTTGGCACAGGACTGGAGCGCCAGGTGGCCCGGGACTCCGGTGTCACCACTGTGGCTCGCCGGAGCGGTGTGGTTGAGAACGTGGACGGCACACGGATCGTTGTGAAGAGCGATGGTGGGCAAGGGGAAGACATCGGCGGCGACGTCGACATCTACAACCTGAACAAGTTCCAACGGTCCAACCAAAACAGCTGCATCAACCAACGCCCAGTCGTGCGCGTGGGCGACGTGGTCGAAGCCGGTGACATCATCGCCGACGGGCCCTCCACAGACCTTGGAGAGCTTGCGCTGGGTCAGAACCCGGTGGTCGCGTTCATGCCGTGGCAGGGGTACAACTTCGAGGACTCGATCTTGATCTCGGAACGCCTGGTCCGCGAGGACTACTTCACTTCGATTCACATCGAAGAGTTTGAGGTGGCCGCGCGGGACACGAAGCTCGGGAAGGAAGAGATCACTCGCGACATTCCGAACGTCGGTGAGGAGGCCCTTCGCAACCTCGACGACTCGGGGATCATTCGCATTGGTGCCTACGTCCGTCCCCAAGACATCTTGGTCGGAAAGATTACGCCAAAGGGAGAAACGCAGCTTTCTCCCGAAGAGAAGCTGCTTCGCGCCATCTTTGGCGAAAAGGCCGGCGACGTGAAGGACACGTCACTCCGCGTGCCTCCGGGAGTGGAAGGCGTGGTCATGGGTGCGCAGGTGTTCTCGCGAGAGGGCGTCGAAAAGGACCAGCGTTCGTTGGAGATCGAAGAGCAAGCCGTCGCGCGCATCGCGCGGGACCGCAATGAAAACATTCGCACGGTCCGCGAGTCTGCGTACCGCCAGCTTGTTCGACTCTTGGCCGACCGCAAGGCGGGGGCGAAAATTGTCGACGATGCCGGTAACGAAGTGATCAAGAAGGGCGAAGGCTTCACCGCCAGCAACCTCCGCGCGCTTCAGTTCGAGCAGTACGAGCGGATCACCATCGAAGACGGCGAGGACTTGGAAGAAAACGTTTGGAACCTCGTCGACCAAGTGCGCGAGAAAGAAGACCAAATCCGCGAGCGCTATGCGGCCAAGGTCGAGCGACACAAGAAGGGTGATGAGCTCTCCCCCGGAGTCATCAAGCTGGTGAAGGTCTACGTCGCGATCAAGCGGAAGCTGCAGATTGGCGACAAGATGGCCGGACGTCACGGCAACAAGGGCGTTGTCTCCAAGGTCATGGCTGTCGAAGACATGCCCTACCTTGAAGACGGCACGCCCGTTGATGTGGTCTTGAACCCGCTTGGTGTTCCGTCCCGGATGAACGTGGGACAAGTGTTGGAAACACACCTTGGATGGGCAGCACGAGGCATGGGTGTTCGCATCGGCGAGATGATCGACGAAGCCTATTCCGAAGACAAGCTCCGGGAGTACCTGAAGGGCTGCTTCCCGGACGTCCCAGACATCCACACCACCCTCGACAACGCCGACTACGATGAGCTGGTGAACTTCGGGAACAAATACCGGGGTGGTGTGACAACCGCGACGCCGGTGTTTGCAGGGGCAGCGGAATCGGAAATCAAGAAAGCGCTTCGGCATGCCGGTCTCGACGAAGACGGCCAGTCGATTCTTTACGATGGCCGGACCGGCGAACCCTTCGAGAATCGCGTCACCGTGGGCGTGATGTACGTGTTGAAGCTTCACCACTTGGTGGATGAAAAGATTCACGCGCGGAGCATCGGGCCCTACAGCCTCGTCACCCAGCAACCGCACGGTGGAAAGGCCCAGTTTGGTGGGCAGCGTCTCGGTGAGATGGAAGTCTGGGCCATGCAGGCCTACGGGGCGGCATATTCGCTGCAGGAGTTCTTGACGGTCAAGTCCGATGATGTGGCCGGCCGAACTCGGATGTACGAGTCCATTGTCAAGGGTGAAAATGTCCTCGACGCCGGACTCCCCGAGAGCTTCAATGTGTTGGTCAAGGAGTTGCAGGCGCTCGCGCTTGACGTCGACTTGGTCGAGGACAAGGAAGTACTCCGCCAGTAAGTTGCACCATTGGGCACCCTCGCGGAGGGTGCCCCGACCATTTCATTTTCGTTTTACTCAATCTCACCGCTCTCTTCTCAAGTCCGAGAAGCGTCACCCTCCCAGGAGTCGACCGTGAAGGACATCTACAACCTCTTCGAGAAGCCCAAGAACCCACTCAACTACGTCGCCGTGCGCATTGGTCTGGCCAGTCCAGACAAGATCCGCAGCTGGTCGCACGGTGAAGTGAAAAAGCCGGAAACGATCAACTATCGGACCTTCAAGCCCGAAAAAGACGGGCTGTTCTGCGCCAAGATTTTCGGCCCGGTCAAGGACTACGAGTGCTTGTGTGGAAAGTACAAGCGCATGAAGCACCGGGGCATCACCTGCGAAAAATGCGGTGTCGAGGTGATTCAGTCGAAGGTGCGTCGCGAGCGGATGGGTCACATCGACCTTGCGACGCCGGTCGCGCACATCTGGTTCCTCAAGAGTCTCCCGAGCCGGATCGGCAACTTGCTGGACATTTCCTTGAAGTCGCTCGAGCGGGTGCTGTACTGCGAAGCCTACATGGTCACCAACCCTGGCGAGAGCGCACTGGAAGTGGGCGAAATCCTGACGGAAGAGGACTACCGCGAAGCGGTGGAAATTTACGGCTACGGCTCCTTTGATGTCGGCATGGGTGGCGAGGTCATCCGCGACGTGCTCGCTCAGCTGGACATCAACGGCCTCGGCGATGAACTGCGCACACTGATGCGCGACACAAACTCTGAGGCTCAGCGGCGCAAGCATGCCAAGCGGCTCAAGATTGTGGAAGCCTTCCGGGATTCGGGAAACCGTCCCGAGTGGATGATGATGGAAGTGGTCCCCGTCATCCCGCCTGACCTTCGCCCCCTCGTGCCACTGGACGGCGGACGGTTCGCGACGTCGGATCTCAACGACTTGTATCGGCGGGTGATCAACCGGAACAACCGGTTGAAGCGTCTGCAAGACCTTCACGCTCCAGAGATCATCATTCGCAACGAACGCCGGATGCTCCAAGAGGCGGTGGACGCCCTCTTCGACAACGGACGCCGGGGCAAGACCTTCACCGGTCCAAACAAGCGCCCATTGCGGTCTCTTTCCGACATGCTGAAGGGCAAGAACGGCCGCTTCCGTCAGAACCTGCTCGGGAAGCGGGTCGACTATTCGGGTCGGTCCGTCATCGTCGTCGGTCCGGAACTCCGCCTGCACCAGTGCGGCATCCCGAAGAAGATGGCCCTCGAGCTCTTCAAGCCGTTCATCTACAACAAGCTTGAAGAACGCGGGTTTGTCAACACGATCAAAGCGGCCAAAAAGATGGTCGAGCAGAAGGTGGATGAGGTCTGGGACATCCTTGATGAGGTCATCAAGGAACACCCCGTGCTCCTCAACCGAGCACCCACACTTCACCGCCTTGGTATGCAGGCCTTCGAGCCTGTCCTCACGGAAGGAAAGGCGATCCGCCTGCACCCATTGGTCTGCGTTGCCTTCAACGCGGACTTCGATGGGGACCAAATGGCGGTTCACCTTCCCCTCAGCATCGAGGCCCAAATCGAGGCCCGCGTGTTGATGATGTCCACGAACAACATCCTCAGCCCAGCATCGGGACGCCCCATCATCCAACCGTCTCAGGACATCGTGCTGGGGTCGTACTACATGACGCGCGAGCGCGCATTCGCGAAGGGCGAGGGACGCACCTTCGCCAGTCCTGCAGAGGTGCTCGCCGCCTACGACGCTGGCGAGGTGGAGATGCACGCCAAGGTCAACGTTCGCATGCCGGCACCGGCTCTGACAACCCGGCTCCTGAACGACTTCCCAGACCTCCACGATGTGCGGATGCTCATCGGGGTGGACGGGTCTCGGGAAGAGTCCTCGGCATGGTTCGCTCACCGCGGTTCCGTGCGGGTTGTGGAAGGCGGAAACGTTGGTGAAGTACCGGTCCTGGGTGGAGACGTGCGCGTCGCCCTCAATGACGCCACCATCGATGCGGGCGACGCCGTGGCGGTGTTCAACCTCCATCAGGAAAACGGCGAGGGGGCAGGCAACAAGGGCGCGTGGACGTTCGTCGCTTCCGGTGTGTCTGGAAAAGGCAAGGTTCCAGCCGTCTTCTCCGACAAGGGGACCCCGAGCCGGAAAGTATCGAAGATCGAAGGCGACGATTTTGTCGCCATCGGTGTGCAACTCCCGCCGCTGCGCGGAAACAATCGAATCGTCGGCCTCATCAACCCGAAGCTGGCCACCGCAAAGGGCGGCGAGGTTTTGGTCGATGCCCGCATGAACGTGGACAACCGGCTCGACACACTGAACGCTGCAGTTGGTGCCCTCCGGGCGGAATACGGCGAGGATTTGGTCATGGTGGCCACGTCCGCTGGTTTCTTTGGTTTCCAAGGAAAGCTTCCGCTGGACAGCCGCGGGCGGGTGGTCGAGACCACCGTCGGGCGGGTGTTGTTCTACGACATCGTGCCGGACGAGGTGCCGTTCTCCTTGTGCAACCAAACGCTCAAGAAGAAAAACCTCGGCGAGCTGATCGACCGATGCTACCGGTCTGCCGGTGCGAAGAAGACCGTTTTGTTCGCGGACGCCCTCATGCAGCTCGGCTTCGGAATGTCGACCAAGGCCGGCATCTCGATCTGCGTGGATGACATGTGCATCCCATCGACCAAATCCAAGATTCTGGAAGAGGCACAGGCCGAGGTCGAAGAGACCGAGAACCAGTACAACGACGGCCTCATCACGATGGGCGAGAAGTACAACAAGGTCGTCGACATCTGGTCGAAGGTGACCGATGAAGTGTCGAAAAATCTCATCTCCGAAATCTCGAAAGAGACGGGGGTGGACGCCGAAGGCAACGAGGCGGAACAAGACGCGTTCAACAGCATCTTCATGATGGTCGACTCGGGCGCTCGTGGTTCCACAACCCAGATCCGCCAGCTCGCGGGAATGCGCGGCCTGATGGCGAAGCCGAGCGGCGAAATCATCGAGACACCCATCACCGCCAACTTCCGCGAAGGTCTGACGGTGCTCCAGTACTTCATCAGCACCCACGGTGCTCGGAAGGGACTGGCGGACACCGCACTCAAGACCGCCAACTCCGGGTACTTGACCCGTCGTCTGGTGGACGTTGTCCAAGACTTCATCGTGACCGCCAAGGACTGCGAGACGCAGGACTCGATGGAGATCTCCAGCCTGATCGAGGGTGGCGAGATCATCGAGCACGTCGCCGAGCGAGTGTTGGGACGGATCGCGGCCGAAGACATCTACGACCCCTACTCGGACGAGATTTTGGTTCGTCGCAACGAGATGATTGATGAGGCGGCTTGCGGCCGTCTGGTGCAAGCCGGGGTGGACCGTGTTCAGATTCGCTCCGTCATGAGTTGCGACATGCACTGGGGCGTTTGCTCCATGTGCTACGGCCGCGACCTCGCCCGAGGGAAGCTGGTGAACATCGGCGAGGCCGTTGGAGTCATCGCTGCGCAGTCCATTGGCGAACCGGGAACCCAGCTCACCATGCGGACCTTCCACATCGGTGGTGCTGCATCGGCCAAGCTGACGGAGTCGTACCTCGAGCTCAAGAACTCGGGAACCATCAAGTACTCGGAGTTGTTGAACACGGTGACCGACCGCGACGGAAACAACATCGCGCTGGCCCGGAACGGCGAGATTTACGTCGTCGATGAGAAGGGACGGGAGCGCGAGCGGTACGGCATCATGTACGGCTCGACGTTGTTGGTCAAGGACGGAGAGCGCGTGTCGGCCACCACTCGGATCGCGGAATGGGACCCCTTCACCACTCCCATCATGGCGCACGACACCGGTGTGGTCGAGTACCAAGACCTGCTGGACGGTCGAACGGTTGCCCAACAAACCGATGAGTTGACCGGCCGGAAGCGTATGGTGGTCTTGGACTACAAGGAGTCCGACCTCAAGCCGCTTCTTGCGATCAAGAAGGGCGATCAGTTCGCGGCTCGCATGTTCCTTCCTGCCGGATCGAACATCTTCGCCAACGAAGGCGATGAAGTCCAACCCGGTGACGTCTTGGCCAAGATTCCTCGCGAAACGACCAAGACCAAGGACATCACCGGTGGTCTGCCGCGGGTTGCCGAGCTGTTTGAGGCGCGGAAGCCCAAAGAGGTGGCGATCATCACCGAGGTGGACGGGATCGTCAGCTTTGGCAAGGACACCAAGGGCAAGCGCCGCATCGTGGTCACGCCCGAGGGAGAGGAGGCTCAGGAGTACTTGATTCCGAAGGGCAAGAACATCGTGGTCAACGAGGGCGACTACGTGCGCTCCGGCGATGCACTGATGGATGGTGCGGTGAACCCGCACGACATCCTCAAGATCAAGGGCGAGCACGAGTTGGCCCACTACTTGGTGGACGAAATCCAAGAGGTCTACCGACTTCAAGGGGTGAAGATCAACGACAAGCACATTGAGGTCATCTGCCGTCAGATGCTGCGTCGGGTCCGCATCACGCGGGTCGGAGACTCTGACTTCCTCGTCGACCAGGCAGTCGACAAGTGGATGTTTGAAGAAACCAACCGCGAGATCGTGGCGGCTGGTGGAGTGCCGGCTCAAGCAGAGCCGTTGTTGCTCGGAATCACCAAGGCGTCCTTGTCGACGGACTCGTTCCTGTCCGCAGCTTCGTTCCAAGAGACCACACGAGTACTCACCGAAGCGTCCATCAACGGCCGTGTTGATGGGCTGCGAGGCCTCAAAGAGAACATCCTGATGGGTCGTTTGATCCCTGCAGGAACCGGATTCGCGTCGTATCAGAAGCTGGGCATGGTCATCGAAGGTGACGATGATGGATTCGACGATATGGACGATTCACAGTCGTTTTCTGGCCTTGCCTAAGCGTGGATTTTGAACTTTCCCGGCGACCGTGTCGTCGTCGGGAAAGTCGGGATCCTTGACATTCAATCGTTAACCCCATAGACAGGCGGGCCGTATTTCGGGCCCTGAGCCCACGTACAACGTTTTTCGAGGTAATACATGCCGACCATCAACCAGCTCGTTCGCAAAGGCCGAGTGAAAGCACGCAACAAAACCGCGTCGCCGGCGCTCAAGGGCTGCCCGCAAAAGCGCGGTGTGTGCACCCGGGTGTACACCACCACCCCCAAGAAGCCCAACTCCGCACTGCGGAAAGTCGCCCGTGTGCGGCTGACCAACGGCATGGAAGTCACTTCCTACATTGGTGGTGAGGGGCACAACCTTCAAGAGCACTCGACCGTCCTCATTCGCGGTGGTCGGGTCAAGGACCTTCCCGGTGTCCGCTACCACACGGTTCGCGGAACACTTGACACCCAAGGCGTGGCCGACCGCCGGCAAGGCCGGTCCAAGTACGGCACCAAGCGGCCGAAGAAGTAGGAGTCTAAAATGCCACGTCGTCGCGAAGTACCCAAGCGCAAGGTCCTCCCGGACCCACTCTACAACGACCAGTTGGTGACGAAGTTCATGAACTGCGTCATGTTGGATGGCAAGAAAGCCATCGCTGAAAAAATCGTCTATGGCGCCTTTGAGATCATTCGTGAGCGGACTCGCGAAGAGCCCCTCAAGATTTTCCACAAAGCCTTGGAAAACGCTCAGCCCATGGTGGAAGTCAAGAGCCGCCGGGTCGGTGGGGCCAACTACCAGGTCCCCGTGGAAGTGAGCGCGCAGCGGAAGATGGCGTTGTCCATGCGTTGGTTGATCCAGTACGCACGTCAGCGTTCGGGTCGGTCCATGCGTGAAAAACTGGCCAATGAGCTGATCGAAGCCGCCCATCAGCGTGGTTCTGCCGTCAAGAAGCGGGACGACGTTCATCGGATGGCCGAAGCCAACAAGGCATTCTCGCACTACCGCTGGTAGTCCAACCCGTTTGAATCTGCCCCGGCTTCGGTCGGGTGCTCACCACCTCTCACCGCGACCAGCGCTGAGAGAACCCTCTTCCCCTCAGCGTGTGGCCGTGGTGACCGCGAAGTTGAGAAGGGCAAGACATCATGAGTGTGGACCTCCACCGCACGCGCAATATTGGCATCATGGCCCATATTGACGCGGGCAAGACAACGCTGACTGAGCGCATCCTGTTTTACACAGGGATGTCGCAGCGCATTGGCGAGGTTCACGGCGATCTGAGCAGCCGTCGAGGAAGCGTAAACAAGATGGAAAGCCGTCTTGGTCTGCAAATTCTTACCGCAGATGTACCGCTTCAGCAGATGTTCGGTTATGCGACCGGCCTTCGGTCTGCGACGCAGGGCCGAGCCACGTTTTCAATGCAGTTTGATCACTACGCCCCGGCGCCTGAAACGGTCTCGGAAACGATCGTTCAGAGGACTCGGGGTTTCTAGATTTTTTAACGTTCAACCTATGTGTTGAAGGAGTACTGACATGGCCAAGGAAAAGTTTGACCGCAGCAAGCCGCACGTGAACATCGGGACCATTGGTCACGTTGACCACGGCAAAACGACGTTGACCGCAGCGATCACGAAGGTTCTTGCAGAGACGCAAGGGTCGACCTTCATGGATTACGCGGACATCGACAAGGCGCCCGAGGAGAAGGCCCGCGGCATCACCATCAACACGGCCCACGTTGAGTACGAGACGGAGAACCGTCACTACGCGCACGTGGATTGTCCTGGACACGCGGACTACGTGAAGAACATGATCACGGGTGCAGCGCAGATGGACGGTGCGATTCTGGTGGTATCGGCGGCCGACGGCCCGATGCCGCAGACGCGCGAGCACATTCTCCTGGCGCGCCAGGTTGGCGTTCCGGCGATCGTGGTGTTCCTGAACAAGTGCGACATGGTCGACGACGAAGAGTTGCTGGAGTTGGTGGAGTTGGAGATCCGGGAGCTTCTCGACAAGTACGAGTTCCCCGGCGACGACACTCCGATCATTCGTGGCAGCGCCCTGCATGCCCTGGAGAAGGGCACCGGTGCCGAGGACGATGCGGCGACTCAGCCGATCATCGAGCTGCTGAAGGCCTGTGACTCGTACATCCCCGAGCCCGAGCGTGATCTTGACCTTCCGTTCCTGATGCCCGTAGAGGACGTGTTCACGATTTCCGGTCGTGGCACGGTGGCTACCGGCCGCATCGAGCGCGGGATTCTTCACGTGGGTGACGAGGTCGAGATCGTGGGCATCCGCGAGACGAGCAAGACGACCTGCACCGGTGTCGAGATGTTCCGCAAGCTCCTCGACCAGGGTCAGGCGGGCGACAACGTGGGCGCTCTTCTTCGCGGCATCAAGCGCACGGACATCGAGCGCGGCCAGGTCTTGGCGCAGCCAGGCACGATTACGCCACACCTTAACTTCGCCGCAGAAATCTACGTGCTGAAGAAGGAAGAGGGTGGACGACATACTCCATTCTTCAATGGCTACCGTCCTCAGTTCTATTTCCGAACGACGGACGTGACTGGTGTGTGTACGTTGCCTGCCGGCACAGAGATGTGCATGCCTGGCGATAACATCGCTATCAGCGTCGAGTTGATTACCCCCATCGCCATGGATG
>JAYZVA010000172.1:0-9191 GCA_036156175.1 Myxococcota bacterium
GCCGCAATCTGACCGCCAATGCTCAAGCGGAGTGGGTGGGTGATCGCGACATCCGGCAGCAACAGCTGGGCCCAATAAAACGGCAACGAGACGCTGTATCCGCCCACCTTCACCCACTCGCCCAAGTACAGAAGCGGCCCCAGCCCAAACACCAGCGAAACCGCGGCCGCGATGGCCCAGTCGCGCACCTTCGGCTGGCGCGCGATGCCCACCACGGCCAGGGCAATGACCATCCAGCGGAGGTAGCCCGTGTGAACGAACGCCTCCCCATAGGCCGCCAAGTCCACCGACTGAAAGGAGCCCGGCATCACGTAGGTGCGCGGGTCGACCGCGTTGTGGCTGAGGATCCATCCCACCGCGAACTCTTTTGGGCGGACGATCAGCGCATTTTCGCTGTGCAGCGTCCACTGGAAAGCCCCCCAGAATGGCAGAGCGAGGGCAGCAGAGGCCCCCATACCGAGCAGCGGATCCCGCAGCGTTCCGGACTGCGGCCGCCACCCTGCGCGCCACTGGCGCACCGCGTGCAGACCGCCCACCACGGCAACCATCATGATGGCGACCAAGCCGTAGTAGAAGCTCGCCGCGGTCGTGAGTCCGATCAAGACGCCCAGCCGAATCCACGCCCGACGGGAAGGGGCGGCCATCAACCGACACGTCGCCCACAGACTCCACGCAATCCAGTGGATGGCCACCACCTCGGAGATTCCATTCGACATCTCGGCAAGCAAGAAGGGCAGCGTCGCGAGGCCCAACCCTGCGAAGGCCGTGTGGGGCCCCGGACCCACCACTTCTTGGGTGAGGGTCTGTCCCGCCATTCCGGCGGCTGCGATGCGACCGATCATCACCGCGTTGTACGCGGCGGCCGGACCAAAAACCCACGAAATCGGCGTCCCGAGCAAGGCGCCCACCATGTCAATGAAGTACAGATCTCCGCCCTCGGGCACCCCGATCAGGTCCGTGGCGAAGGGCATGGAGAACGACGCCAACTGATGGGGAACAAACCAGTACCCCCACGCGTGGTTCCACACGTCCACGTCGGGGTGCCCCAGCAGCATTGCCTGGGGCGACAGGGAGGTGGGGTACGTGACGACCATCGCCACGGCCACCCAGAACGCGCTGCGAAGCACCACCGCTGTGCGGCTCATGCACGCGCTCCCGGACGTTTGTTGATGCGCACGGCTTCAAACACCTCGGTGAGGCGCGCCAGCTCCGCTTCCGTGAACCGAACCGCCATCGCCCGCGCGTTTTCCCGCGCCTGATCGGCCGTGCGGGCCCCCACCAGCGCCGACGTGATCCCCTCTTGGTGCAGCACCCAGGCGACCGCAAGGTTGGCCAAGGTGATGTCGTGAGACGCCGCAATGGCCCGAACGTCTTCGAGCGCCTGCAGGATCACCGCCCGATTTTCGGGGTGATACAGGGGATCGTCCCGGCGACCATCGCCGTCTGGAAAGACCCGGTCCATCGTCACCCGACCGGTCAGGATTCCCCGCCCCATCGGCGAGTACACCACCAGACCGATGTTGTGGGCGCTGCAATGCGGCAGCACCGCCTTCTCAATCTCCCGGTGGATGAGCGAGTAGCGCGGCTGATTGGACGCCAAGGGCACGCTCCCCAATGCTTGCTGCGCCTCCTCCAGCTGCGCCACCGAGAAGTTGGACACCCCGATTGCACCGATGGTGCCCGCCTCGTGGAGGTCGCGGAGGGCCCCCATCGTGTCGGGAATGGGTGTGGTGGGGTCGGGCCAGTGGCACTGAACCAGGTCGATGCGATCGACGCCCAGGCGTTGCAGCGATTGCTCCACTTCCCACCGCACCGAATCCGGACGGAGGTTCCGAGTGATTCGCCACGACCGACCTTCCGGGTCGACGGTGTCGAAGAAATGCGCACCCTCATCGGTGTCCCATCGCAAACCGACCTTGGTCATGATCTGGACCCGGTCCCGGATGCCTTGAATGGCGGCGCCCACCACTTCTTCGGACCGGCCAAACCCGTACACTGGCGCCGTATCAATGCTCGTGATGCCCGCGTCCACCGCGGCGTGCAGTGCATCGCGGGACTGGCCATCATCGGCACCGCCCCAGTACCAACCGCCGAACGACCACGCGCCCAAAATGACTCGGCTGACCATCAACGAAGAGTTCCCCAGCGCAACCGACGTCATGGCGCCTCCTAAAACGGTGCGGGACCGGCCGACCGGGCCTTGCCAGAGGCTTGGTTGCTCGGAGTCGCGGGCTTCGGACCGGACGAGCGCTGGGATTGCCGGGCCTGCTGGCGGCGGTTCCACAGGCTCACAAACTTCTTCTCGGGGTCGTCTTTGTCGCAGACGTCGGATGTTCCGCGGGGTGCCGTGCCGGGCAGGAACGGCGCGCGAATGGACTTGCAGCCTTGACCGGTCTGCGGACGCAGGCCGGTGACCGTGCAGATGCGCCGGTATTGGAGCTCCGGCCCGTCAAAGCTGCGCTCGCCCAGATCCGACGCCACCGCGTCCATCCACCAGCCCCACAAGGGCGCGGCGACTTCGCTGGCGCTGCCGCCCACGCGCGTTGGTGTGTCGTAGCCCACCCACAGCGCGCTCGCGTAGTGGGGGGTTCCCCCGACAAACCACAAGTCGTACTCGTTGTCTGTGGTTCCGGTTTTTCCAATCGCTTCGCCCGTGTATCCCGCGATTCCGTTGACCCCGCGAATGGCGCCTCCGGTGCCCGAGAGCACCACCCCGCGCATCAACTCCATGGTGAGCGCGGCGGCCTCGGGGGACATCACCGGCCGCTCTTGCGACAACGCCCCCACGGGAATCTGTTGGGCCGCATCGCGGGCCAGCAGAACGGGGCTCCCGGTGGACTTTCGGCCCCCATTGATCACGGCCGCAGCGAACCCGGCCATCTCCAGCGGGGTGACCTCCCCTTGGCCGAGTGCCAGTCCCAGTTCTTCCGGGAGCCAGCGCTTCTCAAACCCCAGTCGGTCGGCAAAATCGACCAAATGGCGTGGGCCGCCCAGCTCCTCGAGCAACGATGCCGTTCCGATGTTGGAGCTCGAGGCAAGGGCCTGCGCCAGGGGAATCGAGGGGGTGTATTTGCCGCCCACGTTCCGCGGCCGCCACCCGTCGGTGTTCTCAAAGGTCCGGCGTTCATTCGGGACGGTGTCGGCCGCGGTGTACAAGGGCATGCCATCGCCGTCCATCCGGGAAAAAGCGAGCGCATACACCAGCGGCTTGAAGCTCGATCCGGCCTGCCGGCGCGCTTGGGTCGCGCGATTGAAGCCGGTGGCCGTGGAGTCGCGTCCGCCGTACACGGCCACCATGGCGCCCGTGTAGGGGTCCACGAGGGCACCGGCGGCTTGCAGCGGCTGGTCGCCGTTCCGCCCGAGCTGGTCCTCGAGGTACTCGAGCTTGGCGTTGATGACCTCTTCAGTGCGCGTCTGCGCAACGACGTCAAGCGCCGTGTACACGTTCAGACCCGACCCGTACACCGTCTGCGTTGGAAGGTGAGCCTCCAGCCACGCGCGGGTCGCCTGCATGTAGGACGGAAACACCGTGGGCGGGACCGGAGTCAGCTTGGTGACCACCGGCTCCGCACGAGCCGCGCTCACGTCGTAGCCCATGACTTCTTCCATCCGCTTCAGCACTTTGTCCCGGCGTATTTTGGCCATGCTGGGATCGATGTCGGGACCCCATGACGCCGGACGCGGGAGGATGCCCACCAAGGTCGCGGCCTCGCCGAGGGTGAGGTCCCGAGCGGCCTTGCCCCAGTAGTGGCGGGCTGCCGCCTCAAACCCGCAAATGGAGTAGGTGCCCGACTGCCCCAGATACGGGACGTCCAGGTACATCTGGAGCACCCCCTCTTTGCCGATGTATCCGTCGAGCGTAAACGCCATGGCGATCTCGCGAAGCTTGCGCCGGAGGCTGTCTTCTTTGTTCTGCGAGAGGGACCGAACGACCTGCATGTGGAGCGTGGACGCGCCCTGCCCGTAGGACTTGGTCTTGGCATTGGCCATGGTGGCGCGCATCAGCCCCCTGAGGTCAACGCCAAAGTGATTCCAAAAGTTGCTGTCCTCTGAGGCAAGGATCGCGTCGATCAAGTGCTCGGGCGCCTCTTCCAGTGGCAGGTGGTCGCGAATTTCCGCGTCCGGTCCAATCAGGTACCCAATGATCATGGGTTCCAACGCAACGGGTCGCGTCCACCCCGCGAGCCCAGGCGGTTGCTTTCCTTCCGGGAATGCACCGCCGCGCGGCACCACCGTGCCGGTCTTTGGACAGTACTCTCCCGGATCGCGGGCTGGACACGACTGGGTGTAGTTCCGCAGCCGCGCGTGCTCCATCAATTGCTCGGCCGGCAGGTCAAGATTGGCGGAGTTCGACCACACCTTGGCGGGAAACGACCACCCCTTGTGCGCCGTCTCGTGTTTGCGGTGGGCATCGGCCATGGCCCGTGTCTTGTCCCGGATGTGAATCACGTTGGGCCAAATGCCACCCACAGCCACGCCAAACAAGAGCGAAATGCTGAGCAGCAGGTATTTTTGTTTCGGTCCCACGTCGGATCCCTCGCCACGAGCCCCTGAATCGTAACGCACGCGGAGGACGGCGTTCACGTTGATCGGTTCGGAACCGCGGCGGATCGGGGTCGGGCGGTTCGCTGCAGCCCGGATGACACGGCGGTGTCTTGCGGCAGAGTTTGGTTGCATTCTTCCTTTTTGGGCCGGTCCCACCGCAGCGGGGACAGCCGATGAGGAGACATCATGCCCCGCCCACACCGCGGTCGAATCGGGCGTCGATCCCGATCCAGTGACGCGCCTCGTCAGGCGCAATCGCCCGGTCACCGCTGCCCCTCGCGGGATAAAC
Source organism: Myxococcota bacterium (assembly GCA_036156175.1). Classification (GTDB taxonomy): domain Bacteria; phylum Myxococcota_A; class UBA796; order UBA796; family UBA796; genus UBA796. Next base: position 4,835 of record JAYZVA010000172.1, read on the forward strand.
CCAGCCCATGTTGATTCTTGCTGCCTTGTTTGTGTGCTCTCCTGAAGCGCGGAGCGCAGACGCGCCAATCGCCGCCGCCGTCGAATCCCCTGCCGATGACGGGGCTCCCGAGTGGGACATCGCCGCGGCATTCGGGCCGACGCACGACATCCGGATCGACACCCAAGAGGGAACGTGGATGAGCGTCAGCGTGCATGGCGACCGCCTGATTTTTGACCTGCTGGGCGACGTGTGGACCCTGCCCATCGCCGGCGGACAGGCCACCCGGCTGACGAGCGGTGCGGCGTGGGACAGTGAGCCCCGCTTTTCTCCCGACGGCACCCGCATCGCCTACGTCTCTGACGCCGATGGAAACGAGCAGATTTGGACCATGAACGCCGACGGCACCAACCGGACGCCGCTGACGTCCGAAACCACCGCGCGGGTCACCGACCCCGTCTGGGATCCGAATGGCCCGTGGATTTTGGCCCGCCGGCGGACGATCGACACCCGAAGCATCGGCGTCACCGAAGTGTGGCAATACCACCCCGATGGCGGCAATGGCGTCGCCCTCACCAGCAAAGACGATCACCCTCATGCGGGCGAGATCGCCACCGACGGTCGCCGCATCTGGTTCTCTTCGCGCAGCGGCCGCTTCGACTACAACGACGATCCCCTTCGGGGGCTTTGGCGGGTCATGCGACTCGACCGATCCACCGGCACCCTGCGAACCGAGGTGAGCGGCAACGGCAGCGCGGTTCGGCCCGTGCTGGTGCCCGACGGTTCCGGCCTCGTGTTCGTGAGCCGTGACCGCAACAAGACCCTCTTGGAGCACCTCGATTTTGAGACGCGCACCCGCCGGGTGATCGCCGATTGGCTGGACCACGACCAAATGGAGGGCTTCGCGCTTCACGGTGTCTACCCCGCCATGGACTGGACCGACGACGGGGACCTCGTCCTGTGGGCCGGTGGCAAGCTGTGGCGACTGAAGCTCGACGGCACCCGCATCGAGATTCCCTTCCGCGTGAACGAGACCTGGCGGATCCACGACGTGCAGCGAACGCCGCACGCACCAAGCGACACCATTCAAGCCAAGGTCAACCGCTGGGCCAGCGCGAACCGGTTTGGCGACCTGGCCTACTCGGCGATGGGGCGACTCGTCGTTCAACGGGGGGAGACCGTGCGCGACTTGGGCCCAGGATTCGCGCCGCGATGGTCGCCGGACGGGCGGCGCTTGGCCTGGACCAGCTGGTCCGACGAGGACCGAACGGGCCGCCTCCATGTGACCGAAAACCGGGGATTTGGGCGCACCGCAGACCTGCCCATCCGCGGTCAGTTGACCAATCCGGTGTTTTCGCCCGACGGACGCACGATCGCGGTGTTGCGGGATCCCAACCAGGACAATCGGCCCAACTTGGGCTCTTACCCCTGGTTTGAACTGGTCCGACTCGATCGCATCGGCGCATCGTGGTCCGCGACGATCCTGGATGAGACGGTGGATGCGGGCGTGGGATTTCGCGCGCCGCGTCTATCGATCCACAACGGGCGCATCTGGTGGCTGGCCGTCGGCGAACGGAAGAGTCGGACGCCGGCGAAGAGCGACTTTGTGAGCGTCAATCTCGATGGCCACGACCGGCTCACACACATCACGTTTCCGGGCGCGGTTGAAGCAATGCCATCGCCCGACTTCAGCCGGATTGCCTACAAACTCCAGCACCAAGCCTGGGTTGCCGCGCTGCCCATGCCCGGCGTGCACGCGCAGCTGGATGACCTGCCCAAACACCGCCTGACCGAGACCGTCGGAGACTGGATCAACTGGACCCCGGATGGAACCGCAGTCACGTGGGTGCAGGGCGACCGCTTTCACACCCGTTCGCTCCCCGCCCATCGCATTCCACATGCCGACGACCCCAAGCCGTCGGCCGCGACCAGCGAGCGCACCCTGAATTATCGGCGGCCCCGACACCGACCGACCAAACGGTGGGCCATTTCCGGAGCCACCGTCCTCACCATGGACGACGCGGGCGCCGTGGAGAACGCCACCGTCGTCATCAATGGGGACACCATCGAGTCCATCGAGGCGGACGGGGCGGTGCCCCCGGGAGTGACCGCAATGGACGCGACCGGAAAAACCATCATTCCCGGACTCATCGATGTGCACGCGCACATGCACTACGGCGCGCGAGACATCCTGCCGGAACACCCTTGGCAGTACGGGGTGAACCTTGACTTCGGCGTGACCACCGTTCACGACCCGAGCGCGTCCACCGACCTGGTGTTCACCCAAGCCGAGCGGGTCGCGGCCGGGCTCACGAAGGGCCCTCGGGTGTTCTCGACGGGGTTCGTGCTCTACGGCGCCCTGGGCAACAACAACGCCGAGACCCCGGATCGCGAGGCTGCGATTCATCACGTGAGGCGCCTGAAGGCCGTGGGCGCCACAAGCGTGAAGGTGTACCAACAGAGCCGTCGGGATCAGCGGCAGTGGTTCGTTGAGGCCTGCGCCGATCAGGACATGCTCTGCATCGCCGAGGGCGGGGGCGACCTGTGGATGAACATGAGCATGCTCGCCGATGGATTTCAGGCCATCGAACACAGCTTGCCGAACGCTCCGGTGTACGACGACGTGCACCAGTTCATGGCGGGAAGCGCGACAGACGGCCGTGCCGGAACCGCGTATTCGCCGACCCTTCTTGTGGCGTACGGGGGATTGTCGGGGGATCACTTCTTTCACCAACACCACGGTGCCTACGACAATCCACGGCTGATGCGGCACTGGGACCGGCGGGACCTGGATGCAAAGACCCGCCGCGGCCGACTGACCGCACCGGACGGTGACTGGAATCATCAAGCCGTCGCGCGGGACGCCGCAACGATGGCCCGCAACGGGGTCTTGGTGACGCTCGGCGCGCACGGCGAAGTTCAAGGGCTTGGGGTGCACTGGGAGCTGTGGGCCCTGGCAGGACCGGGCGCCATGACACCGATGGAGGCCCTCCAAGCCGCAACCATCAACGGCGCCCGCTATCTGGGCGTCGACGCGCACGTTGGCAGCATCCGCCCCGGAAAGCTCGCCGACCTGGTGATCCTGGATCGCGACCCCCGAAAAGACATTCGCCACAGCACTTCGATCCACACGGTGATCAAGAACGGCGAGGCCGTCTCCGTGCCCGAGCGCTAGCCAGGCTCCACCTCGTACAGAAACGTCGTGGAGCCGATGCGCACGCGATCGCCCGGTCGAAGCGGCTGCGACGTGGCGGATTGGTCGTTGACGGTGAGCTTGGTCAGGTAGCCTTTCTTCGCAATCACATGACGGGCCCCGTCCCACGTGATTTCCGCGACGATGCCGCTCGAAAACAAGGCGTCGATCTCCACCATTCCGCCGCCGCCGAACGTCAATGGTTTGTCTTCCGGGTGCCAGTAGCGGGCCTTGTTCTTGGCCAGGACCAGCTTGCCATTTCGCATGGTGTGAACGTCTTCTTGCAGCTTCTTGAGTTGTTCAGGCGACATGGCAAACGTCGAATCTTCGAACCGGGGCGCCGAAGGCTCGTACTTCAACATGTACTCCAAATACCGACCGTTGTAGAAGCGGTCCTCGGGCCCGTCGCCCATGAACACCAAGTTGAACTTGCCCATCGAGATTTCGTCGCCGCTCGTCAACGTCATCCGCTCCACCACGGGCCGGCCATTGACCAACGTGCCGTTCGAGCTGTTCAGATCTTCGATTGCCACACCGCCGGGCGTCGCCAGAAGCTGCGCGTGGTGCCGACTCACCGAGATGTTGGGCAGGAGCAGGTCCACGTCATCGCCGCGGCCCATGACCACGCGCTCGGATGAGACGTCGAAGACTCGGAGCCCATCTTGGAGACTCTTGATGACGAGACGTGCCACTCAAACCCCTACTGAGAGCCGAACTATGCCGTACTTTGGATCGCTTCGACAACCTTGGGCATCAACGTTGCCCAGTCGGCGGAGGCGGTTTTCGAGACCGTGATGAAGTCGTTCACGCCAAACACGCTCTCCACGTCATCGAGGGCCAACACGGCCGCCGCCACCGGATGAGCAATCTCGGCATCACCGGCATTGAACGAAAACGAACCGGTCTCGGCGACCGTTTGGTTGAGCGTGAACTTCATGGCGTTCGGGTTGGGCGTCTCCATCGGGTCGACTTGGATCGGCGCCGCTTTCTTGGCCGGGGCCTTCTTCGCCGCAGCCTTCTTTGCGGGGGCCTTCTTCGTCGGGGCCTTCTTCGCCGCAGCCTTCTTCGGCGCGGCCTTCTTCGGCGCAGCCTTCTTCGCAGGGGCCTTCTTCGGCGCAGCCTTCTTCGCTGGGGCCTTCTTCGCCGGGGCCTCCTCTGCCGCAGCCTTCTTCGCTGGGGCCTTCT
>JAYZVA010000173.1:0-12550 GCA_036156175.1 Myxococcota bacterium
CGCGGAGGAGACGCTTCGACACTGGCGTCGATTGATGGGTGAGCAGGTCAACCAACAGATCGGGGGCATTGTGCAAGGGGCCGAAGCGGTGCGGATCGCTGAACTGAACCGCGCGGGGGCGGCGCTCGCCGCGCTGACGCCGGCTCAACAAGACCCGGTGGACGCCATGACCAAGGCCATTGTGAAAAAAATTCTCCATCAACCACTGCGTGCGGCCCGGGGATACGCCGAGGATGGCGAGGTGGAACGCGCACTGGCACTTTTCGAGGCATTTGGCAAAGGCGACCGCTCAGATGGGTAGAGCACTTGTCATCGGGAGCCGTGGCAGCGCACTGGCATTGGTCCAAAGCGAGCAAATCGCCGACGCGATACGCAAGGAGGCGAACGCCGAGGTCACGGTTCGGGTTTTCAGCACTCGGGGTGATGAAATTTTGGACCGACCGTTGCCTGAGATCGGTGGGAAAGGACTGTTTACCCTCGAGCTCGAACAAGCCTTGCTGGCGGGCGAGATCGATTTAGCGGTCCATTCGCTGAAAGACTTACCGACGGAGGACCCCGAAGGCTTGGTGCTCGGCGCCATACCCGCCCGGGCGGACGCTCGGGACGCCTTGGTGGGGTGCAGCCTCGAGGACCTTCCGACGGGTTGCGTGGTGGCAACCGGTTCATTGAGGCGCAGGAGTCAACTCGCGTCAGCGCGTCCGGACTTGAAGGTGATTGATATCCGTGGAAACGTTCCCACGCGGCTCGAGAAACGCGACAAGGGTCTGTGCGATGCAACAATCCTGGCCGTGGCTGGACTGGATCGGCTTGGCATTGAGCGGGCAGACATTTTTCCGTTAGCCGTATCGGAGATGGTGCCGGCCGTTGCACAAGGTGCATTGGGGGTTCAATGCCGCGCAGATGATGCCCCCTTGCTTTCCATCCTGGCCGGCGTCGACGACGAGGAAACTCGACTGTGCGTGACTGGAGAGCGCGCGTTCCTCCGCCAATACGGTGGGGGGTGCAACGTTCCCGCTGGATGCCACATTCGGCGTGTTGACCGACGGTTCGCGCTCGATGCAGTCGTCTCGGATGAGCAAGGCGCACTGCGGCGTTTCCACTGCGCCGGCGACGACCCAACGACAATGGCTATGTTGGCGGTTGATGCCTTGGCCTAGTCAATCGCAGACCATGCTGCATGAGCGCGGGGCAACCTGGTCGAAGGCTTGGTCGCAGGTGCGTTGCGATAGGTCATCGATGCAATCAGACGCATGGTCGCTGGCAAAGTTATCGCACACAGCGACGGCGGCGGATTGCTGAGCCTCGCAGTCGCGCGCGGAGGCATACCCTCGCATCTCGAGTCCACCGCAGTCGCTCAACAATGCGCAGAACTCCTCAGCATAGCGCTGCTCAAACCGTTTTTCGGTCATGCAGCCCGCGATGAGCGCCAGAGCTATTGCCCGGTATCGCCGAAACAATCGGACACCTCCGTGCAGGACTGGGGCATCGCGGAGTTGATATCGCAGGACTCGTTGTCGCCAATTTCATCGATGCAGTCCTGGGCTGCTTTGGGGCTGTACCCGCAGCCTGCTGGCGTCAACTCCGCTTCTGCGAAGACCGTCCGGTTTGTCACACAGTCATCCAACGTGCCGAACTGCTCTGCGAGCTTGCCGCACCCCTCTACCCAACTGCAATAGGCGTCTGCGTATTTTTCGACGAATGCATCTTCGCTCATTTTGCAACCCGACATGGTGGTCGCCGCGGCGATGAGCAGTGAAATCCGATTCATAGGCCCTCCGGGGTTTGGTTATCGCATCAGGGTGTTAGCGACATCCATGGCCCGTGTCCTGATCACCCGTGAGCATGCCCAACCCCTTGCGCACCTATTGGCCGCCAGCGGGCACGGGGTGATGCACGTGCCGCTTGTTGAACTGGTGGCGACCGGACTTCCCAGACCCTCGGCGGCCCCTGATGCCGTGTTGGTGACCTCGCAAGCGGTTGCCCGATTTGCACCGGATCTCGCCGATTGCATCCGCCAAGCCCGCACCGCCGTGGTTGGCCAAGCAACCGCGTCCGCTCTGCGGTGCATTGGTGTCCACGCGCACTACGTCGGTACCGCAGGAGGATTGGATGCGCTGGCTGGCCTCGAGGTCACCCAGCAAGAGTGCGTCTGGTTCATCGGTGCGCTGCATCCATCACCAAAGCTCGCCGAACGCCTCGACCGCTTGGGTGTGCATCGTTGGAGTGTGTATGAGAACCGGGTGCCTGTGGATGCCAAGAGACGACTGAAAATGGCTGAATATGATGTGGTGACCTTCACAAGCAGCTCAGCAGTGGCGGCCTTCGTCAACGAGGGTGGGGATGTTCACACCCCCGCAGTGGTCCTTGGCGCGACGACCGAGGCTGCGGCCCGCCGCGCCGGTTTCCAGCGGGTCCAGTGCGCCGAAAGCCACACGTTGGCGGCGTTGGCAGCCGCGGCGTCGGCCATCGATTAGCCGCCGAGTGCCGCGATGCGTTTCTCGATGGGGGGATGACTACGGAAGAGGGCGGAGAGCTTGCTGCCGCCGGTGATGCCGAATGCAGCAACCTGCTCGGGCAGAGCCTCTCCCGGGCGCCCGCCCAACACACGGAGGGCGGAGATCATGGCCTCTCGGCTGGTGAGGTTGGCGCCACCCTCGTCGGCTCGATACTCGCGCAGACGGCTGAACCACATGACGACAATGCTGGCCAAAAGCCCAAACACGATTTCGAATGCAATCGTTGCAATGAAGCCCCCGATGCTGCGTCCGCGTTCGTTCTTCAGGATCACGCGGTCCACGAAGTGTCCGGCAATTCGCGCGAAGAAGATGACGAATGTGTTCACCACGCCCTGAATCAGGGTCAGCGTTACCATGTCGCCGTTTGCAATGTGCGCAACTTCGTGGCCGATGACGGCTTCGGTTTGGCGTTCATCCATTTGGCGCAACAATCCGGTGCTCACAGCGACGAGCGAGTTGTTTCGGCTCCATCCGGTCGCGAACGCGTTCGGCGCACCATCAAACACGGCAACTTCTGGACGACCAATCCCCGCCTTGTCGGCGAGTGCATTCGTGGTCTCGACCAGCCAAGCTTCCGTGCGATTGGCGGGAGATTCGATCACTCGAGCACCCGTGGCACGTTTGGCGACCCACTTTGACATGAACAACGAGATGAAAGACCCGCCAAAACCAAACACGGCTGCGAACACCGCCACGCTGCCGTAGTCAAGGTTGACTCCTTGGGCGTCAAAATAGCCCGTGAAGCCGAAGAGCCGAAGCACGATGCCCAGCAGGATCACAACCATCAAGTTGGTCAGAAGAAACAGGATTACGCGTTTGAACATGAGACTTACTCCTCCGACTCAACCCGCGAACAAGCGAGTAAGGTCCTTGGTGAGGTTTTTCTGGTGGCTCTCTAAGGTGCCACCGCCAATCTCGAGCAGTTTTGCGTCGCGCAACAGCCGCTCGAGGGGGAACTCCCTGCAGTATCCGGCACCGCCCATGACCTGCATGGCGTTATCGGCGACAATCTTGCCCACGGGTGCAGCGAACAGTTTGGCCGCATCGGACCCGATCCGATTGCGAATGTCGGGTGCAACGTTGTGCGCGACTTGGTACACCAAACAGCGAGCGGCCTGGGTCATTGCAAACGAGTCCGCGATGTAGCGCTGGATCTGACCGAACCGGTTGATGGGCTGCCCGAATGCCACCCGCTCTTCGCCATACCGAATCATGACATCCAGACACCGTTCGGCGATTCCAGTGCTCATGGCCGCGAGGGTAAGCCGTTCAATCTCGAGGTTTCGCATCATGTGGTGCAGCCCTTGACCCTCGTCACCCAACAGATTGGTCGAAGGGATGACGCAGTCATCGAAGATCAGCTCGGACATCGAACTGGAGCGCATGCCCATTTTGGGTATGTGTGGAGAGGTTGAGAAACCAGGGCAGTCTCGGTCGACGATAAACGCAGAGATGCGCCCGTCGGTTTTGGCGTAGACCAGCGCAACGTGGGCTTCGGGGCCGTTGGTGATCCATGTCTTCACGCCATTGAGAATGTAGCTGTCCCCATCGCGAACCGCGGTGGTTTGCATTCCAACGACGTCCGTGCCGTGGCCAGGTTCGGACATGCCCATCGCGCCGACCCACTCACCAGACAGGACTTTTGGAAGGTACCGGTCTCGCTGTTCTTGGGTGGAGCAATGGTAAAAGTTGTTCACGAACAGCATCGAGTGCGCCAAATAGGCCAGGCAGAATCCGGGGTCGGATTTGCTGAGTTCTTCGTGGACGATGACGGCCGCAACGGTGTCCATTCCGGCTCCGCCCGCCTCCGCTGGAATTGTGACCCCAAGCAAGCCAAGCTCGCCGAGCGCACGAAAGAGCTCGACGTTCAAGCATTCTTTTTCGTCGAAGGTCTCGGCTTGGGGTTCGACATGCTCGTTGGTGAACTCCGCCACCATTGCCCGCAGCATCTCGTGCTCCTCACTCGGACTGAACAGCGTTTGGTGTGATGGGCTGTAGCTGCCCCATGTAAGCGTTGGGTCCGACACGTTGGCTCCCGTTGGTTAGTCCATTTACGCCTATTGTTATCCGAAGGAGGGCTCCGTCACCATGACGAAAAAGCTGTATTTGGTCGACGGCTCAAATCAGGCCTTCCGCGCCTTTTTTGCCATTCAAAACGACATGCGTTCCCCGGACGGCTTCCCGACTCGTGCGCTGTTCGGCTTCACAAGCATGCTCAAAAAGATGCTGGAAGTCGAGCGTCCCGATTACATGTGCGTGTTGTTCGATAAGGGCAAGAGCTTTCGCAACGATTTGTATCCGGACTACAAAGGCCAGCGGCCCGATATGCCCGAGGACTTGCGTGAGCAGTGGCCGCACTTCATTCCCCTGTGCGAAGAATGGGGTGTCACAGCCATGGCAATGGATGGGTTTGAGGCCGACGACATCATCGGTACATTGGCGCAGCATGCCTCAAGCGAGGTTGAAGTCACCATTGTCAGCAACGACAAGGACTTTGCCCAGTTGGTCACCCCTCACGTCAAGTTGCTGCGGTTTGGTCGCGGCGACGAGGCGGTGCTCGGACCTTCGGAGGTGCAGGCGAAGTGGGGAGTGCCTCCTGCAAAGATCATCGAACTGCTGGCCCTCATGGGTGACGCGTCCGACAACATTCCCGGCGTTCCGGGTGTGGGCCCCAAAAAAGCAGCCGCATTCGTAAACAAGTTCGATACCGCGGAAGGCGTGGTCGCCAACGCGGAGCAAATCGGTGGAAAAACCGGGGAGAAGGTGGCGGCCGCGGCATCCGATGTGCGACTCGCGCGCACGTTGGTGACCATCAAGTGCGACGTTCCATTGGACATTACGTTGGACGACATCGCCGTGCGGAACCCAGATTGGACTGCGCTTGAGGCGCGGTTTTCGTCGTATCGGTTTCGACGTTTGCTCACGTTTGTTCAAGACCAACTCGGTGAAGCTGCAGCGCCCACCAGCAAGGTCGATCGGACTGCGTATCGCACGATTTCCACGGCTGCGGATTTGGACTGGTTGGTGGCGGGTCTCTCTGACGCTGGGCGGTGTTCGGTCGACACCGAAACAACGGGGATCGATGCGATGACTGCCGACCTCGTGGGCTTGAGCTTTGCCTGGGGCGAGGGGACCGCAGTGTACGTGCCGCTGGCTCATGAGGCGGGTGGAAACTGCCCGAATGCGCTCGAACAATTGAAGCCTTTGCTGGAAGATCCAGACCTCAAAAAAACCGGTCAGAATCTTAAATACGACCTGAAAGTGCTTCGGCGAGCAGGCGTGAAACTGGCCGGCGTGGATGGTGACACCATGCTGGCCGACTACGTGGTCGCAGCTGACCAGCGTAAACACAACCTCGACGCGCTCGCAGACAGGTATCTGGGACACGCCATGCTCAGCTACCAGGAGACCACAGAGCATGTGGGCGGACTGTTTGCAAAGGTCCCGGTAGAACAGGCCACCGCATATGCCGCCGAGGACGCCCACATTGTTCTCTTGCTCGAACGGGCGATGGCAGAACCACTCGCTGCTGTTGAACGGGTTTATCGGGAGCTTGAGCTGCCGTTGATCACTGTTCTCGCCGAAATGGAGATGGAGGGGATCGGGGTCGACGTCGGTTCTCTCAACGCCATGAGCGTGGACCTTGGACGCCGCATCGATCTGCTTCGTGAACGCGTGTACAAAGAGGCGGGCCGAGAGTTCAACATCAACTCGCCAAAACAGTTGGCCCCGATCCTATTTGAGGAGCGGGGACTTACGCCCATAAAAAAGACGAAGACGGGGCCAAGCACCGATGCCGAGACTCTTGCGCAGCTTCGTGACTTGCAAGGCGATGCGCTTTGCGGCCTGATGCTCGAGTACCGGGAATACGCCAAGCTCAAGTCGACGTACGTGGACCCATTGCCGGACGCAGTGGGTGCAGATGGTCGAATCCACACGTCGTTCCATCAAGCGGTCGCGGCCACGGGACGGCTCTCGTCCAACAACCCGAATCTTCAGAACATTCCAATCCGCACGGAAGCCGGCCGGCGCATCCGAGGGTGTTTTGTGGCAAAGCCTGGCTACCGTTTCCTGAGCGTCGACTACAGCCAGGTGGAACTTCGAATTCTCGCGCACTTTTGCGGCGAAGGACCGCTGGTGGATGCATTCCGAAACGGTGAGGACATTCACCGGCGCACTGCTGCGGAAGTGTTCGGTGTCATGGCGCCTTTGGTCACCCCGGATCAACGAAGAGCCGCCAAGGCAATCAATTTCGGAATTGTGTACGGGATGAGCGCATTTCGCCTGGCGAGGGAGTTGCGTATTCCAAGGGGCCGAGCTTCCGACTACATGAAACAATACTTTGCACGCTACCCGCAGGTGGCGCGGTACATGGAGACCGCCAAGGCCAGCGCCCACGCGACCGGCTATGCCGAAACGCTCTGGGGCCGAAGGCGTACCCTGCACGCCTTGAAGGCATCCAATCGAAACGAGCGCGAGGCGGCGGAACGCGTCGCCATCAACACGCCTGTCCAAGGTACTGCAGCGGATATTATCAAGGCAGCGATGATCAACGTGCACGCGATGTTGGCCCGGGAATTTCCCGATGCGCGGCTTTTATTGCAGGTGCATGATGAGCTTGTATTGGAGGTTCCAGAGCCGCAATTGGCGGATGTCCGTGCTGCCGTTGAGCGGATAATGACGTCGGTGGTGAATCTTTCTGTGCCCTTGGCCGTCGACTCTGGCGATGGACAAACTTGGGGCGAAGCTCACTGAACCCCGCGAGCCAAGGAGAACCAGATGAATGCAACAGACAAGCACCCTGGGGGCGGCCAGCCGCCTCCAGACGACCCCGATGCCGCAATGGTGGCTGCGGTGCTGGATGGCGACCCTGAGGCATACCGGGTGTTGGTGGAGCGTTACGAGCGCCGGATTTACCACGTCGTCTACGGCATGGTGCGCAGCCCAGAAGATGCACATGATTTGGCCCAAGATGCGTTCATTAAGGCATTCCAGAACCTCCACAGATTTCGTCTGGAGTCCAAGTTTTACACCTGGTTGTGTCGCATCGCGATGAACGTGACCATTGATCACCTTCGCAAGCAAAAGCATCGCCGCCACTCAGAATTTGACGATTCTCGGAGTGGAGGTACCGGGGGGCAGGTTGTTCGGCTGCATTCCGCCCCCGATGATCCTGCGGCGAATGTGGCGCAGTCGCGGATGTTCAAGACGATCATGGATGCAGTGGACACGCTGCCCGATGACCAAAAGCAAGTTTTGGTCCTTCGTGAACTTGAAGAAATGCCCTACAAGGAGATTGCAGAGATTCTCGGCATACCGGAGGGCACAGTCATGAGTCGCCTCTACTACGCTCGGCGACGCCTCCAAGAGCTGCTTGCGGACCATCGGCCCAGCTGAACCACACCCAACACCGGAACGCACCGTGAACCTGACTCCTCTGGAATTAAGTCGACTCAAAGCAGAAGATGGCCTTGCAAGCAGCGAGGACATCGACCGTGTTGACCAGGCAGGCATCGATCGGGAGGCCGATGGCTTGCTCCGGGCTTCCATCAAGGCTGCGTTGCGGTCGAACCCACCTCTCGAGGTCGCCGATGGGGTGATGCGGCGAATCGGGAGCGTCCCGCTCCCGCTGGGGGATGCAATTCGTCAGGAACCGCACACAACTGTGGCGGACGCCGTGATGGCTTCACTGGGTGGCGGTCAGGCATCACCCATTCCAGTGCGTCAGGCGCTGACGGGCGAGGCCGGCATACCCGACGCGCTGTGGCCCAGTATCGCGGCCGCCGTCGGTGCGGATCCTGGCATGCACATCGGGAAACGGCTCCGGTCGGAAGTGGAACAAGAAAGTGCTTTTCGTGCACAAGTCTGGCTGACGCCTCGGCGTCGGTGGGCCGTCGGCGGGGCCGCGCTGGCGTGCGCTGCGGCGGCGGCATTTTTGATTGGGGTTGGCATCACCAACACCCCGGTGGGTCCTGCTGCATCTGCTGCCATTTCGCCGATTCTGGATGCACCCGTGGACATCGAAGAGCTGGAAGTGGGGATGTCCAGTTCGGTGCAAGTGCTTCAGTTCGGGAACGATGCGCCCACGATTATCTTTGTCTCTGATGACCTGGAGGGGGCGCAATGAGGGTGACTCGGTGGATTTTAGCTCTTGCAATGACTGGTTCGGCTCCAGTTTTCGCTTCATCGTTGGATGGCGCCCTGGTGGTCGAAAAGCGGGCGGATGTCGCGAGCGAGGTCAAAGTAAGGGTGTGGACTGTGCATGCAACCAACCGGTCGAAGGGTGTCGGCGATGGGCTTGAGCGAATCGCGAAGCACCTAAAGAACCTGAACTACACCGGGTTTTCATTGCTTTCAAAAGACGGTGCGGCGATACCGCCGAAGGCGAGTCGGAAGTTCACGGTTGTGGGAGACAAAGCCGTGAAGGTGACGGTGCTTGACCGAAACGAGACGCGTGCCCGAGTCCGTGTTCAGGTGACTTCACCCAAGGGCAAACTCCTCGACACCACTGTATCAATCCGCCGGAATGGGTTCTTCATGGTGGCTGGACCCGCGCATGATCAAGGTGTACTTGTGCTTCCAATTTTCGCGCGCTACTGAGCCGCATGACGGTATTTCAAAAAATTATTGATGGAGAGATTCCCTGCAAGAAGGTCTACGAGGACGACGACGTTCTGGCATTCCACGACATCGCTCCCCAGGCGCCTGTGCACATTCTTGTGATACCCAAAAAAGCGATTCGGTCCGTGGATACCGCTGAGCAAGGGGACCAAAGCTTGATCGGTAAGCTCATGCTCGTGTCTGCTCAGGTTGCCCGGCAGGAGGGTTTGGGGGAGTCCGGATATCGCCTGGTCACGAATGTTGGAACAGATGGTGGCCAGACGGTGTTTCATCTGCATGTCCACATTATGGGCGGTCGCCCGATGCGCGGAATGGGTTGAGCAAACGTTTTTCGCGCGCGAGCAGACTGGGTACCCATGGTCCGAAAGTTTCGGTTAAGGACTGGGCACGCTCCCTGGAGGACTCATGAGCACCGCACCGTTCGTTTCTGCACCCACCTTTATGGCAACCGGACTGCCGTTGTTTGCCGGGCTTCCCTACCGCGTCGCAGACTGGACTGCCGACTCCAACCGCTTCGGCCGAAAGGAACTCGACCTCGCTTTGGTCGAGATGCCCGGGATGTCCGCTCTGCGGGAAGAACATGCAGGCAAACGGCCGCTCGAGGGCGCCCGGATCATGGGGTCGCTCCACATGACCATCCAAACCGGCGTGTTGATCGAGACGCTCGTGGAGCTCGGCGCCGATGTGCGCTGGGTGAGCTGCAACATTTTCTCGACCCAAGACCACGCGGCCACGGCGACGGTGGTGGGCCCCACCGGCTCGCTTGAATCGCCCGCCGGAGTCCCGGTGTATGCCTGGAAGGGTGAGACTTTGGAAGAATATTGGTGGTGCACCCTGCAAGCGCTCGACTGGCCGGATGCCGGGGGCCCCACACTGATTCTGGACGATGGCGGAGATGCGACCTTGCTGATCCACCTCGGACACGAGTTGGAGAAGAAGGGAGAGATGCCCGACCCATCGACAACCGATGTCGAAGAAATGCAGGTCATTCTCCAGCTGCTCCGGGACGTTCGCAAAGAAAAGGGCGACCAGTACTGGACCCGAATGGCAGCGGGCATCCGCGGCGTTTCGGAGGAAACCACCACTGGGGTTCACCGGTTGTACGAGCGGACCGAGAACGACACCCTGCTCTTCCCGGCGATCAATGTGAATGATTCCGTGACGAAATCGAAGTTCGACAACGTTTACGGGTGCCGGCACTCGCTGGTGGACGCCATCATGCGGTCGACAGACGTATTGATCGCTGGGAAGAAAGCACTGGTCCTCGGCTTCGGCGATGTGGGTAAAGGCTCGGTTGATTCCCTGCGCGGCCAGTCGGCTCGCGTGAAGGTAACGGAGGTTGACCCAATCTGTGCACTCCAAGCGTGCATGCTTGGGCTGGACGTCGTGACCCTCGAGGACGAAGTTCACGACACCGATATCTTTGTGACCAGTACGGGCAACTTCGGCATCATCAAGGCCGAGCACATGATGAAGATGAAGCACAACGCGATTGTGTGCAACATTGGGCACTTTGACAACGAAATCGAGATGGCCCAACTCGAGCAGATGCGCGAGACCGGCGCGGTCGAGAAAATCGAGATCAAGCCGCAGGTGCACGAGTGGAAGTTTCGCGACACGACCCACGGGCCGAACGGCGGCGGGCACAGCATCATCGTGTTGGCCGAGGGACGACTGGTCAACCTCGGATGCGCCACTGGGCACCCAAGTCTCGTCATGAGCGCAAGCTTCACCAACCAGACCATGGCTCAGATCGAATTGCACGACCGCGCCGAAGCGTATGGTTCCAATATGTTGAGCAACCCCACGGGCACGAAGCCCACTGTGGTGACGCTTCCAAAGCATCTCGATGAAAAGGTCGCGAGGCTGCACCTGGATAAATTTGGTGCGAAACTCACGACCCTGACCAAGGACCAAGCCGATTACATTGGCGTGGACGTGAACGGTCCATACAAGCCCGAGCACTACCGCTACTGAGCGGCGTCTCGGTCGCAAAGCCCGCCGCTCAACGGCGGGCTTTTTTCATGAATCCCTCAAAGGCGCGGCGCACGGTGTTGGTCTGGATGGTTCGCTTTGCGCTCTCAATGAACTCTTGGGTGTCGGCCCCGGTTTCGTCGGCGTAGCGGACGGCTTGAATCGCCATATCGAGCTTGTCGCAGTCTTTGACGAAGCGGGCCTCGGGACTCGACCCCGCAGCGTACTCCTCCCAGAGTGCCAGAAGCCTGGGTTGGTCGGCGAACAACTGCTCAGCCGCGGTGCGTTCCATTTCCATTTTACGACCGCGACTGATGCCGTCGTGGGGTGTGATGTCTCCGGTCCGGATCTCCGGAAGGTCGTGTACCAGCGCCAACTCCAGTGCTTTGGCACGGTCAACGCCGCCGTCTGCCAGCAAAATGACGAGCCAACCAACTCCCCATGCATGAGCGGCAACGCTTTCGGCATCTTCGATGCCAGCGCGGCTCCAGCCCGCACGGGGAAGATGTTTCAAACCGACGGCATCGAGCATCAATTTCGTCATGACGTCACGACGCGGGCTCTTTGGTCAGGCCAGCGCATGCTCAGCACGATGGGTGCTGTGTTTTGACGCTCGATGAAGTCCTCTTTGCTCATCAGGCCAGACCATCGTTCCGCGATCATGGTTTGTGCCACAGCGCTGCCGAGGTTGCTTCCTGGGCCAGGAAGGATGACCACGTCAGGGGCCACCGTCCGCAGCGCTGTTCGGATGCAGGCATGGAGGTCGAACGCCTCGGTGACTTGGTCGCCAAGGGTGTAATCGCGGATCCGCTTGGGATCCGCAGACCCGGCGCGATGCACCCGCCCAAGGCCATCGACCATGAGGACGGCAGGTGACCGCCAGTCGAGGTCCGCGAGTTCGTTTTCCGCTCGAACCCGAGCCGGTGCCATCAGTGGTGTGTGAAAAGCAGAGTGCAGTGGCAGTCGAAGCGGGAAGTTGTGCCCGCCCTGAGCGATGGGTTTGAGTGCATTGATCGCATGGGTCAGCGCGGCCTCGCTGCCGCCGATTACGGCTTGACCGCCCAGTCGAATGGACCAATGCAAATCCGGATGGCTTTGAATCGCGTCGTGCACGTGGGCTTCGGCCTTGGGGTCGATTCGCCAATTCGCATCCACCATCGGGTAGACGATTTGGCCTCCGACGATGTTGCCCGCTTGGTATTGGCCCATCGTCTCGACCAACCGCGCGCAATCCATCATCGGCAGTGCGCCAGCGTACCCGAGCGCAGTGTACCAACCCATGGAATTGCCAACGACACCAACCACGTCGAACCGCTCGTGGTTGATTTGGTCAAGGTCCGCGAGTGACACCCCAGCCGTGAGGGCACTGGCATTTTCCCCACGGATGTGAACTGCGCTTCTGAATGCCTCCGCCTCATCCATTTGGCGAACCGTGGGTC
>JAYZVA010000174.1:0-35163 GCA_036156175.1 Myxococcota bacterium
GGTGCCATCGCGGCGTACGCGGTCCATGAAGGCACCGAGGCGCAACCCTGCCCGTCGGACAAACCCCAGTCGGGCCAGGGCGACTGCGGACATGATGCCCGCAATTCCGGCCTCGCCGGTTTCCATCAAGAGCCGTTGGCGGCATGCAATCAGCAGGTCTTGGTGGCGCTCCATGACAAAATCAGCGCCGGCGGTCAGCACGGCACGTTGGTCCGCCTTGGCACCGTTCCACAGGCTGTTGCCGCTGGTCCGAACCAGCGTTGCTGGCGTGTCGAGAGGCGGGCGAAACACCGCGAAGTGGGTCATGGGTTGGTTTCGACGAAGGGTTCCGTGGAACACTTCCGTGGCCGAGGACAGACCCGCCGGACACCGCACCGAGCATTCGCCTGCCGGAACGGCGGGTCCCGGCTCCACCGCACCGGAGAATCGGTGGAACGGATCGGCACGCCCGTGTGCGCCATCCAGCAACGCGGTCCCGTTTTGGGACATGGCCAACAGGGGCACTCCATCCGCAGTCCACAACCCTTCCCGGTTCCGGTGCAGCTCGAAAATGGGTGCGACGCCATCCACACAGGCGGGTCGGATGGCGAATCCAAGGCGGACTTCGCGCTCGGTGTCTTCGGTGGTTTCCAGGGTCGCGTGGACCACCCAGGCAACCTCACCCTCGAGGACAATGGGCCAGTGTCGGACCGTTAGGGTCAGCGCTTCGCGGGTGCAACGGGACTCGATGCTGATGCCATCGGCGCCGCGGTGTTGAGTCACCGCGTCCGCGGCCGTGCGGGCGGCGCCCGGCAGTCTGCCCATGGTGTGGCCCCGGTGCGCACCCCCAAACCAGACGGCCACCGACGGCCCCATTCCGACGCCGCACCACCCATCGGAATCGACCCACAACTGGCCGCTGCGCCCGGGAATGCCGACAAGGGTTCGATCCCGTCCGGCCAAGACCGGGTGCATGCCCATTGGGGGCAGGTAGGCCGGGTCCGAGGGATCCAGTTGGCGCGTGATCGCACTCGGCCAAGGGATGGGGTTTTGGGAGCGCAGGACTTCGCCGGTCAGCACCGCGCGGGTCATTTGTTCCGCCGGCAGCATTTCCATCGACGGTACGCGACCCAACAGGCCGCTGAGGGCCCGCGCGCACGGCGCGTCGTCCACCCGGGAAACGGGCCACCGGCCACGGAGTCGGTTCAGTCGGCTCGCCACGCGCGACTCCGTGCCACTTCAGCGCGGTATGCCGCGCCGTATTGGGCGCGTTGTTCATCGGTCCATCCCAGTTCGATGCCCAACAACTCGGCGACTCGGTCGACGGCGCTCAATCCCTGGTCTTGATCCCGAAAAAACAGTTGAGTGCGGCGGACCATGACGTCGCTGACCGTACCGGCCAGTTCTTCGCGCGCCGCCCAGATGACTTGCGCTTCGATTTCGGCGCGGCCAGCGACCAGCGGGGTGGCGTAGGACGGATTCTTTGCGACCAGTTCGGCCACGTTGATGCCGCGCATGCCGTAGCTGTTCGCGAGCAACTGGGCGCAGCGCGGACCGATGTGCTCCGGTGCGACTGCGGCAATGAGCTCGGCAACGGTGTCGCATGAGCCGCCCTCGGGCCAGCCGATCGCGCCCGGCAGCGGGTTGAGGTCGGTCTCTGCGGAACGCAGATGCGTCAGGGAGTGACCCTGCTGAACCAAGCTGTCCACGATCGTGTCCACCACTTCCGCCCCCATCCTTCGGTAGGTGGTGAGCTTCACTCCGGCAATGGTGATCAGGCCGTCGGGTTCCGTCGCGATCAAGTGCTCCCTCGATACACTCGACTCATCGCCCTCGTTTTCGCTGCTCACCAAGGGCCGCACTCCCGCCCATGTCGCAATCACGTCATCGGGTCCCACATTGATGGCTGGAAAGTAATCGTTGGTGGCTTCGAGCAGGTAGTGAATGTCTGCCGCGTCTGCGGCAACCTCGCCGGGGTCGCCCGAGAAGTCGGTGTCGGTGGTGCCAATGTAGGTCTGTTCCCCCCAGGGAATCGTGAAGAACACCCGACCGTCTTTTGGGTGCAGGCACACGATGGCGTGATTCACGGGCACGCGGTCGGCATCCAGAACAATGTGAATTCCTTTGGTCGGTCGCATGCGCGCGGGTCCGTTGCCGCCATCCAAAGAGCGGGTCTCGTCCGACCACGGGCCCGTCGCGTTCAGCACGGCCCGGGCGCGGACAGTCTGGGTGGTGCCGCTCAACAAGTCGGTCATTTCAGCCCCAACCACACGGCCGTTTTCGCGGACCAGGCGGGTCACATCGGTGTGGGTGCGGATCTCGGCACCGGCCCGTTCGGCGTCCAGCATGGTCTCGAGCGTCAAGCGCGCATCATCGGTTGCGCAGTCGTAATAGACCGGCGCGCCTTTGAGGCCGTTTGAGCGCAGCTGCGGTTCGACTGCAAGCACCTTTTTCGCGTTCAGCTTGGTGTGGAACTTGGGCGAACGAAACAGGCTCAGACCGTCGTACAGCCACATGCCGATGTTGATGGTGAACAGACTGCGCCGGGAGTCTTCAAACACCGGCAGCAGGAACGGCAGCGGTTGAACCAAATGGGGGGCAATTTCTTGAAGAATGCGCCGCTCAGCCACCGCCTCAAACACCAAGGAGACTTCTCCCTGTTCCAGGTAGCGCAGCCCGCCGTGCACCAGCTTGGACGAGCGAGAGCTTGTACCACCGGCGATGTCATCGCGGTCCGCCACCACCACCGTGAGCCCCCGACGGGCGGCGTCTCGGGCCGCTCCCGCTCCCGTGATTCCACCGCCGATGATCAGCAGATCGACCTCGGTGCGTTCCAGGCTGGGCGTGCGTTGCCCCATATGCGAGTCCCCCCCGGGTTTCTATTGCCGGTCGAGGTCGATCTTGCAGGCGATGTCGCCGCTCGTTTGGTGCACGATCTTGATCGACCGCCGACCATCCCACTCGGCCAGCTCGGGGTTTTCACAGCCGTAGCCGGTCGACCCCAAAGCGCCCGCGTCCGCTGCGCAGTAATCAATTCGCATGTCGAGGTTGCGCGTGCCGGAGCCGTTGGCCGGCTCGACGGTTCCGAACATCTTGAAGTCGCAGGGCACGTCCGGCGTTTCCGGGTCGTTGTCCTGCCGGCAGTACAGCGCATCGATGACGGTGCCGTCGAACTCGGTATCGCCGTACTCGTTCTTTTCGATGGTGAACTCGGCCGACCATGGTCCGGCATCCTCGCAGAGCATGCTTCCCTCCCACTGGCCTTCGATGGTCGAACAGGCGGTGAACACGGTGGTGGTCAAGAACAAAAGCGGTGTGCGCACGTCGATCTCCAAACTTTGAGGCATACATAACGCACCCCTCGGGTTAGAGCGCGGCCATGGCCGCGATCAGTCTGTCATCACTGCACGCCGAATCATCCCCCGATGCCGTGCTGCGCGTCTCCATCCGCCACGGCGCCGTCAACGAGATGGGCACGGAGCAGTTGCGGGATTGGGAGGCGGTCACGAGGTTCTTGGTCGACGGCGGTGCCAAGGCGCTGATCACGACGAGCGACAAGCGCACCAAACGGGGCACGCCCATCTTCGTTGCGGGCGCCAACGTGACCGAACGGGCTGGATGGTCCGATGCGCAGGTCAAGAAGCACGTGCGGTGGCAGCGCGCCACCCTCGCGGCCCTTCGCCGCGCACCGGTGTTTCACGCCGTTGTCGTCGATGGATTGGCGCTGGGATGGGGAACCGAGTTCCTGCTCACGGCCGACTACCGAATCGCCACCCGTGCCGCCCAGTTTGCGCTGCCGGAGACAGGCATCGGCATTCTTCCCGGGGCCGGTGGGACGAGCGAGCTGTCTCGAATCGTTGGGCCCAATCAGGCGTTGCGATTGGGAATGACGGGCGAGCGCATTGCCGCCGAGGAAGCCCTTCGGATCGGGCTGGTTGACGAACTGTTCGATTCAGTGGACGCCGCAACCGAGCGGGCCGAGGCGCTGGCAGCAATGGCCGCTCGGCGCTCACCGACGGCGGTGGCCGCCTTCAAGCAGGGCGTTCTCGAATCCCTGGGAATGGACGAGGGCGAGCGCACGGAGCTGGAGGCGCGGGCCTATGAGGTGTGCGTTGACAGCGGCGAGGCGGCGATCGGGCGGGCCCACTTCAAGGCCATCACCGCCGGTGAGGCGGTGGAGTGGGGTCCCCGGGCACCGCTGAAGCGCTGATTCAGTTCGCCGCCATGGTGACGTTGAACTCGACCGACATGTCGGGGTACAGCGTCGAGACGATGATGCTGGGGTCTGGAATGTTGAAGTCGGTCCACTTGAAGGCGTAGGATCCTTTCATGGCCAGCTCGGTGGTCGAGACGGAGTAGGTCGCGGGGAACGACACCGGTAAGGTGGTGTCGCGAATGGTCAACGTGCCGCGGAGGATCACCGAACCGCTTCCCGCCCCCGCGGCCATGGCGGCTGTGTTTCCCTCCATCCCGGTGAGGTTGAAGGTGATGGTGGGGTACTTCTTCACTTCCAGGCAATAGGACCGCATCTTGCTGTCGCGGGGAAACAAGTGCGTGGTCATGGTTTTGGTTTGGACCACCAAGGTGCCGGTCATCGCTTCGGTGTCGAACGTCGCCTTGAAGTCCGGCGCTTCGCCATCAAATTTGTGAAGCGAAGCCTCGTTGAAAAACTGGACCGAGCCCGCGGTACCAGAAAATGTTGCACCCAGTGCCGGGAGGGAGAAACCAAAGGCGCAGGTCAATAAAATGAATAATCTGTTCATGGGTTGGTCCTCTTTTGGTCGCCCGGTCTGCCGTGAGACCATACCATAGGGCGCTATGAATATCGTCGGCTGCGCCGGGGCTCTCCCGGACCACTATTATGACCAAAACGCACTGATCGCTGGCTTTCTTCAGACGTGGTCAAGCCAGCATCACAACCCCGACCGCTTGGTTCGTTTGCACCAAGCGGTTCAAGTCGGCGGTCGCCACCTCGCACTGCCCATGGAGCGATACGCGTCGATGAGCTTCGGCGAAGCCAACGACGCGTTCATCGAAGTGGGCACGACCATCGGCGAGCGCGCGGTCCGTTCCGCACTCGACGCGGCCGGTCTGCAGCCGTCGGACGTCGACGTCATCTTCAGCACGACGGTGACCGGCGTGGCCACCCCGAGCCTGGATGCCCGATTGGTCAACCGCTTGGGGCTGCGGAGCGACGTCAAGCGCGTGCCCATGTTTGGGCTTGGCTGCGTTGCTGGAGCGGCCGGAACGGCCCGGCTTCACGACTACCTCGCGGGTCATCCCGACCAGGTGGGGGTCTTGCTCAGCGTTGAGCTGTGTTCGCTCACGTTGCAACGGGGAGACTTCTCGATCGCCAATCTGATTGCCAGCGGTTTGTTCGGCGATGGGGCCGCGGCCCTGGTGGGCGTTGGTTCGGATCGCGCCGCGGCGATGGCGGCTTCTGGACCACGGGTGGTGGCCACTGCGAGCCGGTTTTACCCCGATACCGAGCGGGTGATGGGGTGGGACGTGCAGGACACGGGCTTCCAGATCGTCTTGGATGCGTCGGTGCCGGCGGTGGTCCAACGGTTCATCCGCGCGGACGTCGATGCATTCTTGGCCGGTCACGGCAAGACGGTGGCGGACATTCACACCTGGGTGGCGCACCCGGGGGGGCCAAAGGTGCTGCATGCGTTCGAGGAGTGCTTGGAACTGCCGGACGGTGCGCTTCAGCGGACGTGGGATTCGCTCAACGATGTCGGGAACCTCTCGAGTGCCAGCGTGCTGATGGTGCTTCGCGACACCCTCGCCGAGGTCACCCCCCCTCCGGGCTCATTGGGGCTGCTGATGGCGATGGGTCCGGGGTTTTGCTCTGAGTTGGTGTTGCTCGAATGGTAACGGCCCTTGGTGCATACCTCGCCGTGATTGGCGCAACGGGCGTGGAGCGCCTTGTGGAGCTGCGGGTCGGCAAGCGAAACCTCGCGTGGAGCAAAGCGAACGGCGGTGTGGAACACGGCCAGGGGCACTGGCCGTTCATGGTGGTGCTGCACACCGCATTTTTGTTCGGCTGTGTGGTCGAAGCCGTTTGGAACCCGTGGCCGATGCCCCCGGCACTCAGTGCCGCGTTGTTCGTCGTTGCGATTGGGTGTCAGGCCCTGCGATGGTGGTGCATCACGACGCTTGGCCACCGCTGGAATCCAAAGGTGGTTGTGGTGCCCGGAGGCGAGCGGGTGACGACCGGACCCTATCGGTTCATCTCCCATCCCAACTACGTGGCCGTCGCGGTGGAAGGCCTTGTGTTGCCGCTGATGTTTGGATGTTGGCGGACTGCGCTGGTCTTCACCGTCTTGAACGCTGGGCTGATGGTTGTTCGGATCCGCTGCGAAAACGATGCCCTTGAGGCCTTGGAGTCGTCATGAACCACGCTCAAATCCGCGCCGACCTGGCCGCAATTGCACGGGACAAGTTGGGGGCCGACATCGATGGCGAGGGCGACCTTGCGGATCGATTGGACAGCGTCCAACGCTTGACGCTGGTCGTGGCCATCGAAGACCACTTCGAGATCTGCTTCGACCCCGAAGACGAAGAACGCATCGTGAGCGTGGACGACATCGTTCGCGTGATTGATGGAAAGCTGAGAACGGTGTGATGAACGCGACGCTGCACTCGCTGCTGATGGATGCGGCCAACCGGTGCACCGACGACAAGGGGTATCGGTACCTCGACCGGCGAGAACGCGAGACCTTTCGCTCCTTCGCGGAGCTGGCGGACCGTGCGGGCCGCATGGCTGCGGGCCTGGTTCAGCGGGGCATTCAACCCGGCGACACCGTCGCGATCGTCTTGCCCACCACCCCGGACTTCACCGATGTGTTCTTTGCGTGTTCGTTCATTGGGGCAATTCCCGTCCCGTTGTACCCGCCGGTTCGGCTGGGTCGGCTGGAAGAGTACTATGCTCGGACCGCGCGGATGCTGGCTGTGTCGAATGCGGCGATTTTGGTGACCGACAGTCGGGCGGGCAAGCTGATGGGCTCGGTGGTGGCCAAGACCATGCCACGGGCGGGCGTGGTGCGGGCCGAAGCGTTGCTGGAACGGGCGCCCGCAGACCCCGTCGCACCCACGCCAGATGACATCGCGATGGTTCAGTTTTCGTCCGGCACGACGGGGCATCCCAAACCCGTCGCATTGACCCATCGGCAGGTATTGTCCAACGCGGATGTTGTGTTGGACATTGTGCCGGACAAGGGGTCCATTGTGCCGTCCGGTGTGAGTTGGCTCCCGCTCTACCACGACATGGGGTTGATCGGGTGCGTCATGCCGGCGTTGCTGTACGGTGCGGAGCTGACATTGATTCCGCCCGAAGCATTTCTCGCAAAACCGGCGATCTGGTTGCGGGCGCTCAGCCGGTACAAGGGACTCATTTCTCCGGCGCCAAACTTCGCATATGCCCTCGCCACCGAGCGAATCGCTGACGACGAGCTGGACGGGGTCGACTTGTCGTGCTGGCGGTACGCGCTCAACGGAGCGGAACCGGTCAATGCGTCGACCATGCGTGCCTTCACCGAACGATTTGCGGCGTGGGGCTTGCGGCCGGAGGCTTTGAACCCCGTCTATGGCTTGAGTGAGGCTGCGCTCGCCGTGACGTTTTCGGACGGCGATGCACCGTTTGTTGCGCAGACATTTGACCCTACGGCGCTGAGCCAAGGCCGTGCGGAGCCCTCGGAAGAAGGGGTGGAGTTGGTCAGCAGCGGCAGACCCCTGCGTGGTTTTTCGGTGCGCATCCGGGACGCGTCGAGGGCCGATCTGCCCGATGGCGTGGTGGGGGATGTCTGGGTTCGCGGTCCGTCGGTGATGGAACGCTACCTGGACAACAGCCCGCCGCCCAAAGACGGAGAGTGGCTGGACACCGGAGACTGCGGGTTTGTGTTGGGCGCTGAGTTATACATCACTGGACGACGGAAGGATGTGATCGTGGTGCGAGGCCAAAACCACAGTCCCCAGTCACTCGAGATGGCTGTGGACGGCGTGCCGGGTGTGCGAACCGGGTGCGCGGCAGCGGTGTCATCGCTCGAGCCGGAAGGCGAGCGCGTGCTGGTGTTTGTCGAGACCCGTTCCGACGCGGATGCGGAACTCGCGGAGCGATGCCGGTCCGCCATCATGGCGTCATCGGGCATCAATCCAGACCTGGTGGTTCCGGTCGTTGCGGGAACCCTTCCGCGAACATCCAGCGGAAAAATCCGTCGCGGGGAGGCCTTGCGTCGGTGGAAGGCGGGCGAACTGAATCCGCCCGAGGCGGTCACGCCGCTCCACCTCGCCGGTGCACTCGCAAAGAGTGCGTGGTCTCACTGGACCCAGCGGGTGTCCCATGACTAGCGTGGCCGTGATTGGCGGCGGTCCGGCTGGATTGGCTGCGGCGATCGCCGCTCGCCAACGGAACCTCAACGTGACGGTGTACGAGGGCAAACCCGGTGTGATCGACAAGGCCTGTGGCGAGGGCTTGATGCCCCCCGCGTTGAAGGTGTTGGCCGAGCTGGGTGTCGATCGTCCGCCCGGTGTTCCATTTCGGGGGATTCGGTACGTGGATGGCGCAAACGCCGCGCAAGCCGATTTCTCCATGGGGCCCGGAGTGGGGGTTCGACGAACATCGCTGCATGCCGCGCTGCGCGCCCGAGCCGAAGAAGTCGGCGTCGAAGTGGTGCAGCAGCGCGTGGGGGAATGGAGCCAAGACGACGACGGCGTCACCGTGGAGGGGCGCCGCTTTGACTGGATGGTTGCGGCGGATGGCCTGCAGTCGCCCATTCGCGACCAACTGGGGTTGAATGTGGATGCGCGGTACCCCAAGCGCCTCGGTGTGCGCCGTCACTACAACGTTGCGCCGTGGTCCGAGTACGTGGAAGTGTACTGGAGCGAAGATGCCGAGCTTTATGTGACGCCCGTGAGCCCAACCGAGGTGGGCGTCGCGATTTTGTACCATGCGGATGTGAAGCCTCCCCTGGTTGGGAGCCCCTTTGACCGGTGGCTGGCGTCGTTTCCATCCGTCGCCGAGCGATTGGGTGAGCCGTCGTCGGAGATGCGCGGAGCGGGACCGTTTGAACGGCGTTCGCGGGCGCCGATGGAGGGGCGCGTCCTGCTGATCGGCGATGCATCGGGCTACCTGGACCCGCTCACGGGCGAGGGAATCCGGTTGGGCCTCGACACGGCGATGGCGGCCATCAATGCCATCGCATCCGGACGTGCCCCGTCGTACGCCCGCGCATGGAGCCGGGTCACTCGGATGTATTGGTGGCTCACTGGAGCCTTGCTGTTTGTGCGCCGACGGCCGTGGATGCGCCGTCGCATGGTTGGGCTCTTGCGGCGAGCGCCGTGGATGATGAGGCTTGCGATCGATGCCCTGAACCGGGCGTGAGTCCGCTACCATGGGCGCAATGACGCCCACCATCAAACGGACGGTTGCGCTGGCGCTGGTTGCCATGGCCTTGGCCGGACTGGCCCGGTGGACGGGAAGCCCCTCGAGCGTGTGGCTCCTCTTGCTGGAGCCGTGGCTGTTTGCCGCCGCGGTCGCCGCAATGGCGGGCCTCGCACTGGAACGGAAGCAGACGGGGGCAATCGGCGTCGCGGCATTGGTGATCGGGGGTTCGCTGATACTCCGTTCTCCCGTGGCGTTCGACAGTCCGCCCGTGGATCGTCCCCGCCACCTTCGGGAACTGAAGGGCTGTGCGGTTCTGGCTCGGGACCCCGCTGGTCCCGTGCGGGTGGCGGTGTGGACCGTCGAGTCGGCTCGCGCCACCGATACGGGAATCGATGCGATGTTGGAATTGAAGCCCGACATTGTGGTTCTTCGGGGAACCGACCGCCCCGGCGTGGCCATGCGGCTGCAGGACGCACTGAGTGGTGAGGCCAAGGTCTCGGCCACCCCAACGGGTGGCTTGATTACGGTGACGCGGGGCAATTTTCAGTATTGCGGTGGCGAGGAAGACGCGTGGACCTTTGATTTGCCGTCTCTCGAAGGTCGTCCTTCGATGGGCGTGGTGAGCTTTCCGTACGTCGATGAGGTGGGCGTGATTCCCCTCGTGGTCGGCCAAGTCGAGGGCCCTGTGGGCCTTGCCGACGCATTCGAGTGGACCCAACGCGTTCACAGCGGGGCCGCCACAACGGCCGCGGCGGTTGGGCTGCTGGGGGGAGCAAATGTGGTCGCAGTCACGGACTTTTTCGCGCCGCCACACGCGATGACCCTTGCCCAACCCCTCACCCAAGCGGGCCTGCGCTGGGCATCTTCGGGACCCAACTGGCCTCAACGCGTGGGTTCGGTTCCGGAGATGGGCCAACACCCGCTCGACCAAGTTTGGGTCGGGCCGAAATGGACCGTCCAGAACACCCGGGTGGTGGCGGGCTCTGGCCATCAGCGCGCGCCGGTCGTTGTGGACTTGGTGTCCAGCAAACCGCGCGGCCAGCGGTAAAAAAAAGCCGCCCCGGAGGGCGGCTGGGTGCGATGCGAACGCGGCTTAGAGCCAGCCGTCGATCATTGCATCGTTGAGGCGTCCGGGGTGACCGCGCCAAACGATCTCGCCGCCCTTCACCACTGCAGCAGCGGGGATTCCGGAGACGTTGAAGTACTTGGACAGGTCGCCGTTCTCTTTTGCTGTTGGGTAGGTGACCTTCTCCTCAGCGATGAACTCGGTGACCTTCTCTTCGGTGGCCGAGCGGGTGATCTTGGTCAGGCCGACCATCTGAATCTTGTCGCCGTACTTGTCCCAGGTCGCCTGGAGCTTCGGCACTTCGCGGCGGCAGTGGGGGCACCAGATTTCCCAGAAGACCAACAGGGTGGGCTTGTCGGACGCGAAGTCGATGGCCGACTCGGATGTGTACCACTTCTCGACATCCAGGCTCTTGGGTGCGGCCTTGCCAATCACTTCCAGTTCCCGCTCCATC
The DNA here is from genome assembly GCA_036156175.1 of Myxococcota bacterium. Lineage (GTDB taxonomy): Bacteria > Myxococcota_A > UBA796 > UBA796 > UBA796 > UBA796. The sequence goes on from JAYZVA010000174.1 coordinate 10,885, forward strand.
TTGCGGGCACGGCGGTAAGCGGTGGTGTTGCTGAACTTGGCCTTGAGCTCGGCCAGTTGCTTCTTGGCACCGTCGGTGTCGCCTTCGCGGATGAGCTTGCCGACCTTTTCGTAGATGGCGGCCGCGGCTTTTTCGGCTTTCTCATCTTTGGGTGCGGCCTTGCCGCCGCTCTTCTCGACTTCAGCGAGCTTCTTCTCGAGTTCCTCAACCTTGTCGACGAGCTTGTTGTGGTCATCCAGGGTGGCGCATCCGGACAGCACGGTCACGGCGGCGACGATAAGCAATTTGAGGTTCATTGTCCTCTCCTCGGGGTGTGCGGCAGCGCCGCGATTGTATGATGGTTGGTGCCGTATCGATGCGGCACGAAGATGGCAAGGGCGGTCGACGGGGTTCGCGGCCCGCTACAACTCTTTCGGGATGGCCCGGACCTGCAGCAGGTCGATGTTGGCTTCGACGAAACCCTCGGATTCCATGGCGAGCTCGACGCCGTCGGTCCAACGGGACATCACGGAGTCATCGGTCTTGGCCAAGCGCTCCAGTGCGCTGGTGGTCATCAGCTGCGGCGTGGACTCGGCGTCTGCTTTGTCGGGCCCCAAGGTGCCCACCATGACGCCATCGTGCGCGGGGATTTCACCTTGAATGCGGATCTCCTGGGTCTCGATCACGCGGTCATTTTTGTCCTTGATGGTGGCCAGCAACCGAATGTCGGTCATCTGAAACTTGCTCTTGTTCTGCAGCAAGAACTGAAAAATGGTGACGTTGTCTTCCCGTTGGTCCGGCAGCTGCATCCACGAGCTGTTCTTGACGAACACGTAGCGGTCGGGGTTGTAGATGGGGTCGTACGACTGCCGGGTCTCTGCGTCCGCAAAGTAGTAGGCCGGAACGACGGTGTTGGACGGGACAAACCCTTCGGCACCGGATGCGTTCCGAACGTTGTACCAATCCCCGCGCTTGCCGAGCAGTTGGAGGGTCTCGTCTTTGTCGATGGAGCCCACGGTCGAACCGCCGTCGGACGGTTCCGACCGAATGCTGGTTCCCGACGAGGCGATCATTTCGGTCAGCGCCATTCCCGTGGTCCCGCCGATGATCTCGAGGTCTTCGTGGCTGGGGAGTTTCTGGCCGTAGTCCCACATTCCGTACCCACCAAACGCAACAAGCCCCAGGAGGACCACGGCCAGTGGCGTGCGGTTTCGAGTCTTGGGCATTTCCCAGTCGTCGTCGTCGTCGGGCTGCGCGCCAAACAGCTCGTTCAGCTCCGGAAGTTCGCTCGCATACAGCCAGTCGGACGTGCCGGGCGGCTGCACCATGTCGCCGGGTCCAACCGAGCCGGACTGCGCCAGTTGCTTCAGTTCGTTGAGATCTGCAGCGGAAAACTGGTGGTCGCCTTGTGTGACCAGCCATCGTGCCATGTGTGCTCCAAACGCGGTGAAATTCGGTTGAATTTGGACTCGGTGTACCTCTCCCACTCCGGGCGGGTCAAGCGAACCAGCGTCGTGTTGCCCACAGTTGACTGTCTAATGACAGAAAATGCGTTCGAGGGCTCCCGAGTGGCTGAGTTCCCGCGGTGTGGATACCGGTGGGGGCGCCGGGACTGGCCGGCCAGCGAATGGGAGCCTCGTGACAACGTCCGAAGAATTTGCCACATCGCTTCGGCAGGCCGAGACCCGGCTCCGAGCCGTGGGGTTGTCCGGGCGGGCAGCGTATGCCGCGCTGTGCCGCGATCTCGCGAGCCGGTTGGGCATCCCACAACACCTGTGGCTGGATGGGCCGGAGGCGCCCCTCGAAGCGCGCCTCGATCGCATCCACCTCACCGCCGAGTTGGACATCTTTGGTCTGACGTATGAACGGTTTTTTCCCGAGGTGTTCAAGGCAGAACACGGCCAGTATTTCACCCCGCGTCCCTTGGTCGAGCTGATGTGCGACCTGGCGGATGTGCGGCCAACCGACCGGGTGCTGGATCCGACGTGCGGCTCGGGAACGTTCATGGTGGTCGCCCGGAGTCGGGGTGCAGAGGTGGATGGCATTGAGGTCGATCCGGAGTTGGTGGCCCTGTGTCGCCTCAACCTCGCCCTGCACGGGGCCAACCCGCGGTCGGTGAGGCAGGCGGACCTCTTCCGGGACCGTCCCACCGAACAGTGGGATGTGGTTCTGGCCAACCCACCGTTCTCCGTTCGCATCGATGACCCCGATGCGTTGCAGCACTTCAGCCTGGCCCGCGGTCGGGGTCGGGTGGTTTCGGACACCTTGTTTTTGCAAGCCGCCCACGATCGCCTGCGACCGGGGGGACGGATGGCCGTGGTGTTGCCGCGATCCATCCTGACGAACGACGGATACGCCTGGCTCCGGGCGTGGTTGCTGGCTCGGTTCGAGCGTCGCGCGGTGGTGTCGCTGCCCGAGGGAATCTTCCGTCCATTCGGTGGAACGACGGCTCGGGCGTGCGTCGTCGTGCTCGAGAAGCACCCCGCTCGGGCTGGAGACTTCGAAGTTGGAATCGTGCGGGACCCGGGCTACGACACGAGCCGAAAGACGTACCGGCAGACGGACGGGGACGACCTTGCGGTGCTCCGAATTGCCCATGCCCAAGGGTCGATGGCGGACGTTCCGAGCGCGGCCCACTCGTGGGTGCCGGAGGAACTGCTCGGCTCGTCGAGCATCCCCGACTCGGTTCCCGTGATCACGCTTGGGGAAGTCGCGCCGCTCGCGTCGGTCCAGTCGTTTCGACCGTCCGATGCGGGTCCGGATGGGTTCACGGAAATCGACCTGGCCGACGTGGACAAGCAAACCGGTGAGGTCGCGAGTGCTCGGGCGCGCCGCGGACGCGACTTCAACGGGACGAAGACGCCGTTTGCAGAGGGTGAGTTGTTGTTTGCGCGGATCCGCCCGAGCCTCAACAACGTGGTGATCGCCCAACGGCCGCATCCCGACCTTCCGACCGCCATGGCGGGCAGCTCCGAATGGATTCGACTTCAGCCGGAGCACGACTCACACTTTGCGTTGGTCGCCGCGCGGTCCAGTTTCGTACGGGACCAGCTCCAAGGCACGGGTGGTCAGACGCGTCCGCGCATCAAGACCAGCGACCTGCCAGACCTCTTTGTGCCCGATCCGGGTTCGGCCAACCGCGCAAAGATCCACGCCATCGTGAAGCGAGCGATGGCCCAGCGGTTGAGGGCCCGCCGGGAGTTGGACGCGGTGGCGGCCATGTACGAGTCGTTCGGCCGAGGCGAGTTGTCGGAAGCGGAACTCGAGGTGGCCCTCGATCAGTTCGACCCGTGACTCAGCGGGGGCTTCGTTCCCGGCGAAATCGCAGGCGCTGAAGCGCGCGGTTCAGGGCCCTTCCGACCGCGCGGGCGTCGCTGGGGGTGCCAATGATCGCTTGATTGATTTCCAGCTCGAGGAAGAGGGCGTCGTTCGCGATGCCGTGACGGTGGGCGGTGTACATCAAGCCGTTTCGACCGGAATAGGGCTCGTTGAGGGCGGTGTTGAAGCCCTCGGCCGCGATCTCGTCTCGGAGCCGCAGGGCGATGGGGTCGTGCCGGTCGTACAGCACCCCCACATCCATGGTGCGCTTGTCGTCGCCGAGTTGCGGAGTGAATGAGTGCATGGCCAGCAGCAACACGTTGGCGTCCACCCGCATGCGGTTTGCCATTTGGCGATCGACGGCTGCGTGGAACGGCGCGTGGTACAGCTCGAGGCGTCGGTCGACTTCTTCGATGGTGAGGTCGCGGTTGAAGCTGAGCACGTGACCCTCCACCGCACACCGGACAAGGTGTTCGTGGTCGGGGTGCCGGTTGGCGTCCGCCAGCAGTCGTGAAAACCGGGCGAAGACACCCAGACTCTTGCTCTGGCGAATGATCTCGCGGCACACGGTGCGAGCACCGATGTCCCAGCCCCAGTGCGTGGACAGCCACTGCCGATCCGTCGCCGTCGTGCGCAGCGGTGCGGGGATGCGGCGAGACGCGTGCTCGCACGTCAAAATCATGGGCGCATCGTGGGCAAACCCGTAGATTTCGTGACTCTCGTAAACCTCGTGGATGATCGGCATGGCCATCATCCTACTCGTTGCAGACCGCATGTCGATCCCGAGGGGCGGTGGACGGATGGAGCACGATGCGCGACACTGGCGTTCCCTGGCCATTTCATTTGAAGGCAAACTGTGCACATGTGGTTTCTGTTTTTCATCGCCGCCTGCTCCAAAGGGACCGGTGCAGACTTGCCATCGGAGGCGATTGAAGCCCAGACCCGTCTGGAGGCAGCGCTTGTGGATCGGGTGCCCGGGGTCGTCGGGCCGTTGGCACAGCAGGCATCGGTTTGGGAAGGTCAAGACGCGCGCCTCGATCGGATGATTGGTGATGCGCTCGCGAATGTCCTCATGAGCGCCGATGACGGCCTTCGATTGCTCCGCTCCAACCCTGCCCCGGGCGATCGCGGCTGGCGCGAGGCGATGCGAAGTGCCGCGCTCCGGACCGGCGATCCGGTCGTGATTCGGTCCGTGTGGGCTGAATTGGGCGATCCGCCGGCGCCATTCGACAATCCGGTCCTTGGACAGGTGGTGCAGCGCATGCGAGCCAATCCATCCATGGGGTCTGCGGCGGCGCTGAATGGCTTGTTTGGGTGCCAGTTGCTCGATGCACAGCCGGCCGTGGGGCGCAAATCCATGGACCATCCGATCGACCAAACGATGGTCGAGGTGGCGCTGACGCTCGGCGCCGATCAAGTGGCGTTGGGGAGGCCTGCGTACCGCTCGGACCCCGATCCCCAGACCGGTCGCGGCCTCTTGCGATGCGAGCAAAAGATGTTGCTCTCGGATGGATGGCCGGCTCCAATGCCGAAGACGCTGACCTTGGCGGTGCGCCAAGGCGATCGAACGGCCTTCATCGACATCAAGCACGACAAGGGTCAGCCGTGGGCGTATGCCACCACCGACCTGCTCATTGGCGATCGCCTGCTGCGAGCGTGGGTGGCGCACAACGATGGAAAACCACTGACGAATCGGTACCCCGATGGCTTGTGGGCGAAGGCGGACCGCCCGTGATTGGGCTGTGGCTGGTTCTGGTCGCGTGCGGCGGCTCTGTTGAGAAGTCGGAACACGCGGCAGGAGCCGCCAAGCACCCCCATTTTCCATTCCCGAGCATGCATCACATGGCCGATGGTCGGGTCGCCTTGCCCGAGGACCTTCCGCTTGCCGCAGGAGGCACCGCGGTGGCCATCGAGCGGGTCCGCTGGCGCGAAGGGTACTCCGTGGCGCAGACTTCGGTGGTCGACCTGAATGTCGCCGTTGATGGAACGTCGCTTCCCGGTCCATCGGAGCCGCAGTTGCGGGGAGCGGTTCAGCTCTGGGATCTCACCGCTGGTGCCCCCATCTTGGCGTTTGCCGAGTTGGATGCCGCAGAACCGGTTGCCGACGAACACCCGGCGTTGATCGTCCGGCCCCAGGAGTTGCTGCCACCGGGACACCGGATTGCGGTCGTTGTGACCGACCGGGTGCAGACCACCGACGGCGAGCCGCTTGCGCCCATCGCTTGGTACGCCGACGTGTTGGCGGGAACACCGGGGCCCGGCCTGAGTCCATGGGTCGATCACTACCGGGCGCTGCAGGCAGAACTCGAAGCGTTGGGTGTGGAGGGGGTTGCGCTGGCGTTTGACTTTCCCGTCGCCGATGGCGGACAGCCAGTACGGAGCATCGCGGAGCGCGTGGGGGTTCCCCCGTTCTACACCATCGATGAGGTGCGGTCGACCGATGACGGCATTGCAATGCCGGAAGGCGGTTGGCTGGAATTGAAGGGAACCTATGCAGCGGACAACTGGCTGGTGGACGACACCCAGCTTGCGTTGGATCCCGATGGCATGCCAATCCACCAGGGAACGGTCGATGCCGAGCTGCACATTTACGTCCCGGAGTCGGTGCGGGATGCCGAACCGGGGACCGTCCCGGTCTGGGTGTTTGGGCACGGTCTGTTTGAAAAGCCCGACACCTACCTGGGCGACCGAGACGACACCAGCAAGGTCATGCGCCTGGCCGATGAGGCGGGCGCGATTGTGTGCGCGACGGTCTGGCGCGGCTTCAAGGATTCCGATCGAATCCACGCGATTCAGATTGCCGACGACTTCGGTCGCATTCACGAGATTACCGAACGGCTGACTCAGGGCGTGTCCAACGTCATCGGGTTGACCCGGTTGCTGGTGGACGGCGATCTGTTGAACGATCCGGCCCTGCGGGGGCTCCCGAGCACCAACGGAGACCTGCGGTACTACGGCATTTCCCTCGGTGGCATCGCCGGTGCGGTCGCCGTGGCAAACACGCCGCTGTTGCAGCATGCCGTCTTCCATGTGGGGGGCGGGGCTTGGTCGACCATGTTGGAGCGGTCCAGCCAATGGATACCCTTTGACTGGATCATGGTGGAGCAAATCCCGTCGCCGCGCGATCGCCAGTTGTTGTACGCGCTCAGCCAGCTGTTCTGGGACCCGGTCGACCCCATCAATCATGTGTCGGCGCTGCAGGATCGGTCGGTGATGTGGCAGGAAGCCATCGGGGACGAGCAGGTCGCGAACATGACCACCCGAATGGTGGCCCGCGCTGTGGGTGCGACTCAGCTCATGCCGGTGGTGGCGCCCGTGGTGGGCCTCGACGCGGCGGTCGGACCGCTTGCAGGTCCGGGCTACGTCCAGTTCGACCCGGAGCGGGCGATTCCGGCCGATGCAAATCGCCCATCGGTCCCCACCGGTGCCCACAGCATCCCGCGCCGATGGCCCGGCTTGCACGCGCAGGTGATCGCGTTCAACGACTGGGTCGAACCGGGGCGCATTCATCACTTCTGCGGCGACCACCCCTGCTCGGAGAGCAACCCCGGCGACTACGCGGACGCGCCGGACTGATCATCCGTCGATGACTTCCACTTTCATCAGGTTTGTGGCGCCGCGCATGGGCGTGTTTCCAGCGAGCACAACAACCTCGGTGCCGGCCTCGAGGTGGCCCGATTCCATCAGCACCTGCTCGCCGGCCGCAATCATCTCGTCGGTGGATTCAAAGATGGGCATCGGCAGTGCCGTGACCCCCCACACCAAGGCCAGCATGTCGGCGATCCGCGTGTCGGTGGTGAGGGCGTAGATGGGCGCCCGCATGCGAGCCTTGCTCGCCAGGATCGCGCTGCGTCCCGACCAGGTGAAGACCACCAGCGGGCGACCGCCTTCCTGAACGGCCTGCGCGGCGCAACGAGCGACCGTGTTGTTGGGCCCGGACAGTGCGTCGACCGTCGACAAATCGACCGGCTGAAGGAAACGGCTTTTCTCCACATCGCGGGCGATGCGATCCATCACGCGCACCGCCTCGAAGGGGTGCTCGCCCACCGAGGTTTCTCCCGACAACATGACTGCATCGGTCCCGTCGACAATCGCGTTGGCAACGTCGGTGGTTTCGGCGCGGGTCGGCCGGGGATTCCGTTCCATGCTGTCGAGCATCTGGGTCGCCGTGATGACGGGTCGCCCGGTGCGGTTGGCAGCCTTGATCAAGCGCTTTTGAATCATGGGCACTTGCTCAAGGGGCATCTCCACGCCCAGGTCGCCGCGGGCGACCATGATGCCATCCACCACTTCGAGAATCTCGTCGATGTTTTCCACGGCCTGCGGCTTTTCGATCTTGGCGATGACGGGTTGGTCCTTGACCCCCAGCTCGTCCAGTGCTTCGCGAAGCACCTCCACATCGCCGCGATCCCGAACAAACGACAGCGCGACCCAGTCCACCCCCGCTGCGATTCCGACGGCGAGATCGGCCCGGTCTTTTTCGGTCAGGGCGGGGGCTTGAATGTTGCTCTCGGGGAGATTGATGCCCTTGTGGCTGCCCAACGAGCCCCCGTCGACGATGCGGATGTCGACTTCGCCCGCATCGGGGCGCACATCGTCGACGGTGCCGCTGAGGGCGCCATCGGCGAACAACACCATTTCTCCTTTCGCGACGTCGTGCACCATGCTGGGCCACGTTGTTCCCACGTGGCCGGGCGACGCCTCCCGTTCTGGGTCCATCGATACGGTCAGGGTATCGCCCGCGTTGAGGTGAATCGGCTTGCCGGGACCGGTGCGAATCTTCGGACCCTGCAGGTCGAGCAGAATGGCGATCTTCTTGCGGGCCTTCATGGCGCTGCGGCGAATGCGCGAGACGCTCTGGCGAATGCCTTCCGCGGTGGAGTGACTGCAGTTGACACGGGCGACGTCGACGCCTGCCTCAAAGAGTTGTTCCAACCCCTCTAGGCTTGAAGTTGCGGGGCCGATTGTCGCGACAATTTTGGTTCTGCGTTCCATCATGCGCCCTGCATATCATCGCCGAAGGGTTGCGGGTCCCCCCGCGGCACCTTTCCGCACAAAGCGCCCCCGACGGCGCTCGCATCGGAGCGATGCTGGAGGTGTTTGGGCACGCGCTCTGGCTTGTACCCGTGGGGGGGCGCGACACAAACCTGGTCTTGTCAAGGCCCGCGGCAAGAGCGCGGATTTGGGTGCATCAAAACCGGCTTGGATCGCATGCAGCATTTAAAAAATCAGAATCTTGCACTAAAGATCGCAAAAACCTTGACCGTTACATTGACGTGTCAATGGATATGTGGCATGATGAGTTTGGGTTGACAGGCCCAAACAGGGAAAACGCCGGCTGAGCCGGTACTTTAGGGAAATATTGGGAACAGGAACTCCCATGGAAGGAGAGAAATATGACCGTCGGATCGCCAAAAAGTCGCGAACGGGTCGCTCGTAATTTTATCAAATCTTACGGGCGGACTCGTTTTCGTGAACTCCTCTCGGCCCTCGCACGAGGCGAGAGCGGGCAGACCATCGCAGATGGTTTCGGTGTGAGCCGCGAGCGTGTGCGGCAATGGAAGAACACATTTGGAGAAGTGATCACGCACTACCGGGTGTACCCGGAGGTGGACCGCATCCTTCACGAGCGGCAGGCCGGCTAACCGCCACCTGACCCCACCACACGGCCGGTGCTCCAGCGATGGGGCACCGGCCGCGTCAATTCTGCGTGACAGGTGTGGGGTCTGCGAGACCCGAGCCATTTGCTGCATTACGCTTTGATTTTCTCAAAGGGGCAACCATGAGCAACCAGTACAACAAGATCGTCTGTGCCTACAGCGGTGGACTCGACACGAGCGTGATGATTCCGTGGTTGAAAGAACATTACGGCGCAGAGATCATCACTTACACCGGAGACCTTGGTCAGGGAGACGACCTCTCAAGCATCAAGAACAAGGCCCTCAACACGGGAGCCAGTCACGCGGTCGTGGACGACCTGACCGACCGTTTTGTCGAAGAGTTCATCTGGCCGGCCGTGCGAGCGAGCGCGCTGTACGAGGGCATGTACCCGCTGCACACCGCGCTTGGCCGTCCGCTGCTTTCGGCTCGGTTGGTCGAAGTGGCGCAGGAGCACGGTGCGGACGCCATCGCCCACGGGTGCACCGGAAAAGGCAACGATCAAGTGCGGTTCGAGGTGACCGCGAAGGCGCTGGCACCGGACTTGGGCATCGTGGCCCCCCTGCGGGAGTGGGAGTTGACCACCCGCGAGCTCGAGGTGGACTACGCCGTCGAGCGCAACATCCCGATTCCGATCACAAAAGAAAAGCCCTACTCGATTGATCAAAACATTTGGGGATGCGCGATCGAGTGTGGAGAGATGGAAGATTTGTGGGCGGAGCCGCCCAACGATGCGTGGCTGATGACCAAAGATCCGTCGAATGCACCGCGGGGGTCAATCGAGGTCATGCTCACCTTCGATCACGGAATCCCCGTCGCGATCGACGGGCGGCCGATGGGCGGTGTTGAGCTGATTCGCTACCTCAATGACTTGGGTGGCACCTTTGGAGTCGGTCGAATCGACATGGTGGAGAACCGCGTTGTGGGCCTCAAGTCGCGGGAAGTGTACGAGGCGCCCGGGGCCACGTTGATCCACATGGCGCACACCGAACTGGAGCGAATCTGCCTCGACCGAGAGACCTTCAACTACAAGCGCAAGCTGAGTCAGGATTACGAGAAGATCATCTACGATGGCACCTGGTTCGGGCCGCTGAGGGAGTGCCTGGAGAGTTTCGTGCTGAAGTCGCAAGAGCCCGTTTGTGGCGATGTCCGATTGCGGGTGAGTGCGGGCTCCGCCCGCATCACGGGCCGCCGCTCGCCGTACTCGCTGTATGACGAGGGGCTCGCCACCTACTCGGAAGGCGACACCTTCGACCGCAAGGCTGCGGAAGGATTCATGGAGTTGTTCTCGTTGGGCTACCGCACGGTTGCTCAGGTTCGGAAGCGCCAGCGGGGGAACGACTGATGGCGCTGTGGGGCGGTCGGTTTGAAGGCGGTCCCAACGCCGAGATGCAGGCATTCTCGGAGAGCCTCGGCACCGACATGCTGATGTGGCGCGAAGACATCGCTGGATCGATCGCGCACGTCACGATGCTGGGGGAAGTCGGCATCTTGTCGACCGAAGAAGCCGACACCATCCGAAACGGCTTGCGCCAGGTGGAGCGGGACATCGAAGGCGGTTGGACGCCCAGCATCGATCTCGAGGACATCCACATGGCGGTGGAAACCCGATTGGGCGAACACATCGGCGCGCTGGCTGGGAAGCTGCACACGGCTCGATCGCGCAACGATCAGGTCGCCACCGATGTCCGGCTGTGGCTGCGGGCTCGCGTGGACGTGCTTGACGAGTCGCTGGCGCGGCTGATCGGGGCGATCTGTGACCGGGTGGAGTCCGATGGGCGCACGTTGGTGCCCGGCTTTACCCACTTGCAGCGGGGCCAACCGATTTGGCTCGGTCACCACTTGTTGGCCCATGCCTGGTCGCTCTCCCGTGACCGGGAGCGGCTCGCTGACGCGCGAAAGCGCATCGACCGCAGCCCCCTCGGTGCCGCCGCGATGGCGGGAACGCCCCATCCGATCGATCGCGTGCGGAGCGCGGAACTGCTGGACTTTGGCGGCGTATGCGAGAACGCCATGGACGCCGTCGCGGCCAGGGACCACCTCATCGAAGCGGTGGGGGCGGCCGCGATCACCATGGTGCACCTGAGCCGCATTGCCGAAGAGCTGGTGTTGTGGTCGAGTCGCGAATTCAATTGGGTCCGCCTGGGCGATGCCTGGAGCACCGGGTCGAGCATCATGCCGCAGAAACGGAACCCCGATGCCGCCGAGCTGGTTCGCGGCAAGTCGGGACGTGTGGTGGGCGCGCTCAACGCGTTGATCACCATGACCAAGGGGCTGCCGATGGCCTACAACCGGGATTTGCAGGAGGACCGCGTGGCCCTCTTCGATGCCATCCACACCACAATTGCATGCGTGCGGGTGACGGCCGGTTGTTTTGAATCCATGACCGTCAACGGCGGTCCGGACCTCACCGGAGACTTTGCGCTGACGACGGAGTTGGCCGACTTTCTTGCGGCGAATGGCGTGCCGTTCCGCGAGGCCCATCACGTCGCGGGGCGGTTGGTCAAGTCATGCGAGGCTCGGGAATGCAACCTTGCGGACCTGACGCTGGCGGACCTCAAAGCCGAGCACGACGCGTTCACCGCGGCGGCCCTGGATTGGCTCCAGCCCGAGGTGGCGGTGGAACGGCGCACCTCGCGGGGCGGCACGGCTTGGGTTGAAGTGGAGCGGCAAGTCGCGTTGCTGCGCGCTCAGTAGGTCGTGATCATGTCCTTCATCCAGCCCACTCGACCGCGCACGCCGTCGAGGTAGGTCTGCTGAACCATCTTGGTCAGCGGTCCTGGAGGGCCCACTGGGCGCCGGTCAACCTCACGGACGGGGGTGATTTCGGCGGCAGTCCCCGTCATGAAAATCTCATCCGCGACGTACAGCGCATCGCGTCCAAACGATGTCTCGGTGATGGTGTGCCCTTCGTGTTCCATGATCTCAATCGCGGTCTTCCGGGTGATTCCGCCCAAGATGTTCACAATCGGCGGTGTCTTCACGACGCCATCGCGCATGATGAACAGGTTCTCGCCGGTGCCTTCGGCCACGTAGCCCGAGTGGTCGAGCATGATGGCCTCGTCGTAGCCGTTGTCGTTTGCTTCGTAGCGGGCCATGATTGAGTTTACGTAGTGCCCGGTGATCTTGGCGCGCTGCAAGTTCGCGTTGACATGGTGCCGAGTGAAGGAACTGGTGGCCACCCGAATGCCGTTGTTGATTCCGTCATCGCCCAGGTAAGAGCCCCACTTCCATACGATGATGCTCGTGTGGACGGGGTTGTTCCGAGCGCCCAGGCCCATGCCGCCCATGCCCAGGTAGACCAACGGCCGAATGTAGGCGCTGGAGAACTCGTTTTTTCGAAGCGTCTCGAGGCATGCTTCTCGGAGTTCTTCGACGGTGTACGGGATCTCCATGCGACACATGTTGGCCGAGTCTGCAAGCCTCCGGAGGTGTTCGTCCAACTTGAATACGCCGCCGCCGCCGCCGGGTTGCTCGTAGGCCCGGATGCCTTCGAAGACCCCCAGTCCGTAGTGCAAGCTGTGGCTCAGGACGTGAATCTTTGCGTCGGCAAAGGGGACGAACTCGCCGTCCATCCAGATGTATGCACTCTCAATGCTCACTTGGCCTCCATTGGATTCCCATCGGAATCCAGGTGAACGATGGGATAGCCCAGCTCGGCAAGGCTGCCCTCGATTGTGGCTCGGTCACCGACGACCAAAATGGACAGCTCGGGGACGCGCACGTGGTCGGCCCACGCGGCTTGGGCCGCCTCCAGCGTGACGCCACGAATCTTGTCGGCGAAGGTCACGGTCCAGTCCTCGGGCAGCTCATACAGCCAGATGGTCTGGAGCTCGCTGAGCAAGCTGCCCGCGTTCTCGTACCGGACGGGTCGGGATCCGAGCAGGTAGCCCCGCGCATTGTCGAGCTCCTCTTGGGTGAACTGCCGCTCGGCACCGGCTTCCGTGATCTCGCGGATGATCTCCGAGATGCTGTCGGCGGTGGTGTCGGTCTTCACGCTGGTGCTGGCCGTCCAGACGCCCTTGGTGTAGTCCGTGGAGACGGACGACCGAGCGCCGTAGGTCCATCCTTTGTCCTCGCGGAGATTGAGGTTCAAGCGCGAGGAGAACATCCCGCCGTACATCATGTTCGCCATGTAGAACTGGAACCAGTCGTCGGACAGCCGATTGATGTCCAAGCGACGGAACGCCCGCAACACCGACTGAGGGGCGCCGGGCTTGTCGATCAAGAAGACCGTGGTGGCCTCGACGTTGGGCTCGGACGCCGTTGGTTTTTCGGCGGCGGATGCCTCACCGGACCATGACCCAAACCGGGCCTCCAGCAGCGGGAGAATCGCGTCGAGGGTGGTGTCGCCGCCCACGTAAATCCGTGCATTCCCCGGCGTGAGGTTTGATGTGGCCCATTCGGCCATCGCATTGGTCGTGAGGGCTCGGTACGTTTCTTCGCTGCTCAGCATGCCCTTGTATTGGTTGCCGTAGCGCAGACGGGAGCCCGCCCGACCGGCAATGGAACCGGGGTTGTTTCGCGATGAGGCCAGGGATGCGACCCGGTCGGTCAGCATGAGGTCCCAGTCGTCTTGCTCGAAGGTGGGTTCAAGGAGCACGGTGGCCATCAAGTCGAGGGCCGGTTCGAGGTTTTTGCTCAGCACATTCATGGACACATAGGCGCTGTCCGACCCCGCGCCGGTGCCAATGTTGGCCGCGATGGCCTTGGCGGCCTTCGAAATCCCTGCAGCGTCGTATTCGCCGGCGCCCTCGTTGAGCATGTCCATGGTCACGCTCGCGAGGCCGATGGTGTCGGCCGAGTCGGACCAGCCGCCTTGGTCGAATGCGACTCGCACGCTGACCAGCGGAACTTCATGATTTTCGACCACGCTCACGCGCAGGCCGTTCGACAACGTGCCGGTCTCGGCTTGGGGCAGTTGGAAGGCCCGTGGGGCGAGGGGGGCAGGCGGCGTGTTGCGCCAACTGGTGTCGGGGGTTGCTTTCGGACCGCACGCGGTGCAAACCAGTGCAGTGAACAAGATGGAGTGTCGCATTTAGTTGCCCTCCAGGTCCGATGAAGTGGATTTGTCGGCGGGACCGATGTGAAGGATGACTCGCCCATTGGAGAGTCCGTCGAGCGCGGTTTTGACGCCCTCCGCTGTGACCCCCTGAAAGCGGGCCAAGTCGGCGCCAATGTAGTCCGTCTCTCCGCGGTGAATGTAGTACTGATTCAGTTGGTCTGCCTTCGCACCGATGGTGCTCATCCGGCGAAAGAAACTCGCTTCCCAGTTGATCTTCGCGAGCGCAACCTCATCATCAGTGACGCCATTCTCGCGGACATCCGCCAAGACGTTGTCGATTTCGGCGACCAACGCATCGGGGTCGATCCCCTCGGACGCCGTCGCTTCGATCACGTAGAAGCTGCTGAGGAGCATGGAGACCTGATAGGCGCTGATGCTCCGGGCCAGTTTCTTCTGTTCCACGATCGCCCGGTACAAGCGGCTGTCTTTTCCTGAACTCAGCACCGAGGAGAGGGTGTCCAGTTCGGCATCCCCTGGCTGGTACAGCGCAGGGGAATGCCATGCGATCCAGACTTTGTTGTGGGGCACGTCGTCGTCTTTGCGAATCACGGTTTCGCCGGCCAGCTGCACCGGGTCGACGGCCAGCACGGGACTGGGTTGGGGGCCCGCAGGGATGTCGCCGAAGTATTTTTCAACGAGCGCTTTGGCTTCATCGGGTTCGAAATCACCGGCGATGGACAGGGACGCGTTGTTCGGGAGGTACCACTGCCGAAAGAAGGCCTTTACATCTTCGAGGTTGGCGGCGTCGATGTCCTCGTGCTTGCCAATCGTGGGGATCTTGTAGGGATGCCCTTCCGGAAACAAGTTCTCGAACAACCACCACCACGCCATTCCGTAGGGACGATTTTCGTAGCTCTGGCGCCGCTCGTTGCGCACAACCAACTTCTGGTTGTCCAGCTTTTCTTGGGTCAGAGCGGGCAACAAAAAGCCCATTCGGTCCGCTTCCAGCCAAAGCGCGAGCGGCAGTTGTTCGGACGGAACGCCTTCGAAGTAGTTGGTCCGGTCCATGTTCGTTGTGCCGTTGATCTGGGCTCCGATTCGCTGCAGGGGGCCGAAGTACTCGCCATCCATGTGGGCGGAACCCTGGAACATCAGGTGTTCGAACAAATGGGCGAATCCGGACCGGCCGTCCACCTCGTCCTTGGCGCCGACGCGGTACCAGACGTTGACGCGAACAAAGGGCACGGAGTGGTCCTCGCTCAGGATGACGTGCAGTCCGTTGTCCAAGTCGTACTCTTCGAACGGAATCGAAATGATGGGCGATTCGGGTGTTGATTCAGCGTGGGCGCCGAGAACAAGACCCAACAAAGCGGTGATGAGCACAGGCGCTCCCGTGTTGGATGGGACTGGGGACTATCGGTTTTGCACCAAGACAGCACCCGACATCTTGGCTTTCATCCCCCGACCGGTACGAGCGGTTTCCATCCTGGAGTGGAGCCAAGCGCCGTCGAGGTGCACGCGCCGTCGACCAGTGGGGCAACGGCGGGAGCGGCTTCGGCGGTCGCGAGGTCGGGTTCAGCCGCCAACAAACAGATCGACCACTGGCCGTCCGCGTCCATCGCGACTTGAAGCTTGATGTTCCGCTCGTCTCGACTGACGTCCTCACTGGTCGTGGTCAGGACCATGGTCTTGCCGTCGGCCGCGATGGATTGAACTTCCCACATGATGGTGAAGCCTGCGCCGCGGGTGGTCGTTGAGCTGAACCATTCAAACAGGTTGTTTGGGATGGCCGAACCGAGAACCTCATGCCTGCCTCGCGCAGCAAAGGGCTGACGGAGTTCCCACCAACCGCCGTCATCGCAGCCGACGTCCCAGTCCGAGTCGTCGACTTTGCTCCGCAATGCCGTCCAGTCGGTGGCGCCGTCGGCATTGATGGGGCACATCCAATGTCCGGTCCCGTCCTCGCGCCACTCAACGAGCCACGTTCCATCCGGGTCGGAGTCCAAAAATGGTTGAGTGATCGCCCAGGGCTCGCCGGCCCAGTGTGCCAAGATCGGGTAATCGGTGCCGACTTCGACATCCGTCACCACGAAGGGATCAAACGAATACAACCATTCGTAGATGGAGTGGGTGCCCTCGATGGCGAGGTCGGCTCGGGCGGTGACCCAGTTTTCGCCGAAGCACCCTTCCGATCCCTTCGCTGGGTTTTCGGCGGCCATCAGGGCGCCCACGCTGGCGATTTCCGGGTGTTCGCAGGTCCTCAGATGACCCGATTCGTCGATGTGCCAATCGACGCGACTGCCTTCGTCACTCAGGAAGAGCCCGTCGGAATGAATGAGCCACTGTTGGTCGTTGTTGTACGTGGCGATTGCCCGGGTCTCGGCCGGCACCGTGCTCACCGACTGCGTCGCCGTGAAGGAAATCGATGCGGTGCGGGTCCGGTGCCAAGTCCCGGCAATGGCCAGGTCCTCCGAGGGGCGCGGGATCTCGATGCCGGGCGGGTTGGCATCGCCATCGCCGCCGGTGTCCTCGGTCAATCCGGAGTCGCCTTCGGTCGGCGCGGTTGGCGCCGGGTCGATTTTCACATCCGGGGGGACCTCAAAAGTGCAAGCCCCCGCCCACATAAACCACAATGCGTACACGTGCGTTTCCTTCCTGCGGCCATCTTACCCCAGGCGCGCCGCCAACCGCATGCCCGGTCAGTCGCGGGGCCGATGCGCGTAGACGTTTGAAAGTTGCGTCTGCCGAAGCGCCGCCTCTTTTTCGACCGTGATCTGGGTCAGCCCGTGGCTGCGCAGCAGCGCGACGATTCGGTCGAGTCGCCCATCGAGATCATGAACTTCGATCACTGCCTGCTGGATCATCGGCCAGTGATCGGCCCGAATGCCCAGCAGCGCCGGTTCTTCGGCGCCTTCGCAGTCGATCTTGAGCAGGTCAATTCGGCCCACGTTGTGCTCGACGATGATGTCAGACAAGGGCCGCAGTTGGCAGACGATGGTCTCGGGGGAGGCCACCATCCACTTGGCCATCCAGCCGGCCAAAAACGGTGGAAAGAGCTTGGCGTACCACATGGGCGCACTGCGGGCATTGCCCACTATGGCGTGTTTCATGGCGTCGGCTTGGTCCTCCCAGTCCTCGGTGTGGGCGCTGGAGAGGGACGGCGCGTGCGGGTAGTACGTGAACGTGGCCTCGCCGGGTGAGTCAGAGACGCCGCAGGACAACACCGTCGCGCCGTCCCACGGAGCGAGGTTTCGAGTGGTGCATGCGCGAATCGCGGGGATCGGCTCGAAGGCAAAGAGTCGGAGGTTGCCGCCGCACCGTTGCGCCATTCGCACGCCGAACAGGCCGATGTTCGCGCCCACATCAAAGATGGTGTTTCCCGGTTGGACCCAAATTCCATGGGTCATGTAGCCCTCAATGTGCGAGTCCAACACCTTGGCTTCCGATGGGCGGATGCAGAAGACGACGGTGCCGTCGGGCATTGTGGTGGTGGTCATCGATCGGGTCACGCAGTCCTCGCCAGCCATCACAGTACACCCACCACTGCGAAAGAAAAATCCGCGATCGGTGAAATTTAAGCTGAAGGTTGGTGGTGGGCGGGCCGACAGGGGGTTCGGAGGCATCCATGAGCACCATTTCTCTGTGTGTTGTTGCGCGAGACGCAGCCCCGAATCTTCCCGATTGCATTCGCTCTGCAGAGGGCCTTGTGGACGAAGTCGTTGTTCTCGACTCGGGCAAGCTCAACGGCGCTGGCGAATGGGCCAGCGTCAATGGGGCAAAGATGATCCCCTACCAGTGGACCGGCGATTTGTCGGAAGCTCGAACGGTCGCAGCCCGCAAGGCATCAAGCGATTGGGTGCTGATGATGGATGCCGATGAAGTCTTGGGTGAGGGAGCAGCGACGGTGATCCGCGATGCGGTGAACTGCGGCGGAATGGATTGCGGCTACCTGCCGTTGATCCGGCAGTCCAGCGTGTCACGGGACGCGGAGCGGGATGAAAAGCCCCGGTTGATGCGTCGGACGATGGACCTGCACTGGGACACCGACGACTCCGAGAGCGTGGGTGCATGGATTGCAATGCGTGCGCGACGTGTCCGGATTTTGGACGCACCAATCGTCAAAACGGAAGACGGCGTGCATGGTGCGTCGAAGCCCACCGAGCCCGCCGCGGTGGACCACACGGTTCTGGAGACCCCGAACGGCGAGGTGTTTGTCGCGCCCGAAGCCGATGTGTTTTGCGCCGAGGCTGCCGTGGATTCGGCGTCAACCGCTACTGGACTGGACGCGGCCTGGGCGGCGTACCACAACAACCACCTTGAGGCTTGCTCGGCCACGGTCGATCGGCTGTTGCGGGAAGCCAATGGCGACTCCCCTGAACTCATCCAGTTGGTGACGCTGCGGGCGCATTTGTGCATCTTGAAGACGGAGTTTCGGGAAGCGCTGGATGCAATTGGCGCCGCATTGGCGCTGGGGGTCCACCACCCGAATTTCGACATGCTGCAGGGCGTGGTTGCCGAGCACACCGCCATGCAATCGGTGGACGACGGCCACCGACGTGAATGCCTGGACCGCGCGGCCGCTGCCTTCACGGCATGCATTGCGTATGACGGAGAAATCTCTGCCGTCGACAGCCTTCCTGGGGTCACGTCGTGGGCGGCCTATACGAGACTGGGCTCCACCCGGTTGGCGAGCGGTGACCTCGTTGGTGCCCGCGACGCGTTTGAGGCGGCATTGCAGGCGGATCCGGAACACGCGGAGGCCACCTTGGGACTCCTCGAGTGTCGGCTTGAGAGCGGCGATGGTGCGGCCATCATCGAACCGCTTCTCCCTTTCATGGAATCCAACATCGCGGATGCGTGGATGCTTGCAGCATCGGCCTGTGAGGAGATGGGGCGGCTGGATGATGCCCTGCTGTTCACGCAACGTGCTCACGAGTTGCAGGAGAACGGACTGCAGGTCTCGGCGCACCGCGACTTCCGATTGGCCGAGCTGATCGCGATGGCGGGCTTGTATGTCGGCCGGCCGTTGGTTGGGCCCGGGGCATGGGGTGCCATTGGCGCCATCGTCGCCCGCGAGCCCGTTTCAGAAGTCGCGCTTCCCGGTCGCGTCGATGAAGCCAAAGCCACCCGATTCGTCAACCACTGCGTCTCTGCAGGGTGGTCCGATGTGCTCGAATCCATGCTCGAACCGCGTGCCGATCAAGTGGCGCCGGGAATCGGGGCCGTCGTTCGGCAGGCGCTCGAAGCCCTGGGCGCGACCGCCGAAACCCAAGAAGTCCGCGCACCGGTATTCTTGGGCGGAACATGGGACTCGGGCGTTCGGACGCTGCAGGGGATGATCGACCGGCACAGCAGCCTCGAGGCCGGCGAAGAGACCAAGCTGATCCCCTTGATCTGCTCCCTGCGGAACGAATGGTGGAATGGGATGGCTCCCGATCTGGAGGCGGCCGGAATCGGCGAACCCCAGCTCAACGGCGCAGTAAAGGCGTTCATCGAAACGCTGCTCAGTGGTGCGACGGCCAGCACGCGCCTTCGGTCGGTGGAAACAACACCGCACACGCTGCTCCACATGGAATCACTGGCAACGATCTTCCCACGGGCGCGGTTTGTTCACGTGGTTCGTGATGGATGCGATGTTGTGGGCAGCTTGCTCCAGCGCGACTGGATGGATCCGACGACGGGTGAAAAGGTGTGGTGCTGCCAGTCTCCGAAGGCCGCCGCAGAGTACTGGGTTCACGTGGTTGATGCCATTCGCGAACAAGGCGCTCGCCTGCCCGGACGGTACCTCGAAGTGAGCTACGAAGACTTGATCGCGCACCCAGAGGCGTCCATGCGTCGGGTCCTTGCCTTCCTTGGAGAGACGTGGGAGCCCGCTGTGCTCGACTGTGTGGTCGCGGAACCCGAAGTGCGGCCGGGCAATGAAGCCGCCATTGTTGCGGCCATCGAGAACACACCGCGCTGCGCCCCTCCTGAGGGTGTGGGCATGGAACAACCGAGCCATGCTAAGTAGTTCGATCATTTCCTTAAAGTAAAACAAAAAGATGCCCTTGCCTTGTCAAGGGCATCTGCAATTGGTACCGTCTTTGAGAGGCAGTCCGTTGACGGGCTGCACGAGGAGGCGCAATGGTACGGTTGACATGGGTTGCACTTGCGGGGTGCTTGGCGGGTTGTGACCGAAGCTTCGATGAGGTTGACGGCTACAAACTGGGCCGACCCGAGTCCGTTGTCTTTGCTCGAAATCAGAGCGGACACATGATGTTTGTCATGTCGAACTTGTCCAACCTCTGCGACACCTTGGCCAGCGCGGACCCACCGGCCCTGGACGATTATTGGGTGTTGAGCAGCTGGACCCGACTCGAGGTGGATGCGCCGGGAGAATACGCCACCGAATCGTTTGTGGCGGTCTCCAGCAACTCGGCCATCGATGAATACGAGACGGAGGTCGGCGAATTGACCGTACAGCGACTCGGTGTGGACAAGGTCAAGGCCCGCATCGATCTCATCTTTCCGGGCAGCGATCGGGTCAAGGCGCGGGTGACTGCGGAGTTGTGCGATGAGGACTTGTTCGCGGGGATGTACTGATGGAGGCTTCAATGAAATGGATTGGTTCCTTGACCGTTCTCCTCGGTGCGGCCGCATGCGGGGGCATCGATGACGACGCGTCGGTGTGCGCCAACGAAGAGGCAGCCCCCGATCGGGTGCCGACAAACATTCCGCCGGACTGGGAGCGTTTGATTCCCGCGGGAATGTCCAATACCGGTGAGCGTGCGGTGGACGGGAGCGTCGCAGACGATCGCATCCGCGAGCACATTCAGGTGTGGGACTGCTTGGACCTCAGTTGGTGGACATCCGCAGAACCGCGAAAGGTTGTTCAGATCTGGGCCGACGAGACCGAATGCCAGCTCTTTGAGCGTTCGGTGGTTGAGTTGTACGACTGCGATTCCCACGAAGGCGTGGATGACTTGTACCGGGACCGTGATGGCGATGGCTACTACGAATCCGAAGGGGACTGCAACGATGCAGACGACTCCATGTCGCCCATGGCGCATGAGATTTGCGACGAAAAAGACAACGATTGCGACGGGCAAGCGGACGAAAACCTGGATTGCGAAGACATAGAGGCTCTCGACGGCGGGATGTGATACGACCGGCCGATGGCCGATTCCCAGTCCGATCCCGTCTTTTTGCACGAGCTGACCGTCAACAAAGCGGGCCGCCTCAACGCATCTCCGCGGTTGGTCTCTCAGGCCTCCAAGATCATCTTGGCGTGCATGCTGATGTCGATCGCCGTGGTGCCGTTGTTTGTTCCGCAGGAGGAATGGGTCACCAACTTCACGCCGATGGTGGCGTTCACGTCGGTCTACATCTTGGCATGGAGGCTCGCCGAGCGCGGCCGACCAGTGGCGGGGGCACACGTCTTTCTTTGGGGCACCTACTCGGGTCAGGTGGGTGTGCTCTACATGACCGCAAACCTCAGCGACCAAGCGCTCGTCTCAGGGGTGAACTTGGTGTTGTCAGCCGGGTTCATGTTTGGGCGGAAAGCGGCGACCATCGGGGGCGTGATTTACACAGTCACCTTGATGGCTTTTCGGTTGGGGTGGTGGTTTGATTGGTTGACTCCGGGTGCCTTGATGGCGTCGGAAGGCATGCGGCTCGTCGCATTGCTCTCGACGATCATGGGCACCATGGGACTGACTTTCATCGGTCTGAAGAACATGACCGGCGCCATCATCAGCGCCCGGGCGCACGCGGAACGCGCGGAAGTGGCCGCCGAATCGCTGCGGGTTGCGCGGGAAGCCGAAGCCCGTCGCGCCACCCGAGCCGAGAGGCTCGGTGCCATGGCGCGAAGCCTGGTGAGTCTGCGCAAGACCGATTCGGTGTGCCAAGAGGTGACGGTCAGCCTTCGGGAAGCCCTCGATGCGCGGATCGTCATCGCAGTGGGTCTGGGTGGCCGGGTGTTGTCGATCGCGGGGTTGGGCCGCGCGGAACCTCCAGTGGAGCTCGATGGTCTGGATTTGCTCCGGGTCATTGGACAGGGGGAAGTGGTGGTGCTCGAGCCGGCGGAAGTCGAGTCCGTCTTGGGTCAACTGAACATCGAACGATTTGACGCTGGGGTCGTGGTGGCGCGCGGCCCGCACACGTCCATTGGGCTGATCATGGTGGCCCCTTTGGAGGGATTCGATCCCGACCGACTGTCGTGGTCGGTACAGGTCGCTGCAAACCTGATGGATGCCGCGGTCATGCGGATCGAGTCGGAACACCGAATGGTTCAGGCGCAGAAAATGGACGCGTTGAGCCGACTGTCGGCCGGCATCGCCCACGACTTCAACAACCTGCTCACGACCATCTTGGGGGGCACCGAGATCTTGCATCACACCACCGATGCGGCCGACCCGATTCAGAGCCGGCTTCGAAACATCCGCGAGGCCGGTGAGCGGGCGGCGGCGCTCACGTCAAAGTTGATGACGTTCACCCGATCGCTGCCGCGCCAGAGCCGCCGGGTGGACGTCAGTGTGTTGCTCGCGGATCTGCTGCCCGTCCTTCGCCGGACCGTCGAAGAAACGATCGACATTGAGATCGCCGACAGCGATGAGCCGGTGTGGATTCAAGTGGATCCGCTGGACATTGAGCGGGTCGTGCTGAACCTGGTGGCCAACGCACGCGACGCCATCGGGAGCAACGGGCGCATTGACCTCGGCGCAGAGAACCGCACGAGTCCCGATGGCCGGCCCATGGGTGTGGTCTGGGTGCAGGACAACGGCGAGGGCATGGACATGGACACTCGCTCTCGCGTGTTTGAGCCCTTCTTCACAACCCGCCAGGGAAAGGGAGCGACCGGCTTGGGGCTCTCGATTGTCTACGGCGTGATCCAGGCATTGCAGGGCGACGTGTTCATCGACTCGACGAAGAGCCAGGGAACCTGTGTTGAGCTGCACCTCCCGCGATGCGCGGCGGCGGACCCCGGCGCGGAGGCCGAGCCCGTGCAGTTCAATGTGGCTGAAGGCGCCGCAGTGCTGGTGGTCGAAGACGATCCCGACGTTCGGGAAACCATCTGCGAGCTGCTCACGCTGGGCGGGTACACGCCGTTCCCGGTCGCGACGGGACAAGATGCCCTCGACACCCTGAACAAGGATGCGGCGATCCGGCTGGTGCTGTCCGATGTGGTCATGCCGCAAATGGGCGGGTACGATTTGGCGGAGGCCATGACGGCTCAGGGCCACGCAGTGCCTCTGGCGCTCATCAGCGGATACGCACCGGGATCGGAAGACCCCAACGCAGCCGGGCTCCCTCGGATCACCAAGCCCTTCTCCATGACGGAACTGCTGGGGTTCGTTGCGCAACACATTGCCGAAGAGCCGCCGCTCACAGCGTGATGACAATTCCGTCGGTACCGGGAGTCACGGGACCAACGGGTTCGCTCGCCACGTCCGCTTCGTCCTTGGTCATCGCGTTTCCGTCGCCGTCGACGCGAACTTGAACCCAGACGGCCTCGGGCCATGGCCCGCCCATCATCAAGTCGTCGCTGGTGACCGCGAACGAGCCCGGCACATCGGCGCGCTCCATCCGGACGGCGGCCACCGGTGGTCCCGTGGTCGCATCCGTGCGGCGAACGATCACAAACACGGCGCCGGACTCCGGTAGCGTCGTTGCAGTGGACACGTCGATTGTTCCGGACAACTGCGCTGCTGTGGCGGTGGGGGCCGCCGTCTCCGAACGCCCCTCCAACACCAAGTTGGCGCCGGCTGCCCCGGGCGCAAACGGGCCGGCGGGGGGAGCCACCAAGTCGGTGGCTTCCCGGGTGGCGGGATCGCCGTCAGTGTCGAGGCGCGCCTCGACCCAGACCTCGCTTGGCCACTGCCCGCCCATCATCATGTCCCGGTCGGTCACGCTGAAGGTTCCGGGAATCCCCCGCGGATTCAGTCGGACGGCTGCCACGGGCGGCCCGACGCCGGAGTCGGTGGCGCGGACCATCACAAACGCGACGCCCCCATTGGGTGGCGTCGCCCCGGGCCCGAGCGCGAGCGACCCGCGGAGTTGCACGGTCGCCGGCGGTCGGCGGGCTTCCCCGAGCGCCCGCGACGCCATGGTTCGGTCTTCCGCGGTCACGGCAAACTCGAGGGCGGCCTCGAGGGACGGAATGGCGCCATCGCGGTCGTCGTCACGCAGCGCCAGAAGCCCGAGCCAAAGGTGCGCCTTGCTGAGTTCTGGGTCGGCTTGAAGGGCTGCTTCCAGTTCCGCTTTTGCCCTGGCAGTCATGCCGATTGATGCCTGGAGAATGGCCAAATGAGTGCGGAGCTCCGGGTGGTCCGGCTGGATGG
>JAYZVA010000175.1:0-6841 GCA_036156175.1 Myxococcota bacterium
ATTCACGCGCTTGACCGCAGCCTCCGTGCAGCCGGCCGTCGCACTGCCCAGCATCATCCACCAAACTCCGCGCATCCGAGCCTCCGACGGGTCGAGTGTAGCAGAGTGCAAAAAATCCACTGGGTCATTCAGCGACTGCAGGCACCGACGCGAACGCGGAGTGAATGCCCGGATGCCACTTGGCCTGTGAAGGTGGCAACCTGCACCCGTGCTTGGCCGCGAGCGATGCGGAGACCAAGGCGTTCGCAGCGGCTTCGACTGGAGCCAATTTCAGCATGGGTCCATGGGCGGGCGGCGCTCGGATCGGCGGGTGGATGCAAACGGTGCCATTTTGGGCGGAGCAGTGTCCGGAACCGATTCCGCGGGTTCACCCACCGTTTTGGCGCCCGAATGGTCGTGCGCTCCCGTCGTTGCACGGTTGCCGAGTGCGATTTGCTTGATTTTTGAACAGGTTTTGTATAAATATTAGCCGATATCTGTTCATCGCTTGGTCAAGGGGGGGAATCCATGGACAAGCGCCCCACCATCGTCGTGCTGTTGGCCACCGCCTGCGCATCCGGGCCCGACAACCCGTCTCCAGCACTGGGGTCCGGCACCACCGGCGACGAGGTTTTGAACACTCCTGGCAACGACGAGCCGGCCGACACCGGTCGCCCGTCCACTGACGGGTTCGCAGTGCGCCAGGTCGCGGGTGAATCGTGTGAACCTTCGGCGACCGCGTGGCCAGCAGAACGCTGGACGGACCCCACCTGGAATGCCCAGACGGTTACATCCGCATCCGCCATGGCACCCACGTCCGGCTGGGGCGTCGCCGTCGGCGACTTCAACGGCGATGGCCTTCCCGATGCCTACCTCCCGCAGGTGGGCACAAGCGAGCTGTTCATCAACGAAGGGAACCGACGGTGGCGAAACGCGTCCAGTTGGGCGTCGGTCCTGGGACCAAGCGTGGCCGTCGCAGCCACGGCGGTCGACTTCGACGACGACGGAGACCTCGATGTGGTGGAGACCGGTCTCGGCCTGGTCCGCATGTTGGCCAACGATGGCAACGGAAACTTCGCGTTGGTGCAACGCATCAACGTTGACCCGTTCACCGTCTACTACGGCAGCGCCTGGGCCGACATGGACGGTGACGGTGACCTCGATGGCATCGTCGCCGCCTTCCCCACGCAGATTCCCGATGTGTCCGAGCGCGAAGCGTCGGCGTTCTTGAATGGAGCGCCGGACGTGTTGCTCGAGCGGGTTGAAGGCGGATGGCGTGACTCGTCTGACCTTCTGCCCGACACCAACGACGGGTGCACATTCATCTCGGCGTGGCAAGACATCGACGGGGACGCGCAGCCGGAAATCTTGGTCATGAACGACCACTTTGGGTTCGGTCGCAACAACCGCGTTTGGCAGTGGAACGGCGAATCCTTCGACGACATCAGCGACGCCGTTGGCCTCAATCAAACCATCGACTCGATGGGGTTGGGCGTCACCGATGCCAATGGCGACGGCTACCCCGACCTGCTGATCACGGGCTGGGGTGAGTTCGCCTGGATGGTCAGCGACCCCAACGGGGGACCCTGGATCGACAAGACCGCCGCAGACGGGCTGTTCGTGGCTGCCGACGCCGGCCAATGGGTGGGCTGGGGCGTCGAGTTTGCCGACTTCGACACCAACGGCACGGACGAAGCGATGGTGGCCTTTGGCCACTGGGAACTCTCGTACATGTCGGGGCGCGAGACACCGCTAAACGCCACCAACCAGCCCGACGCCATCTTTGAGTTCAGCAGCGCGGGCGCCGTGGACCGGGCCACCGAGTGGAACCTCTCCGACACGACCTTTGGACGTGGCGTATCGATCGCCGACCTCGACCGCGATGGTCGGCCGGACCTGGTTCGGCGGCCGGTGTTTGGCACGGCGACCATCGATAGCCCCAAGTGCACCGCAAATCACTGGCTGACCATCCAGCTTCGGCAGCCCAAAACCAACATCTTTGGCATTGGTGCGCAGGTCACTGTGGTCGCCGACGGCTACCGCAAGACCCGCTGGCTGAGCGCCGGCGGGACGGGCCTGGCTGGAAGCGCTCCACCCGAGCTGTTGTTCGGCCTCGGCGCAAGCGACAGCATCGAGCGAGTTGAGGTCCTGTGGCCCGACGGCACCCTCTCGGTGCACACCGGGGTGGAAGCCGACCGTCACACCACCATCGAGCGGCTGGCGGCCCCGTAGCGACCCCGATTCAAGTGCCCCGTTTCGCTGCGGCCGGCGCACGCGCCAGGAGCTTGCGAAAGCGCGCCATCACCCATGCGTGAGCGAGCGCTTGAGACACCCGATAGATCCACCACGGGAGACGGGGCACAAACTCGTGAACGGCAACGATCAGCGTTCGGCCATCCAACACGGTCCGGAACTCCAACCGACCCCGACGGCTTTGTCGGGCCAGCAGACCATCGAGGACGCGAAACACGGGTCGATTCGCCGTCCGCATGCGCTCAATGCGAAGCAGCGTTGGTCCCCACGCAAACAACTTGAACTCGGTTTTGTCACCCGCCTGCACCACGCGGAGCGGCGTGAGCCGACCCATCGCCTTCGGCAACCAGCGAATGTACATCTCGGCAGCCCACTCGGCATCGCGCCCCTCAGGGATGCGCATGCGTTGGACGGAGAGCACGATCGGATGGGCGCGCTCATTGGATGCGCCCCGAAACGCTCGGGGTTCCGATGATGACCCAGCGGACTCCTCAATGGCCACCCGCAAAGTCTCTCGAATGGGTGTTCGCGGTTCACCCTTCAGCCGGAATTCCGGGTCTTCGCGGGCGAGCATCTCGTGTCGCAGGCTCGAAATCAACGGGGCCACAAGGGCTTTGGGGGCACCGGTCACCGTGGACACCCACAACCGAGACAAGCCGGGCGTAACCAGCGGGACGGAGAAGAAGACTCGAGACTTGCCCATCACCTCCGCGGTGGTGGCCATCAACTGCCGGTACGACATCCGCTCATCGGCTCCCAAGTCAAACACCCGAGACGGTCCGTCGGGTTGGTCCACCGTCTGGTTCAGTGCCCACACCACGTCTCTCAACGCCACCGGATGGGTCGCCGTGTTGGTCCAAGACGGGCACACCATGACCGGCAATCTGTCGATCAATCGGCGCAGAATCTGAAACGAAGACCCGCTGCCTCCAACAATCATCCCCGCGCGCAGCGTGGTCACGGGCACCCCATACGACGAGAGAATCTGCTCGACTTCGAGCCGGCTCTGGAGGTGCATCGAGTTCGTCTGGGTGTGCGGCTGAAGGCCTCCGACGTAGACGATGTGCCGAACCCCCTGTGCCGCTGCGCCTTGAGCGAAGTTGTCCGCGCACAACAAGTCGAGATCGCGGAAATTGGCTTGCACCAGACGCGCGGACGGCATCATGCTGTGGACCAGGTAAATGGCGAAGTCCACATTCTCGAGAGCCGCCCTCGAGTCGAGCCGCGAGAACAAATCGGCCTGACGAACCTCGTCGTAGTTGGGGATGCTGCTTCGGTCTGACCGCGTGAGACCGACCAAGCGCAGTCGCTCCCGCAGCACAGGCGCCAGCGCGGAACCGATGAACCCCGATGCTCCTGCAACCGCCACCACGGGGCGGGGATCGGCTGATGAACGGGGGGTTGGGGTCACGCTCATGCCAAGTCCTCACCGGGTGTTGTGCGGCCGGTCACTCGTTCTAAAACTGGAAGTAGATGAAGTCATTCCCAACATCACGATGAAACACATAAATCGCCGCGACGGCCAACGCCCAGCCCACCGTTTGGGTGGGAAGATGCCACGCCGTATCGCGCACCATGGGCGCCAACCAACGCTCCCAGACCAACCCGAGAATCAAGGGAATGCTCGACAAGGCGCACATGCCCAAGATGACGACGGTCACCGTCCATTGCTCCGGGGTTGCGTGCCAGGGAACGAGGGTAAAATGGTGCACCAACCGGTCGAAATGGGTCTCCCGAAAAATGAGCCAACCGACCAACGTGAAGCCAAACATCAGGCAAATCGCCGCAGCGCTGGCCACCGGAAGTCGCCCGATGTGCAGGTGCCTTACTGAGGCTGGAATGCGCTTTGTCACCAGGCGATACCCCGTCAGCAACGCCGCGTGATACGCGCCCCACAACACAAAGGTCCACGCGGCGCCGTGCCACAGCCCCGACAACACCATCGCGATGAACGTGCTGCGGGTGGCTCGGGCGAACCCACCCCGGCTGCCCCCCACCGGGATGTAAATGTAGTCCCGAATCCACGTCGAAAAACTGATGTGCCAGCGACGCCAGAACTCGCTTGGGTTCCGCGCCATATAGGGGTGATCAAAGTTCAACACCAGGCCAAACCCGAGCATGCGCGCGACGCCGCGAGCGATGTCGGTGTAGCCTGAAAAGTCGGCGAGAATTTGAATGGCAAACCCCAAGGTTGCCGCCCAGATCATGGGACCTGACGGGTCGCTGAGCACGAAGACTTTGTCGACGTACGGTGCGATGGTGTCGGCACACAGCACTTTTTTGGTGGCGCCCCACAGCGCAAGCCCCAACCCCGACCGAACCATGGTCCAACTGAAATGCCGGGGGGCTTCGACTTGGGCAAGCAGATTGCTGGCCCGCTCCACCGGACCGGCGACGAGCTGCGGGAAGAAGCTGACAAAGGTCACGTAATCGAGAAAGTTCCGACGGGGTTCAATCTCCTCGCGGTACACATCGATCGAGTACGACATGGTCTGAAACGTGTAGAAGCTGATGCCAACAGGCAAAAACACGCCCAACGTGTGCAGGCTCGTTTGGACGCCAAGCGCGTCGAACACAGCAATGAAGTTGCCAATGAAGAAATCGACGTACTTGAAGTAGCCAAGCATGCCCAAATTCCCGAGCATGCTGATGATGAGAAATCGCTTCTTGTGGGCCGGCCGCGCGCGCATCTGGAGCGCCACGGTGTAGTCCAACACCGCGCTTCCGTAGAGCAGCATCAAGAACCACGGATGAACCCAGCCGTAGAACACGGCGCTCACCGCCACCAGCAACGCGTTCTGCATCCACCGCTTGGGCAAGGACCAATAGATGGCAAACACCGCCAGCATCAACCACAGAAACTCAAGCTGAATGAAGGTCATGGCGCGCCCCCACCCGACTCGTCCGACGCCGGCTTGCGTTTCAGCCGCACTTGCTGGATCCGTTGCTTGAGGGACTGGATGTCGTCCGTTGACGGCACCACCCGCGGACGCACGCGCTCGTGCAGCAGGGCGTACCCAACGATGATTGGGGGCGCCCCTTCGTCGGCTTCGATCACGAGTTTCAGCCCGTCCTGGCCGCGTCCTTTGTTGAGGCGAAAGCGCTGAATCGACACAGCGAAATCCCGTACCGCGAGCCGCCGCTTCACCAACCGCCCCTTGCTGGAGTGCAAGCTGACCGTCCAGTGCTCGTCCTTCAGGGTGGCGCTTGCCGACGGCAGCACCTCCGCCATCAACTCCAGCTGCTCGACGCCCGCCAGCAGCCGCGAGAGCGCCGCATCGTCCAGCTCATGCGTCAGCGAGTCGCCACCGTACAGGAAGGTCCACGTGCGACACTGACGGGAACTGTCCAACCCGAGACGGAAACCCGAGGCGTCGATTGGCTGCACCGGACGAATCCGCACCGCGGGACCGTCAAAGCAGATCGTGCCGGGCTTCATGGCGTTGCACGACGCATACGAAAAAGCTTGAACGTCGCCACCGTGGACGACCCGAACCGGCGAACAATTGTACTTGTCCGACGCCCGAAACACTGCGGAGTTGTTGATGTGCTTCAGGTGCGGCACACGCCAAACCCATTCGTCGCCTGCACGGGTCGGAGCGGCCGAATCCAGCGACGGCGGTGGCCGCCCAAACCGCGTGGGGGTCTTCCCTCCCTCGAACATCCGGACGACGGACTCGCCCGCTCGGTCCAGTTCGCCGACCAGCACCTCGGTCTCCGATGGGGCCCGAATGCGAATCAGGCGAACGACGGCCGGCTCATCGCTTGCAACCGAGAGGCGCTCGGGCAGTCCGCCCACCTCGAATGCGGACTCCACCAGTCGTCCCCGTCTCGTCGCAAGCGCTTCGGGAGGCCCGTCATCAAACGAGACCACGACCGGGGCTGCACCCTGACGGAGGGGCTGCACCACGACATCGAATGCGAAGGGCCCGCCCGCCTCTTCCAAAGCCGCACGCCGCTCCTCACCCAGCGTCACGAGCAACGGCGAGTCGGGGTACACCCAGTGCACGTTCCGCTTTCCCTCGAGGGACAACGGTGCACCCGGAGCAAGAACCAACTCGATGGGGCCGGACATTCCGGCCACCAAGAGCCGGTCTCCATTGAGTGCGACTCCAGAGCAGGTCGACTTCACAATCCGACCGGGCTTCAGCTCCTGCAGCTCCCCATCCAAGCGGTATCGGAGCGGACTCGCGTTCCACAATCGCTTGCGGGCCAA
This sequence comes from Myxococcota bacterium, assembly GCA_036156175.1. GTDB lineage: Bacteria > Myxococcota_A > UBA796 > UBA796 > UBA796 > UBA796. Next base: position 6,449 of record JAYZVA010000175.1, read on the forward strand.
CGAGCCCGCACCGTACGGGGCCAAGTCCGCGCGCTGCACAGACCGAACGCACCCCTCCATCGGTTCGAGATCGGACGGCTGGACCGGTGCCAACATGGGGGGGGCCGCCGCGCGAGAGATTGTGGGCGCAGCAAGGGGAATGCGGGCTTCTTCCAGGGGACCCTGACCAAACACCCCCAACCCGTCAAGCGCCTCCGCCAGGGCGTCGGTGAACAGCGCACGCCCGCGTTTGTTGAGGTGTTTTCCATCCCGAAAGTGGCGATTCTCCACTGGGAGACCCGACAAATCCACCACGCCCACGTCGTGGTCGTTGGCCCAGGAGATCAGCTCTTCCGCCCGACCCATCTCTGCCTCGGAAGCGGACCCCGACGACACGGGTACCCGAACGAAGAC
>JAYZVA010000176.1:0-10143 GCA_036156175.1 Myxococcota bacterium
GAGGGTGCGGTCGACCAAGTCAACGTGGTGCGGCAACAGCCCCAGCAAGTGGGCACCGAGCTTGTCCTCCATCAGGTTCAGCCCAGCGTAGTTCGTGAACCGTGCGATGATCTCTTCGGGGGTCTCGGTGGGGGCCGGGCCCGCCGCGTCGCGGCTCACCACGCCGTCGGCATCAACGCTGCTGGTCGCCCGGTCTTCAACGGCTTCCGCCACCGCTGAGCCCTCCACATTGAGCGCCGCCACTGGGGCGGCGCCGTGCAGCCGATCCACCGCTTCCCTCCCGGCGCGCTCGGCCTCGCGCTCGTGGGATTGGTTGGGCGTGGACACCGACAACCCGGGACCGGACGCCCCCGGAATCCTGCCTTCCGCGTCTTGGATCACGTGGGTCAGCTCGTGTGCGAGCAGCTCGTCGCCCTGACGGGTTCCGGGGCGGTACTGACCCGCCGCGAAGAACACGTCCTTGCCCGTCGCGAAGGCATGGGCATTGACCGCCTTGGCGGCGTCCGCAGCGGCGGCGTCGGTGTGAATCACCGCATCGGAGATGTCGACACCGAGTGCCGCCCCGAGGCGGGCCGCAACGTCCGCGGGCAAGCGCTGGCCCCGGCTGCGTCGAATCAACTCGACGGCGAGGTGAGCATGGGTGGGCTCTGGAGACGATGCGTATCGGCTGATGATCCCGGCACTCGCGTCAGCCCAGGCGTCGGACTGAAGCATGCTGTGGACCCGTGCACCGGCTTCCGGCGACGAATCCGTCAGGCTTCCCAACCCCGCAGTCCCCATGGCCCACTCGGCCAAAATGAAGGTTCCAAAGGGCGACTGGTCGTGACCACCAATGGCGTGGTCAACTTCCGTTCGACCGTATTGCGCTTGCAACTGCTGGCGAATCGGCGAGGCCGCGGCCTCGACGGCGGTGCGCTCATCGGCGGTCTCGCGGGCTGCCGCCACCGGGGGGCGCTCGCGGTATTGCTTGCCCGAGTCGTCGATGCGTTGTCGAGAAGGTGCCACCAAACCGCTCCTGCATGCACAGTGTCGCCGATTGAAACGCTAATCACCACCGTCGAAACGACCAGGGGTGGATCGGCACCGGCTTATTGGTGGCCGGTCACGGGATCGAGGCCCGCCAGCTCCCGGAGCGCCGGGTCCATCAGGTGGCTGGGGCTCACGTTGCGAATCGCGGCCATCATGTTGCCTTTGACCTTCGGGTTTTCATCGTGCAGCTGGCCCAGCAACCGCTTGACCTTTTGGCGCTGCATGTTGTCCTGAGAGCCGCAGAGGTCGCACGGAATGATCGGAAACTGCAGCTCATCCGCGTAGGCAGCGACGTCTTCTTCCGCGCAGTAGCCGAGCGGCCGGATGACCGTGTTCCGTCCATCTTGGCTTCGAAGCCGGACGGGCATGGCTTTCAGTTGCCCGGAATACAGCAGGTTCAGCATCAGCGTCTCGATGATGTCGTCGCGGTGATGCCCCAGCGCGATCTTCGTGCAGCCCAGCTCGACGGCGGCGTTGTAGAGAATGCCGCGGCGCAGCCGGGAACACAACGAGCAGTAGGTGTTTCCTTCCGGAATCTTCTCGGTCACGATGGAGTAGGTGTCCTTCGTGATCATGCGGTAGTCGTACCCCTGCTCTTGGAGGTAGCCCTCCAGGACGTGACCGGGGAACCCCGGGTGGCCTTGGTCGAGGTTGACCGCCACGATCTCGAACTCAAACGGAACCCGTTCTTGCAGCTTCCGCAGCAGGTGGAGCATCACGTAAGAGTCTTTGCCGCCAGACATGCAGGCCATGACCTTGTCACCCGGCTCCAGCAAGCGGTGTTCCTTGCTGCACCGCGCCATGTGCTTCAGCAGTTTGTATTCGACCCGTGACATGCGCTTCCCCGATGGATTCAGCAGGCCGATAGCCTCATGCCCCTCGATGGGCCAACCCCGCACGGGACGATTAGGTGTCATATTGTTGCCACAGGGAGACGCCATGCCCGCGATTGCGGTTCACGATCTGCACAAGTCTTACGGGAGCCACGTCGCGGTCCGGGGCATCGACTTTGAAGTGGGGCACGGCGAAGTGGTGGGGTTTTTGGGGCCCAACGGTGCCGGAAAAACAACCACGATGCGGATCCTGACCGGATTCATGGCGCCGTCTGCCGGGAGCGCCACCATCGAGGGCCACGATACGGTGGGCCAACCCCGACTGGCAGCGAAACGGATTGGGTACCTGCCGGAGAACGCGCCCATCTACCCCGACATGAGCGTCCACGAGTACCTGCAGTACATCGGTGACATTCGCCAGCTCGGGGCGGCCGAGCGGGCCAAAGCCATTGAACGCGTGGCCGTCCAGTGCGGCATCACCGGCCGCATGGGGCAAAAGATCGGGGCGTTGTCGAAAGGGTACCGCCAGCGCGTGGGGCTCGCCCAGGCCCTCCTTCACAACCCCAGCATCTTGATCCTCGACGAGCCCACCACGGGCTTGGACCCAAACCAGATCGTGGAGATTCGCAACCTGATTCGGGAGATTGGCCGACGGAAAACCGTGTTGCTCTCCACCCACATCTTGAGCGAAGTGCAAGCCACGTGCGACCGGGTGTTGATCATCCATCAAGGACGCATCGTGGCCGACGGTCGAACCGACGCGGTCACGGCAAAGGAGCAAGGGGGCCTGTTGGTGCAGGTGACCTTTGCTCCCGGGACCGTCAAGCCCGATGCGCGCGCGCTCACGGTGGACTTGTCGAAGGTGGACGGGATCACGGAGTTGTCCAAACTCCAGCCGGAACACCCGTCTCACTTCCGCTACGAGTTGCTGGCCCGCCGCGATCTCCGCGAGGACCTGTTTCACTTTGCCAACAAGCACGGGTTGGTCATGCTGGAGCTGTCGCGAGCCCAGAGCAACCTCGAAGAGGTGTTTCGCCGCCTGACCAGCAGCTGACGCCATGGCCGGTCAACACCTCATCGTCGGCACAGCGGGCCACATCGACCACGGCAAGACGTCGCTCGTTCGGGCGCTGACCGGCGTGGACCTCGACCGCCTCCCGGAAGAGCGAGAGCGGGGCATCACGATCGCCTTGGGATTCACATCGCTCGCGCTTCCGGATGGCCGAAGCGCGGCCTTCGTGGATGTTCCGGGGCACGAGAAATTGGTCCGAACCATGATCGCGGGCGCCACCGGGTTGGACGTGGTCATCTTGGTGGTGGCCGCCAACGAAGGGGTGATGCCGCAGACGCGCGAGCACCTGGCCATTCTGAGTCTGTTGGGGGTCACGCGGGGTTTCGTTGCCCTCACAAAATGCGACCTCGTCGACGACGAGACGCGGGACTTTGCCGAACTGGACATCGAGGAAACGGTGGCGGGCACGTTCCTCGAGGGCGCGCCCGTGGTGCGAACTGGACTGGGTGAGTCGCCCTTCGGCCTCGATGAAATCCGCGGGCACCTCGCCGACCATGTCGACTCCGCAGCCAACGATGCGCCCGATGGTCGGCCGTTTCGATTGCCCATCGATCGCTGCTTCATTCAACGCGGGTTCGGAACCGTCGTCACCGGGACCGCCCGTGGACAGGATCTCAAGGATGGCAGTGCCGTGTGGGTCCAGCCGCTCGGAATCGCCTCCCGGGTCCGCGGCCTCCAGGTGCACTCCGAGTCCGTCCCGTCTGCCCAAGCCGGGCAGCGGGTCGCGGTCAACCTGGCCGGCGTCGAACGCGACGACCTCGCCCGCGGCATGGTGGTGGTGTCGGATGCGGACCTGGCACCGACCTCTGTGATGGACGTTCAAATCACGGTGTTGCCAGACGCGCCCACCGTCCCCTCGGGGGGGCACGTCCGCCTGAGCTTGGGGACCGCCGAAGTGCTTGCGGTCGCCGATCCGATTGGAAGCGAGGCGCTGGACCCGGGGCGCACCCAGTGGGTGCAACTTCGCACCGAGTCGCCGATCATCGCGCTTCCGGGCGACCGGTTTGTCATCCGCCGAGAATCGCCCCTGCAGACGTTGGGGGGCGGCGTAGTGCTCGACCCCTGGGCGCCGCGGGCGCGCCGCAAGCACCACACCGCCATTGCGGCGGACTTGGCAGCGCTCCATGCAGGGGACCCATCCGTCATTCTTCGCCGAGCGGGAGTGGCGGGTCTGACCCCCGCCCAGGCGCGGCTGCGCGGCATCGATGGGGGCGTAAACCTGGGCGACCGCTGGATTCACCCGGAGTGGGTTGAGCGCCTCGACGCGCACGTGGTCGCCGCACTCACGGCGTGGCACAACGCCCACCCGCTCGCTCCCGGCGCCCCGCGCCGGGCGCTGCACACCGGCCTTGCCGCGGCCCTGTCCCCGCAGGGCTACGATGCGCTGATCGGGCACCTGTGCGAGGCGGGGCGGCTCGCCGCCAGCGGACCAACCGTTCGATTGCCCTCGTTTGCAGTCGAGCTGAACGACGCCCAACAAGCCGCGCGGAAGGCCATGATCGCAGAGCTCGCCCAAGCCGGCCTGCAAGGCGCCAAGTTCGATGATCTGATCCAGAAACTGGACGGCCTGGTTCAGCTGCTTCTCGACCAAGGAGAGGCCCAGCGGATTGGCGAGCGGGTCGTGGGCGCCGAACACCTGAACGGTTTGGTGCACGATGTTCGGGCGTTCTTTACCCACACCGCGCGCCTCACCCCAGCGGACTTCAAGACCATGACCGGGCAGAGTCGGCGCACCGCAATTCCCCTTCTCGAGTGGCTCGACTCCCAAGGCGTCACCCGACGGGACGGCGACGCCCGCATCTCGGCCTAAAAACGACCCTCGCGCATGGGCGACCCCTCTGCTACGCTGCGGTGGATTGGAGGGCCAGTCCAGATGACGGTTCGAACCACACTACAGACACTGTTCCACGCGGTCCTGCTCGGATGGCTCTCGGCGTTCTCGGTCGCGGCTTTGGCCGATGACGAGACCGGGACGCTCAAGGTGAGCACCGACCAAGGCGCGGCCAGCGTGTACCTGGGCATCGACGAGGTCGGCGACGCCCCCCTGAATGAAGAAATCGCGGTCGGCACGTACACCATCCGCGTGCTCAAGGACGGGTTCGAGCCCTACGTGCGAAAAATCCACATCCGGCAGAACCAGACGACATCCGTCACCGCCCGGTTGTTCGCGGGCAAGGGCTCCGTCGAGTTTCTGGTCGAGCCCAGCGGGGCCGAACTCAAGCTGAACAAGAGCAAAGAAACCTTCAACACACCGGTTCGCCTCAAAGACCTGAAAGCAGGGACCTACGCCTACACCTTGTCCGCACCAGGGCACGAGACCGAGAAGGGGCGATTCGAGTTCTTGCCCGGGAAGAACCTCTTGATCACCGCGCAGCTGCAGAGTTCTGCAGGCCTTGTTTCGGTGATTTCACGTCCGCGCGGTGCCACCGTGCTGCTCGACGGTCGGGAAGTCGGCACCACACCGCTCGCGCTGGAAGAAGTCGAAGCGGGTGCGCACTCGGTTCAAATCATGAAGCGGGGCTATGCATCGGTGTTTCGTCGGTTCGATACCACCGACGGTTCCAAGGGCGAGATCGAAGCCCGGCTGCCCAAGCGGGGCGTCCCGCTCACCGTTCGGACCGGCATGAAAGACTCCGAGCTGAGCATCCAGGGCATGCAGTTTGGCGGCCAGAGCACCTACCGGTTCGGACCGGTGGAGCGGGGACGCTACGCGCTGGTCATTTCGGCCGAGGACCGAAAGACGATCGAACAAACCGTCGAGGTGCCCATCAAAGGCACCGCGCTCTACCGCGCAAAGCTCCGACCCAAGGGGGGTGAAGCACCATCCGTGCTCGCCAAAGGGCAGCCCTTCTACAAGCACTGGCTCTTTTACACCGCCGTTGGCGGCATCGCCGCCAGTGGAGCCATTGCCGCCATCACACTCGGCGGCGGCGGCGGCTCAACTTCCACCCCGACCAGCCCTGCTGGCGACATCCTGATCACGCTTCCATGAGACGACCCATGCCCATCTTTCCGCTCCTCATCGCTTCCTCAATCGTGGGTTGTGGCGAAGAAGCCACCGTCTCGGAACGCTCCGCCATTCAACTGGAGTTCACCGGCGAGGCCGCCGACATCCGCGATGCCGTGACCGAATTCCTGGTCGTGGTCGACCACGAAGTGCCGTACGACATCGAGACCACCCGCATCAACACCGAGTGGATGGACCTTCGCGACTACGACGAAGACGGGGACATCGACCTGATCTTGACCGTGAACCTGGAACGAGCCGACCCCGACACCCTTCCCAGCGTGGAGCTGCGACCCGGCGCCAACACCAGCGCGTTCACGCTGACCGCGCACGGCTGGAACGAAGACACCGAGATGATGCGGTCCGCCGTGGTGGGTCCCCTCACGTTCACCGACGAAGTGCAGGTGGTCGAAGTCGGTGTTGCGCTCCTGGACACGCCGATCACGCCGTGCCTCAACGGAGACGACGATGATGGCGATGGCTACGTCGACGCCGATGACCCCGACTGCGCCGATGGCGACCGCGAAGAAGGATTCGGCACCACCGAGTGCAACGACGGCATCGACAACGACGGCGACGGCCTGATCGATGGCGACGACACCGAGTGCACCGAAGCCCTTGGCGAGTACGAGAAGGTCCCCGAATGCGATGACGGCATCGACAACGACGGCGACGGCTGGACCGACGCCTACGACCCCGCCACCGGGACCACCGAAGACCCCGACTGCACCGAGTGGTCGAACGACACGGTTGAAGGAGGCTACAACCCCGACTTCGGCTGCAACGACGGCATCGACAACGATGAAGACGGCCTGATTGACCGGGCGGATGACGACTGCACCCACCCGGCCGACGAAGAAGTCACCGAACCCCCACCGGATCCCCAGTGCGAAGACACCATCGACAACGATGAAGACGGATACGTCGACCTCGATGATCCCGATTGCGATGGCTACGAGACCGGCGGCGACGACATCCCCGAGGACGGATTCGGGAGCACCGAGTGCAACGACGGAGCGGACAACGACGGCGACGGAACCACCGACAGCGAAGACTCCGGTTGCGCCGAGGCGACCGACGACACCGAGGCGAACTTGTGCGCCGATGGGGAAGACAACGACGGCGACGGCTGGGCCGATCTGGCGGATCCGGACTGCGGGGGCGACCCCGATGTGGACGACGAGGGCGGCTTTGCCGACATCAGCGAGTGCACCGATGGCGAGGACAACGACGGCGATGGCGCCATCGACGCTCTTGACTCCGACTGCATCGATGCGACCGATGACCTCGAAGGGACCTACTGCGACGACGAGACCGACAACGACGGCGATGGGTGGACCGACGACGAAGACCCCGACTGCGCCGACGGCGGGACCGATGAGGTTGGATACGGCTCCACCCAGTGCAACGACGGCATCGACAACGATGGCGACGGGTTCGTGGACCGCGCCGACACCGGGTGCGCCGATGACCCCTACGACGACGACGAAGCCCTTCCCTGCGACGATGGCGAAGACAACGACGGCGACGGATGGGTCGATGCCGACGACCCCGACTGCGACACGGGCGAGTACGAAACGTCCCTGCTGGGCACCGAGTGCAACGACCTGATCGACAACGACGGCGACGGCACCATCGACCTGATGGACACGGTCTGCGAGAGCGCCCACGGCGAGAGCGAATCCACCGGCTGCGAGAACGGACTCGATGACGACGCCGACGGATGGCCCGACGAGGAAGATCCAGACTGCGCAACGGGCATCGAAGAGGTCGGGTTCTCCTCGGCGGATGTCGCGTGCAACAACAACATCGACGACGACTCCGATGGCGTCGTCGACCGCTTCGACCCGCACTGCTCCAGCGCGCTGGACATGCACGAAGGCGGCGCAAGCTGCGTCGACGAAGAGGACAACGACGGCGACGGGTGGGTCGACTTGGACGATCCGGACTGCACCAGCCCGGATGACGCCGAAGACCTGACGGGGTCGGTCTACTACTGCAACGACTTGGTCGACAACGACGGCGACGGCCTCATCGACATTGACGACCCGGGGTGCGAGAGCGCCTTCGACCTGACAGAGACCGGCGAGCCGGTGACCGAGTGCAACGACGGCATCGACAACGATGAGGACGGGTGGACCGACGCGGCCGATCCCGACTGCGCGTTCGGCGATGAGGAGCTGGGCTACGGCGACACCGAGTGCAACGACGGCGTCAACAACGACATTGCGGAGGACATCCTCGAAGACGCCGATGACCCCGACTGCGCGGATGCCTGGGACACCGTTGAGGGAACCGCCGATGATTGCGTCGACGGCGCCGACAACGACGACGACGGCTGGGCCGATGAGTTTGACCCCGACTGCGCCGACACCGGCGATGAAACCGGGTTCACGACCGGCGAATGCAACAACGGCATCGACGACGACGGCGACGGCGACATCGATGCAGACGACCTGCAGTGCACCGATGCCTTCGACGACGCCGAAGTCGCGTTCTCGTGCGAGGACGGAGAAGACGACGACGGCGACGGGTGGACCGACGGAGACGATCCCGACTGCGTGACCGGTTCGGCCGAGTCTGGCTTTGGCACCACCGAGTGCAACGACGGCATCGACAACGACGGCAACTTCGTGCTCGACTTCCTCGACGAAGCGTGCGTGGACGCCTGGGACACCGTCGAAGACGGCGATGCGATTGAGTGCATGAACGGCTCCGACGACGACGGCGATGGATGGGTCGACTCCGATGACATCGATTGCGCAAGCTACGGCACCGAAGACGGCGGCACCGATGCCCGATTCGAGTGCAACGATGGGGTCGACAACGACGGAGATGGCGCCGTTGATGCCGAAGACATCGACTGCTTGGCGGCCATCGACGACAGCGAAGACGAAGCCCGCGGCCCTGACGTCAACTGCGCCGATGGCATCGACAACGACGCCGACGGCTGGACCGACGGCGACGACCCGGACTGCATGTGGACCGCCGAGGAGTCCGGATTCCGCTACGAGTTTGGCTGCAACGACGGGTTCGACAACGACGTCGACACCCTGAAGGATGCCTCCGATCCGGGGTGCAGCGGCCCGCTTGACATGGACGAAGACCACACCGGCGAGTGCGTCGATGGGCTCGACAACGACGGCGACGGCTGGATCGACCTGATGGACACCGACTGCACCAGCGAGTTCGACTTCTTCGAAGACGGCGGACTGGACACCGACTACGAGTGTTCCGACGGAGACGACAACGACGGCGACGGCTTCACCGATGCCGACGACCCCGGATGCGGCTCCGGCGACGACGACGACGAGGAGGATCCCTCCACGGAGTGCAACGACACCGAAGACAACGATGGCGACGGCTGGACCGACCTCGACGACCCCGTCTGCACGGGCATCACCGTGGAGTACGAGGACGACGGCACCGATCCCGACGGCCCGCAGTGCAACGACGGCATCGACAACGACAGCGACGGCGAAGTGGATGCCGAAGACCCCGGGTGCTCCAGCGCCGCCGACGACAGCGAGTACGAGTAGGGCGGGTCGGTGGCCCGCACGCTCCTGCTCAACAAGCCCTATGGCGTGTTGAGCACCTTCACCGACCCGGAGGGGCGTCCGACGCTCGCCGACTACGTGAATGTTCCCGGTGTATACGCCGCGGGGCGGCTCGACCGCGACAGCGAGGGCCTTCTGGTGCTGACCGACGACGGCAAGCTTCAGCACGCCATCGCGCACCCCTCAGCCGGCAAGACCAAGGGCTACTGGGTGCAGGTGGAGCGCGTGCCCGACGAAGCCGCCCTGCAGCGGCTGCGGACGGGCGTGACCATCAAGGGCGGACGCACCCAACCGGCCACCGTGGCCATCATCGAACCCCCCAATGTCTGGGACCGAGACCCGCCCGTGCGATTTCGAAAGACCGTGCCGACGGCGTGGCTCAACCTGGAGATCCGGGAAGGCATGAACCGGCAAGTCCGCCGCATGACCGCGGCGGTGGGTCACCCGTGCCTGCGCTTGATCCGGTATCGGGTGGGTCCGTTTGAGTTGAACGACCGTGGCCCTGGAATGTGGCGCGAAGCACACGCATCGTTCCCCTGACGCTCCGGTGTGAAAGCACCCCAGCCGAGCGGGAGCCGTGGCGGTGGGTGGGGGGTGGGGGGCCCCCGGGGGGGATACGGGGTTTGGTGGGGGGTGGACCACCGT
>JAYZVA010000177.1:0-9105 GCA_036156175.1 Myxococcota bacterium
AGCGTTCGTTGAGCGTTATTTGCTGGAACTTCGAGAGCATTGCCGACCCGAGTGAAGGCAATGGGATACGACGCTGGCATGAACATCCTCTCCATTTGCGGCTCCATTCGTCCCGACTCCACCACCGCCCGAGCGCTGGCGCTTGCTTCCGATGCCGCGGCGTCGGCTGGTGCGGAGGTGCGCACCATCGATCTCGGGGGTCTTTCGTTGCCCTACTGCGACGGAAGAGACGATGAGCGGAGCTATCCGGGCGATGCCGTCAGGTTCATGGACGCGGTGGATTGGGCGGACGGTTTGCTCATTGGCTCACCGAACTACCACGGCTCCCTCACGGGCGTGCTGAAGAACGCCTTGGACCTGTTGGGTCCCGATGCCATTCGGGACAAGCTGGTCGGTCTGCTGGCGACGGCGCGGGGCGAGGCGGGCGCAATGAACACGCTGAACCACACCCGTCACATCTGCCGATGGATGAACGGTTGGGTCATTCCAGCCGAAGTCAGCATCCCGCGCGCGCAGGACGCATTCTCGGAAGACGGAACGGTTGTCATGCCCGGGCTCGAGCGCGATCTGCACGCTCTCGGGACCGAGTTGGTGCGCTACGCAAAGCTCATTCGAGGTTGAGTTCGGTTGCCGCGGAAGCATCGCCAAACTCAATACCCACCGCACGGGCAGCGGCGATGAGCGGATCGGAGGGTTCGATGGTTCGGTAGGTGTCCACGGCCTCGCGAATCGGGACGCTGGACACAACTCCAGCGTCCAGTCGAACCATTTCACCCCATCGGTCAGCCCGGACGAGTTCCACGGCCTTGGTCCCAAACTGGGTTGCGAGGACCCGGTCGAAGGCCGTTGGGCTTCCGCCCAGCTGAAGGTGCCCCAGCACCGTTGTGCGCGTCTCGACGTCGATTCGCTCGGTGAGCAACCGAGCCAAGGTATCCGCCGCTCCCGCCTTGCGCAGGGTTCCCTTGCCGTGGGGAACGTGTGTCGGCAGGGGGTTTCCCTGGGCGGGAATTGCACCCTCCGCGACCACGACAATGGTGAAGTGCCGCCCCTTCATCCGCCGCGAACGAATTTTGTCGGCGAAGCGATCGGGATCGTACGGTATTTCGGGAATCGCGATGCAGTCGGCGCCTCCCGCGACCCCGGCCCATAGGGCGATCCATCCCGCATCGCGGCCCATCACCTCCAGCAGCATCACTCGGTCGTGAGATTCCGCCGTGGTGTGGAGTCGATCGAGCGCGTCGGTGGCTGTCTCCACTGCTGAAATGAATCCAAACGTCAGGTCCGTCGCGCTCAGGTCGTTGTCGATTGTCTTGGGCACACCCACGACGGGGATGCCGTGTTCGTCCATCAGCCGCAAGCCAATCGCTTGGGTTCCATCTCCGCCAATGACAATCAGCCCTTCGAGAGACTCTTCACGGATGGCTGCGGCGAGTTCCGCCGACCGATCGATGCGGGCACCGCTTGGGGTCGGAAAAGAAAAGGGATCCCCTCGGTTTGTGGTGCCGAGGACCGTGCCGCCCCGATGCAGCAGACCCTGGCAGGCGCGGGGGGTGAGGTCGCGCAGTCGACGGGGTGACTCGAGCAAGCCATTGAACGAGTCTTCGATGCCAATGAGCTGCCATTGCAGGGTTCCAACCGCGTACTTGACCACGGCTCGGATCACGGCGTTCAGGCCGGGGGCATCGCCACCACCAGTCAGGATTCCAACTCGTCGAGTGGTCATGACTTCAGTGTACTCCACGCGGGCATCCGTCGGCCCATCGCGAGCGGCGATGCGACTCAAAAAAGGCTCCCTATACCGGGAATACAAGGCGCCGGATTTTCGTTACAGTCGCGCCGACACGCATCGTGGCAAGGTTGACGGAGTCGATTTAGGAAGCGGAGCGGAGGACAACATGCCGGATTGGGTGAGCGGACACGGAATGACCTACCAAGCACGAGTGGGATTTGGAGCGGAGGAGCGAAGCACGCCGCAGACGATCCGCGTTGATTTCGACGCGCGGACGGACTGGCGGGCGAGCGGTCGGGACGACCGGGCGCAATCGATTGTGGACTACGCCGTGGTGGACCAAGCCATTCAAGGCTTGGTCGGGGCGCGCGAGTGGCGCTTGATTGAGGCCATCGCCGAGTCCGTTGCGGAGGTCATCTGCACCGGCTTTCCAGTCGACCAAGTGGACGTCAAGGTGACCAAGCATCCGAGAGACATGCCGCATTGCGATGGGGTCAGCGTCCGTTGCAGCCGCACACCAGCCGATTACGTGACGACATGAGGATTTTCACCAACACCGCAGTCAGCCTGGACGGACGCATTGGGACCGTGGGCGATCATCACTTCAACGTGGCATCGGACGAAGACCGCCGCCGCATGGGGCTCTTTCGCGCCCAGGCGGACGCGGTTTTTATCGGCGGCCAGACCTACCGCATGGGGCCGCATCCCATCATTGAACCGTTGGCGCTTCGGAGAGAAGGCGTCCGGCGGCCGCTGATCAACGCCGTGCTGACCCGGCGCGGGATCGCGGACCAAATCAGCGACGAGTGGCCCGACGTTGACGCGGAACTGGCCGTCTTCGGTCCTGGCCTCGATGCGGACGCCCATCGCGCCCGGGGGGCGACCTGCTATCCGGCCCAAACGCCGGTCGATGTGTTGGACCACCTCGAGCGAATGGGGTGCAAGTCGGTCCTCGTCGAGGGCGGCGGGGACCTGATTTTCCAACTCGTGGCGGCCGACCGCGTCGATACGATCTACATGACCCTCGCGCCGCGCATCATCGGGGGTGTGGGCGCCCCAAGTTTGGCCGACGGAGCCGGATTCACACCGGACGGGATTCGGAACTTTCGACTCGCGGACCTCGAGCGAGTGGGGGACGAATTGTTCTTGCGGTACGACCGCCGCTCCTGAAATCGCCCTCAAGGTTTCCCGTGGCCGTACGATACGCGGATCATGGATAAGAACAACCCAATTTTGGTCGCCCTGCAAGCCGCACGAACCGCGTTTCGTGCCGGAGACTCGGTCCGAGCCCTCGCTGCATGCGAGGCTGTGCTGGAGCACGTCCCCAACCATCCCATGGCCCACTTGATGGCCGGTTTGCTCCAACAGCAGGCCGGCGACCACGAGTCGGCCATCCGTCACCTGCGCTTTGCCGTGGCCCATGACCCTCGGGATTCGGAGGCGCGCGACGCATTGGCCATGTGTTTGCTTGCCCGCGGCCGCCACGCTGAGGCCATGCCGCATCTGCGTCAGGTGATTGCGGCGGACCCGGAAAATGTGGGCGCCCGGTTCAACCTCGGTCGCTGCCTCCTCGACCTTCGAAACTTCGCAGAAGCGGAACGGGTGTACGAAGTGCACGTTGAGAAGCATCCAGGCGATGCCGAGGGGTTCAACCATTTGGGCTTGGCCCGTTTGGCCAAGGGCAATCCTGCTGCGGCCGCGCAGTGTTTTCAAACGGCCATCCAACTCAACGAACACGACCCGCTCTTTCACGCCAATCTCGCCCAAGCGCATGAGCAACAAGGAAACGCGCGAGAAGCGTCGGCGGCGTACGGGCGCGCCGTTGCACTCGATCCGTCGAATGCGTCCCTCCGCGCCCAAGAGGGGTGGCATTTGTTGAACCACGGGTTCCCCATCCGCGCCGAGGACCGGTTTCGAGAGGCTTTGCAGCGCGACCCTGAACACGAAAGCGCGAACGCGGGGCTGGCGGCAGCCTTGGAGCGTCGTCAGGAGGTCGAGGTGGGCCTCCGGGTGCTCCGTCCCTTCATTTCGGCCGTCGTGCCTCATCCCAAGGTGGCCATCAGCTATGCCGCATTGAGCCAACACGGCAGCCAACCCAATCAAGCCCTCCCCGTTGTTCGCAGAGCGATTCGGCCCGGCGTTGCAAAGGCAACAGAGGCCGCACTGCGGTTCGCTGAGGGCGACTTGTTGGACGCGATGGGCGAGGTTGATGCCGCCTTCGAGGCCTATCAACAGGCGAATGTGGCTCAGGGCAACCGTTACGACGCAGAGGCCCATCGGCGGTTCGTCGATTCGTTGGTCGAAGTCTTCACGCCCGAGCTGTTCGCATCCATTCCCAAGCCGGAGGTCGACACCTCGGGCAGCGTTTTGGTGGTGGGCATGCCCCGAGCGGGCGTGAGCGTCATTGACCAAATGCTGGCGCAGCACCCCGACATCCACAGCGCCGGGGAGCTGGATGATTTCTCCACCATCGCAGGTGGACTGCCGCACTACATCGACGACGATCGACCCTATCCGGAGTTGGTGCGCGGCCTCACAGCACCGTTGGTCAACGCGCTGGCGACCGCGCGGATGGATAGCCTGCGTCGTGCAGCGGTTGCACCCTTGGTTGTCGATCGATTTTCGAACAACTTCATGCACTTGGGTCTTGCCGCTGTGCTGACGCCGGGAGCGAAGGTGATCCACGCGGTTCGGGATCCGTTGGATACGTGTCTGGCGTGTTTCTTTCAGCATTTTGGCGGGTCGCGCTACGCCTTTTCGACGCAACTCGATGCCCTCAAGTCGTTTTACTGCGAGTACGACCGACTGATGAAGCATTGGTCTGCAGTGCTTCCGCTTGAGGTTTACACCGTGGAGTACGAGGCAATGGTTGCCGATCCCCAATCGGTTGCGAGAGCGATGTTCGACCATTTGGGGCGCGACTGGCGCGCCGATGGGTGCGACCTCGAGCAGATCCAGCGCCTCGTGCACGCCGCGTCTCATGCGCAGGCTCAGCGACCGGTCTCGGCATCATCGGTCGGAAGAGCCGAACGGTACCGGCACCGACTGGGTTCTCTGGTGAGCTTGGCCCAGCTGCGAGCGTAGCCTCCACGCAGCGGTGCGGAAGTGAAGAAAAGGCCGACCGACCCCTGTCCTGTCCACCGCGTGCATGGTTAAACGGAGAGCGCGGCGCCGCAGGTGTGGTGTCGCATGGAAGTCCAAGCTTCCGACTCGGCTGGAGGTCGCCATGCTGCGATTGATCTCGGAAACCCGGCCCGACTGGCTGCCGGAAGCACTCGACAACATGAGCACCATTCTCTTGGACCATGCTCATTGTGAAAAAAAAGCGGCGTCCACCGCGATGAACCTCATTTTTCGGTACCAGTACCGACCCGAGCTTCTGATTCCACTCTCCGAGTTGGCTCGGGAGGAGTTGCGCCACTTTGAACACGTCGTGGGGTTGATCCACGAGCGGGGTGAGGTGTTTCAGAAGCTTCAGCCCTCTACGTATGGGGGCGAGTTGTACAAGGCGATTCGAAAAGACGAACCGCACCGTTTCGTCGATACCATGGTGTGCTGTGCGTTCATCGAGGCGCGTTCCTGCGAGCGGATGAAGCTGTTGTCCGAGTCGTTGCAGGACCCGGTCTTGGCCCAAATGTATGCGGGCCTGCTGGCCAGCGAAGCGCGCCATCATCAGACCTACTTGGACTTGGCCGCGACGCAGGTGTCCCGCGATGAGGTGCAAGAGCGGGTCGCTGCGATTGCCGAGCACGAAGCGCGGGTGTTGGACACGCCCGGCGCAGTGATTCGGCTGCACAGCTGACGCTCACCGTCCGGTTGCGAACGCTCCGCCCGGTTCGGCAACGAACTGCTGGCCGTCGTAACGGAGCCGCTCGACATCGGTCAGGTTCCCGCCATCGACCGTGTAAAAACACAGGTGCGCCGTTCGATCTTGGGCGGGAAGGTGGGCGTAGCCGCTGGCGCCCGGATTGAGGATGTCGACGGTGCGATCGGGGCCCTCAATCTGGGTTCGGAATCCGTGGTGCTCGTGCCCGTGAACAATGGCATCAATGCCGGGCGTCTCGCCCACAAAAGCGCGCACCGTCTCGGCGTTTGACAGCGCCCGGGTCGCCGGTCCATACGGCTCCCCGTGCCGTCCAAGCAACGGGTAGTGAATGCAGAGAAACGTGTAGGCCGCATCGTTGCCAGCGAGCAGGTCCTTGGCCACCGAAAGCTGGGCTTCGGGCGTGTATCCGCTGGAGAGCGGGTGACATCGACAGGTCTCGAGGCTCAGGAAGGCAACGTTTCCCACGCGCTGTAGGTTGGGCATTCCGTCGCCCATCCATTCGCCGAACAGTTCCCGCATGCGTGCACCAGGCGTGCGTTCGCGGACGTAGGTGTCGTGGTTGCCCGGGATCATGACGGTTGGGAATCGGCTCAGGATGGGATCGATCAACCGTCGGGCAGCGGAAAACTCTGCGTCCAGCGACTGGGCAGTGAGGTCGCCGGTGAAGACCACAGCATCGGGTTGTTTGTCCACCACCGCTTGGACGGCTGCGGCTTGTGCCGATGGCGAGAACTTGGACCGACGCCCCAGCAAATACAGGTTCGCCGTGCCAACGATCCGTTTTCCGGTCAGG
The DNA here is from genome assembly GCA_036156175.1 of Myxococcota bacterium. GTDB lineage: Bacteria > Myxococcota_A > UBA796 > UBA796 > UBA796 > UBA796. Next base: position 6,349 of record JAYZVA010000177.1, read on the forward strand.
TCGCGAAGCCGCGGCGATGCTTGGACATGAAGGTCAGTGATGTGCGCAATGAGCATAAATGGGTCCTAAAGTCTGGTGGGTTTAGCCGTAGTGGAGCCGGAAAACCAATCATCGATTACACGTTCTAATCACCAAGAGTTGCCATGGACCCCCGTAGAATTCTCGAAGAAGCTGCTCAGCACCGCCAGGCCTGTGAAATTCAGGTCCGGGGTGAGGGGTGGATTCGTGGTCAGGTGGTGCGTGTCGAGCGGGGCGGCCTGGTCGTCACCGCTGCAGACCGGCGGTTCGTTGGTGGGGAGGACGCCCGAATCTGGCTTGCCGTGGAGTCGAAGTACTACACCTTCCAAGCATCGGTGATCCGCGCAGGGGTTCCGGTGCCGGAGCGCAGTCAGCACGGCTTGTTGCTGGGATTCATCGACAACTGGTCCGAGTCCGAGGCCCGATCCGAACAGCCTGCCGCATCCGCTGGTCAAATCGTGCAGTTGATTCCGAGCAACGGCCCGGCCATTTCGCTGTTGACCGAACCGGTGCGGCTGGTCGAGCTGGCCATCGACGGGCTCAGCTTCAGCGTCCCGGACGACTTCAAGTTGATTTTTGTGGAGAGCGGTGAAATCACCATTCGGCTGGGCGTTGCCGGCGAAGAGCCAATGGACGTGCACGCGCGGGTCGCCGATCTCTCCGCTGGCGAGGGGTACCGACTGTACGGCCTTCGATTTGAGGGCGTGGACGACGCCGAACGGCATCGCACCCTCATTGACGCGCTTGCCGTCTAAAGCGTGCCGATCTCGGCTTCCGAGTCGCGGCCAAGAACCCGCTTGACATCGCCTTCGATGTACACCATTTCCTCGAAGCACATGGCGTCTCCACCCGCGACCACGCGTGGACTCAGCGCGTAAATCCCGATCACCCTGCGTGGGTTCAAGAAGTGGACTTGGCACCGTCGCAGGAACACGGCCATCCGTGCGGACTGCGGCCAGGCCGTCGCGAACGCACCCTCGCATAGCGGAACCATGTGGCCCACGGAACGCGCACCTCCGAGGCTCACTCGGTGGTTGTTGGCCCAACTCTCCACAAACACAAAGAGCTCTCCAACCGTCTTGAATCGAGACGCAAAGCCGCACAAGGCACGGCATGCTTCCCGAGCCTCGGTCACCACCGTTGGCTCTTCGTCGCTTTGGAAACTGAACCCGGTGGCGAAGTCGCCGAACGCGTTTGCTGTGGCGGGCGCGAGGTCGATTTCGACGAGCGTGCCTTTTCGAAGTTGCCGCTTGTCTGATGCGCGGTGAAACATGGATTTGGCCCCGCCGAACCGAACTTCTGGCTTTGCGAACCAGCCGGAGAACCCAAAGTCGGGCGCTCGGTCCATCGCGAGGTCGTAGACGTCTCGCTCGGTCATTCCGATCGCGAGGTCTCCGACGACCGACCGCATCAACTCGATGGTGTTTCGCTGCGCGGTGTCGAACGCGGCAATTTCCGGAGGAAGGGCATTCACGAGCGTCGCCGACCTGCTGCAAAGAGGATTGGAAATGCGAGGGCAAGCGCGCCTCGCGGTACCGCCGGTGTCATGGAACACCGGCACCCTGAGCCGTTTATCTCATATGCGCGGTCCAGACCCGCGGGTTGTGTGCCCGTGTCTTCGGACCGGACTTCGGGGGTGTCGGCATCGTCTGCAGAGTCTGCGTTGCCCGTATCGTCGGACCTGCCGGTGTCTTCGTCGAACTCACCGGTATCGTCGGGGCACCCTTCATCGATGACGCCGTCGCAGTTGTTGTCGACGCCGTCGCCGCACAGTTCGTCGGTGCCTGGATGCACCGTCGGATCGCCATCGTTGCAGTCGCCCCCACCCTCTGGGGCATACCCGTCACCGTCTTCGTCTTCGTCGGGAATGCTGGTCACGCCGAACGCGCCGATCGCCGGAGGCGGATCACCGGCACTCACCGTTTCGGGATCGCCCGCATCGACGCATGGGCTGTCGCGCTGCAGGTGCAGGTCATCGTTCTCGAAGTTTTGGTCGATCGACAACTCGACAAAGCGCGGGTCGACCGAGATGTTGCCATCGAATCCTGTTGGGTCCGCGATGCTGGCGTAGTTGCCGGACTCGTTGCCCCAGGTGTTGTTGTGGCGAAAGACGCCCGGCGATGGGCCCGCCGCCGTTCCAGCACCCACCCCGAACCCGTTTCGGCCGTGCACAAACAGGTTGTTGCGGAAGTCGATGCTTCCCACGGTGAAGGCTGCATGAGCCACCGAGTCGGTGACCCGCGTCTCGTTCGCGACAAACGTGTTGGCGCGCATTTCCACGTTCATGGTTCCCGTGAGGTAGATCCCACCCCCCTCGAACGACGCCTCATTTTCCTGAAACACGCTGTGCCGAACTGTCTGAGTACCGGGGCCGCTCATGAACAGCCCCCCCCCGACCAGCGCAGTGTTTCCGCGCAGGTCGACCCGGTCAAGACTGGCGTTGGAATCGATGGTCATCAGCGCCCCGCCCGGTCCGCCGGACGATTGATTGCGGTCGAGGGATGTGCGGGCCAGGATCAGGTCGTTGGTCTGGACCGTCACCCCACCGCCGCCGTTGATCCCGACGTTGTCGTGGATGGTGGATTCGCTGAGCATCAAAATGCCCCCATCCATGAACACCGCACCACCGAGACCATCGGCGTGATTTTGTTCCGCATGGGATTCCACCGCATTGACGGTGCAGTTCGTCGCCGCGAAGCCTCCGCCGTTCGCGCCCGCCTGGTTGAGCATCAACGTCAC
>JAYZVA010000178.1:0-15924 GCA_036156175.1 Myxococcota bacterium
GTCGACCCGAGGCGAGATGTGGCGGGTGGATGTCACCCCGTGGGACTCGGTGGGGCCCGGCTTTGTGGGACAGGACACCGTTACCATCGAGAACACTCCTCCCGTGGTCGTCGATGCGGCGATCGAGCCCGATCCGCCCCGCACGGAAGATGAATTGCTCTGCGCAGTGGGGTTGACCATCGACCCGGACGAAGACGCGCCAACCTTTTCGTATTCGTGGACGGTCAATGATGCGTCGGCCCCGGTGACTTCGGCGACGTTGCCGTCGGTGTATTTCAGCAAGGACGATGTCGTTGCTTGCGTGGTGACGCCCTCCGACGGCATCGACGAAGGCGATGCGGTGGTCTCGACCCCGGCGACCATCGTCAACTCGGCGCCCTCGGTCGCCGAGGTGAGCATTGCGCACGAAGTGGTGTCAACGGGCGACGTGCTGATCTGCAGCTACACCGGATTCGTCGACCCCGATGGGCCCGATGAGCCCGATGCGTCGCGGTATCAGTGGTACTTGAACGGCGAGGCTGTGGGTACGCCCGGACCGGCGTTTGCCGAAGAGTTCTCCGGGGGCGACCTGATCACCTGCGAGGTGATCCCGTCGGATGGAATGGACGACGGTGTGCCCGTGGGAACGACCGTCACGGTGGCCAACACGTCCCCTGTGATCGGCACCGTCGCGATCGAACCCGCGACACCGCGGTCGGAAGATCCGCTCACGTGCTCGTGGGGAGGCTGGTACGACGCGGACGAGGATGCCGATCTCTCGACCGTCCAGTGGACGGTGAACGGCGTGGTGGTCGGGACCGGAGCGAGCCTGAGCAGCATGTACACCGGTGGCGACTTGGTGACGTGCACGGTGACGGCGTTCGACGGCACCGCGGAGGGCACCGTTCTCACCACCTCGGTCATCGTCAGCAACACGCCACCGAGCGCGACGGCGGCGACGATCACGCCGAACCCGGCCACGGTGTACACCCCGCTCACGTGCGCCTCCGAGGGCTACACCGACCCCGACACCGGCGACTCCGACTTGTCGCTGTACGAGTGGCGGGTCAACGGCGAGGTCGTGGGCACGTCGGCCACCTTGGAGTCGGGCTTTGTCGGGATGGACACGGTGACGTGCCATCTGACGCCATTCGATGGCAGCCACTCCGGGACTCCGGTCACCTCAGAGATGGTCATCACCAACACCCTTCCCACCGTGGCCTGGGTGATTGTTGGACCCGAGCCGGTGTATGCCGACACCCCCATGAACTGCGTGTGGGACCCGGCGATGGACGCCGACGGGCACTCGCTGCTGGTCACCGCCGAGTGGACGATCAACGGCGAGGTGGTGGGCAACGGCGCAACGCTCGATTCCGGCTACGGCGCGGGCGACGAGGTGGCCTGCCATGTGTTCGCCAACGACGGGTACGAAGACGGTCCTCGGACGTCGGCGAGCACCATCGTGGAGAACACCCTGCCCGTCATCGATGACGTGGCCATTGTGCCCGACCCCGCCAAAGCGTCCGATTCGTTGCTCTGCGACTGGACCGGATACACTGACATCGATGGCGATCCCGATGCGTCGATCGTCAGCTGGTCGATCAATGGCCTGTTTGCCGGGGTCGGTCCCGAACTGCCCAGCGGCTTCCATGGGGGCCAAGTGGTCAGCTGCACGGTGATTCCGTCTGACGGACGGGACCGGGGCGACGCCATGACGGCCAGCATTCTGGTGAGCAATTCGGCCCCGACTGTTGAATCGGTCACCATCAGTCCCCCGGATGCCGTGGTGGGAACGGACCTGTCGTGCAGCTACGACGGGTACGACGACCTCGACTTCGATGCCGATGCGTCAACTTACGCCTGGACCATCAACGGCGTTCCGGCCGGAACCGGTCCAACGTTGAGCGGTGGCTTTGTGGGACTGGATGCCATCGAGTGCATCGTCACGCCGTATGATGGGGAGGACGAAGGCACTCCGGTTGTCGGAACGTTTGACGTCATCAATTCTCCGCCCTCGGTCTCCACGGTGACCATCGACCCTGCGGCACCCCAGACGGGCGACACCGTGTCGTGCGCATGGGCGGGCTACGCGGACGAGGATGGCCACGCCGATGCGTCGTACGTCGAGTGGACCATCAACGGTGACTTGGCGGTGACGGGACCCACCATCACCGATGGGTTCACCTCGGGGGACGAGCTCGCATGCCGCGTCGTGCCGTTCGATGGCGCCGACGCCGGCGAACCGGTTGTGCACGCGGTGTCGATTCAGAACTCGGCGCCGAGCATCTCCACCGTCACGGTGTACCCGCTGGTCGCGACCGCCGAGACCATGCTCACGTGCAGCTGGGCGGGGTACCTCGACTTGGAAGGAGAAGAAGACGTCTCCGAGGTCCAGTGGTTTGTGAACGGCGATCCAGTGGGGACCGGCCCGACGCTCCTCTCCGGCTACGTGCACAACGACGAGGTGAGCTGCGAGGTGACCCCGTACGACGGCATTGATTACGGCATCGCGTTGTCCGGGAGTGCGTCCATTGGAAACACGGCACCGTCACTCGCTTCGGCGAGCATCTCGCCGAACCCGGCGTACCGCACCAACGAGCTGACGTGCAACTGGGACGGGTACTCGGACCCGGACGGCGAAGTCGACCAGAGCATTGCCACGTGGTTTGTGGATGGCGAAGAGATTCACACCGGCCCGACCTTGATGGCCAATGTGGCCGAAGAAGGCGACGTTGTCCGCTGTGAGGTGCGCGCATACGACGGCACCGACGAAGGCAACACGGTCACAACCTATGTGTATGTGTCCGACTCCGTGCCGCAAATCGATTCGGTGACCATTACCCCCGAGCCGGCGCACCGCGACAGCATCCTAGAGTGCATCTGGGAAGGCTACTACGACGCCGATGGCGACCCCGACGAAACCACCGTGCGGTGGACGAAGGGGTTCAGTGTGGTCAGCACCGAACCCGAAGTCGAGGGCGTGTTCGTGCCCGGCGACACCTTGGTCTGCACGGTCACGCCATTTGATGGGCTCCATGCGGGCGAGTCGATGAGCGCATCGGTCACGATCCAGAACGCGCCACCGGTGGTGACGTCCGTCGCGCTGTCCCCGGACCCCGCTTTCGGTAACGACACCTTGACCTGCACGGCCGGGTACACGTCGGATGCCGATGGGACCAGCACCTTCTTGTACCAGTACAGATGGTTCATCAATGGCTCGATGGTGATGGGCGCGACGTCGAGCACGTTGGCCCCGGCAGCCTTCAGCAAGGATGACTCGGTGCAGTGCGCCATCGCGGCCAACGATGGGATGGACGTCGGCGAGTTCACGCCGTCAAACATGCTCAGCATCCAAAACAGCGTTCCCGTCATCGATTCGATCACCATCCTGCCCGAAAACGCCAAGACCACCGACACCCTGAGCGTGTCGGTCGTGGCCACCGACGCCGATGGTGACCCCATCGCGAACGACGTCGATTGGTACGTCAACGGCGAGTTGGTCTCCAGTCTGCCCACCTTGGACGGGTTCATCGCCTTCTCGAAGGGCGACGAGGTGTATGTCGAGGTCATCCCGAGCGATGGCGATGACGACGGCATTCAAACGACCAGCGCCCCCATCATCATCCAAAACACGCCCCCGACATCGCCGTATGGGACGGTGACGCCCGTCGAGCCGATCACAAACGTGGACGACATCGTGTGCAAGCTCGAGGGGTTCGCGTCGGATGCGGACGGGGATGCGCTGACCTACACCATCGGCTGGTTGCGCGACGGCGTGGAATGGACGGGGCCCGTGAGCACGACCACAATGGGCGACGACACGGTGCTCGCGGAGAACCTCAAGTCTTACGAAACGTGGACGTGTCAGTTGTTCGCCAACGACGATGAGGAAGCCGGCGCGCCGTACGAAGTGTCCGCGACGGTGCAGTCCATCTTTGAAGGGTGGGGCACCATCGACGTCAGTCTGGCGAGTTCGAACCTGTTCATCGAGGGCGAGGAGAACAAAGATTACTCCGGCCGTGCCGTCGCCTGGGCAGGCGATACCGACGGCGACGGAACGAGCGACATTCTGGTCGCCGCACCAGACAACGATGACGCGGGCGAGTCCGCGGGCAAGGTCTACTTGGTGCGCTCCGCGGACGTGCCGGGCGTCAGCACCGTGCCGCTGAACGACCTCGCGATCGCGTGGACGGGTGCGGGCGCAGGCTTCAACCTCGGCGGGTACGTCCAGAGCGATGCGCTGTCGTCTGCGGGAGACATCGACGGCGATGGACTCGACGACATCATGATCGGCGAGCCGCTGTACAAGGGGTCGTCGAGCACCCCGGATGGGCGGGTCTACATCGTGAAGGCGTCGTCGATCAGCGCATTCGGGTCCGTGGCCATCCCATCGATCACGACGGCAGACCTCATCATCGAAGGTCCCACGTACGGTCAGCTGGGGCACTCGGTGGCCACCCTGGGGGACGTCAACGGTGGCGGAACCACCGACATCTTGGTGGGGGCGTCGAATGCCAGCGGTGGACGCGGCGAGGCGTACTTGTTCTACGGTGAAAGCATCGGGACCGCCACGAGTCTGGACGTCGACCTGGACGCCTCGATCGAGTTCACGGCCGAATCCCCGGGCGACGAGCTCGGGCTGCGGGTGGGCACGGCCGGCGACATTGATGCGGACGGGCTGCCGGACATCTTGGTGGGCGCGCCGAGCAACGACATTGGGTCGGAATCCCGCGCCGGTCGCGTCTACCTGATGAAAGCGACCTCCCTGACCGCGACGTCTCACCCCATGGGCGTGGATGCCGATTGGCTGTTCAACGGCGGAAAGTCAAACGACCTCGCGGGGCACGCGCTCGATACACTCGGCGACATCAACAAGGACGGCTACAGCGAATTCGCCATCGCGGCGAAGGGCCAGGACACGTACGGCTCAAACTCTGGCATGGTGTACGTCTTCAGCGGCGTCGACCTTCCCATCTTCCGGACGGTCGCATTGGCCGAGGCCTGGTACAAAATTGGTGGCGAGACTGCGGGTGACCGAGCAGGCCACGACCTCTCCGGTGCGGGCGATGTCGACTCGGACGGTCGCGGAGACCTCTTGGTGAGTGCGTACGCCAACGACGCGGGGGGACCGTCTTCCGGTCGCACGTACTTGGTATTGGGGGCCTCGCTGACCATGACCGGCGGGTCGATGAGCCTGGCGTCGGCGGATTATTCATTCACCGGTGAGAGCGCGGCCGACTCGAGCGGCTACTCCATCGCTGGCGGCGGCGACTGGAACGGAGATGGTCTCGGCGACTTCCTCATCGGCGCCTACCTCAACGACTCCACCGTGACGGATGCGGGAACAAGCTACCTGTTTGTATCACCGTCGATTTACGACTGATGGCGCGCACGGTCACCCACTGCACGACGGTCCGATTCGCCGACGTTGATGCCGCGAATGTTGTGTACTTCAGTCGCGTGTACGAGATGGCTCATGCGGCCTACGAGGAGCTGATGGCCGCTTCCGGCTTGCCGATCCGGGCGGTGTTTGAGCGGCGGGAGTGGGGAATGCCGCTGGTCCACACCGAGGCTCAGTACAGCCGTCCGTGGCGCCTCGGTGACCGGGTCACCATCCGCGCCAGCATCCACGAGGTCACCGAGCGGAGCGTGGCGTTTGCGTACGCGTTCGTCGACGATGCCGGGGTGGAGCGGACCGCGGTCAGCATGCGGCACGTGTTTGTGTCGTTGAAGTCATTCGAGTCATGCTCCGTCCCGCCTGAGTTCACCGAGGCGATGCAGCGCTTGGGCTTGCTCGAGTAACGCCGCTCGATTGGGCTTTCCCAGGTCGGTGCGGGGCAGGGCGGACACCCAGTGGATCTCCGCGGGGCGTTCGTGCGGTGCGAGATTCACCCGAGCCCATGCCGCGACGTCCTCGCTGGGCGTGCCGACGGCAAACGCCACCGCACGGTGACCCCATTCGGCATCTTCGCGGCCGACGATCGCGACGTCGGTGACGCCAGGCCGTGCGAGCAACAACCGCCGGACCTGATTCAGGTCCACGTTCTCGCCGCCCGACACAATGAAGTCCGTGCCGCGACCGGTCACGATCACCCGTCCGTCCGCATCGAGCCTCCCCCGGTCCTCGGTGACCAACCGCCCGCCCGGGGCAATGGGGCCTGCAACCACCAGTCGCCCCCCTTCGACCGTGACGGTGACGCCCGGGAGGGGCCGTCCCGAGTCGGGTGCGTTCCGCAAGTCACCGGGCTCGCGGGTGGCGATTTGCGATCCGGTCTCCGTCATTCCCCAGGTCAACGCCACGGGCGCGGATACGGCTCTGCAGCGGTCCATCAATCCGTCCGAGACGGCGGCTCCGCCGAGGAGAATGGCGCGCAAGTGGTGGGGGAATGGTTCGTTGTTCCGGTCGTCGAGCAGCCGCTGGAGCATGGTCGGCACCACCGAGATCATGGTTGCGCCATCGTCGATCATGCGGTTGACCGCATGCGCGTCGAAGCCGTTGGCGAGCCGCACACCCCCACCCACCCGCGCCGACCGGTACAGAATGCTCAGACCGCCAACGTGGTGAAGCGGCAAGCAACAAATCCATGAATCGCTCGCGCGATGGCGCAGCCGCTCGATGCTGCCCGCGACGCCGGCATCGAGCTGGGTTTGGGTGAGGTCGACCCGCTGGGGTTGGCCGGTGGTGCCCGACGTGAGCAACCGCAGGCGGGTGTCGGCACCGACGGGTGCGCATCGATGGGCGTCAATGGCGGTTTGTTGGTGGGGCGTCGGCGTCGGTGAAACGGGCATGATGGTCAAGCCCAGGCGAGCCGCTGCATGCACCGTCCACACGGTGCGCGGGTTCGGACGCGCCACGACTGGGTGGGCCCGTCCCGGTTTCCAGCCCTGGGCATCCAGTTCGGCCATTCGTTGAACGATGGCACGCTCGGCCTCGGCGGCAGTCCAGGCCTGCCCTTCGCTGATCAAGCTGTGGGTCACGGCAGCCCCAGTCCGGGTTGGGTGGGTGCATCGACATGGCTGCCGGTCATGTCGGGTGTTGTCCCGTGATCTTCCGCCAGCCAACCCGCCGTATTGAGGCCGCAGGCTCGCAAGCGGGTCGTGGGTGCCGCCGCCGCAATGTGAAGCGCCATCATGCGGCCGATTGCTCCGTCAATCGTTGTGGTGACAATGGTTCCCAGTCGGTAATGGTCGGCCAGTTCAATCAGCTTCAAGGCCGCCATGGGGGTACCGATCCGCATGGGCTTGACCACAATCGCGTCGACGGCATTCGCCGCCAGCAGACCCTTCAGTACGGCGACGGATGTGACCGCTTCATCGGCTGCGATGTCGACTCCCCGACCCCTCAGTCGTGCCATGGAGGCAAACTGACGGGGGTGCACCGGGTCTTCGATGGTCCGGACACCCCAGGGTGCGAACGCGTCGATCGCCGCCTCGGCTTCTTGCTCGGACCATGCACCGTTCGCGTCGAGGCGGATGTCGACGCCCGGGCCGATGATGCCCCGCACCCTCCGGACGCGCTCGACATCATCCGCCAAGGGCCGCACACCCACCTTCAGTTTGACCGTCTGGCACCCCAGCATCGTGGCGTGCAGCAGGGTCGCGTCGTCGACGTAGAGGTGGTTCAGGGGCACGTCCGTGCGCGCGCGCGGATTCAAGAGGCGAGCGATGGGTTTGTGTTTCGCTTGGGCGAGGGCGTCGACGACCGCGGAACCGAGGGCGTGCCGCACCACGGCCGTGCTGGCGTGAGCCCGGACCCAGGAATCCAGCTCCGGCAGCCCGGGCGGGCGGTCCGCGATGGCGTGGAGGCGTTCGATGTCGCGTCTGATTTGTTGGGGCTCATCGTCGCAAAAACCGGGCAGTGGCGCGGCTTCACCCCGTCCGATCCAGCCATCCAGCGTGCACCGCACAATCCAGCCATCGCGATGCGTTGTGGTGCCCTTCGCGGTGACGAATGGCCGGATCAACCGGTGAGAAAAAGGCGCGACGTCAATCACAAAAAGAACCCCACGCTGAACAGCAGGCCGAACACCAACTCGAGGCGAGCAGCGCCTCCAAGGTGCGGGTTGAGCGCGGGGCCATCGAGCATCCGAACGCATCGAATTTCCCGCACGGCGAGGGGCAGCGCAAGGACCGTGAGCGCGGCCGATGCGGTTGGAATCCACCCCGTCGTCGCTCCACCTGCGACGACGGCAAAGGGTGCGGCGATGGCCAACGAATGTTCCCATCGCGCGACACGGGGGCCAAATCGAACCGCCAAGGTGCGCTTGTTGGCGGCGGCGTCCGTGACGCGGTCGCGAAGGTTGTTGACCACGAGGATGGCGGTGGCCAACAACCCCATGCACACCCCGCCAAGCCATGCGGCCGGCGGAGCAGCCAAGACTTGGACCCACACGGTCCCCACGACGGCGGCCAGTCCAAAAAATCCGAACACAAAGACGTCACCCAGTCCGACATAAGCCAGGGGCAGCGGGCCTCCGGTGTATGCAACTGCGCAGACCAAGCTCGCCAAGCCAATCGCCGCAATGGGTGCGCCGCCGACGGCGATCAGGTACGTGCCCACCATCAGGGCCAAGCCCAGCACCGCGATCGTGGCGGTCAGCATCGCTTGAGGGGCGATCCACCCCTGCTGTACGGCGCGTGCCGGTCCAATGCGGTCGGCGTTATCGGCCCCTTTTTTGTGATCGAAGTAGTCGTTGGCGAGGTTGGTGGCGATCTGAATCAAGATGCTGCCGACCGCCGCCGCGCTGGCGGGCAGCAGGGCGATGCCCCCGTGGGCGTGCGCCACCGCCGTTCCCACAAGCACGGGGGCGAGCCCCGCCCAGAGGGTCTTCGGCCGCGCCGCAAGCCACCAAGCCTGCACGAGCGATGGTTGGTTCATAGGCCCTTCTGTACAGCCTCGGCGATCGCCTGCCAAGTCCGCTCATGGCGTTCTTTGCTGCGGTCGGCGTCAATGCGAACGTGAACCACGCTGATGCCCGAGCGCTCAAGGGCGGTCGCGACGGCATCGCGCACACCGGCGACCGAAGTCGGTTGGTGCACTGCCAACCCATGGCCGCGGGCGATGGCGGCGATGTCGGCTTGATGGGGCGTGGTGAACCACGGCGTGAATCCGGTGGGGTGATTCACCATGGGCAAGTACGAGAAGATCGCGCCACCGCGGTTGTCGAACACCACCAAGACCAAGGGGTGTTTCGGGCTGGGGACGGTGGCCAGGCTTCCGGAGTCGTGAAGGAAACTGAGGTCGCCGCTCAAGACAACGGTGGGTCCGGCATGGGCGGCGGCCTCTCCCATTGATGTCGCGACCAATCCGTCGATCCCATTGACGCCGCGGTTGCTGGTGACCCGCACCGAGGAAGGGGCACGCAGGCCGAAGCTGTCGGCATCGCGAATGGGCATGGAGCTGGCCAGTCGGAGCAGGCACGCTGGGGGTAGGCGAGGGAACAGGTCTGCCACGACCGCTCCCTCCCACACGTCGGATTGGGAAATCTCACCGATGGCTTGCGCGGCGCGTTGGTCTGCATTGCCCCAGTGGGCACGCCACGCGGATGGAAGCGGTGCGATCGCATCCATGCCGGAATGCTGCAGCACGTCGGAGGCGTTGCAGCGGACGGTTTGAGTGACGGTCTTCCACGGGTCCCAGGGCCGCGTTGAAGGATCGATGCGAACCGTCGGGGTTCGTTGAAACAGCTCGTGAACCGGACGGGAGCTCGGTGTCCCACCCACCGCGAGCAGGACTTCGGGTTGAAACCGGGTTCGGAAGCCTTCGCAGCGCAACAGACCATCGCCGTGTCGGATGACCCCGGGGTCGGTTGCGTTGCGGACGGAAGAAACCGGGTCGGCCAGAATGGGCCAACCGAGTCGTTCGGCCAGTTCGAGGAGGGCGTCGGCAGCACACCGCCTGCTGGGGTCCGGGCCGGCCACAATGACGCCCTTCCGGTTGCCGATTGCATTGAGCAGCGCATCGATCGCACGGGCTGCATCCCGGTCGGGGATTTTCTTGGATTCCGAACGGGTGGGTGAATCGTACGCGGGTGTCGGGGCTCCCGGCTCCCACAGCGGTTTGCGAAACCTGGCATTGATGTGCACGGGACCGGGCGAAGGCCCGCGCGCTGCAGCCACGGCCATCGCGATGGCGCGCACCAATTCGGGGCCATCGTCTTTGGCGGAGGGGGTGCTCAGCTGAAGCTCCGTTCGAACGTGAGGCCCAAACAGCCCAACTTGGTTCATGGTTTGCGGAGCGCCGCAGTTCTGGAGTTCTTCGGGTCGATCGGCCGTGACCACAATGAGCGGCACCTGCCCTTCGCAGGCCTCAACCACCGCCGGGCCATAGTTGGCCCCGGCTGAACCGGAGGTGCAGGACACCATGACCGGTTCGTCGCGGATCCGCGCCAGTCCGAGTGCATAGAAACCAGCCGACCGCTCGTCGATGACGGAGTGGAGCTCGATCGGCCATCCGGCATGCCGCAGGTCGTGAAGGGCGAGCACCAACGGCGTGTTTCGAGCTCCGGGAGACAGCACCGCGTGCCGCACGCCGCCGTGAATGGCGGTGGTTGCGATTCGCAGCGCCTGCTCTCGGTTGAGCTGGGCGGTGACGGTCACCGGCTCAGGCCCGTTGCGAGTCCCCGTCGAACGGTCTGGAGCTTCACGCGGCTTTCTTCCCACTCGTCTGCGGGGTCGGATCCGGACACCAGTCCGCAGCCCGCAAAGGCCGATGCCGTGTTGGGTTCCATCAGCACCGAACGGATGGCCACCACAAACTCGCCGTCGCCGGTCTCTGTGAGCCAGCCGACGGGTCCGGCGTACCACCCTCGGTCGAGGTGTTCGTTGTCACCCAGCCACTTCAGGGCCGAGTCTCGAGGCAAGCCGCCAACGGCGGGGGTGGGGTGGAGTTGCTGGACCAAGTCGAAGATCGTCGCATCCCCGTTCAAGCGAGCACGGATCGCGGTGCGCAAGTGCTGAACGTCGGGATGCCGCACCAACTCGGGGGCTGCCGACAACTCAAGATCGGCGGTCACCGACGCGAGGGCATCGGTGATGGCACTGGCCACCAGCTGTTGTTCCAGTCGATCCTTGTCGCTATCCATCAGGGCCTCGCCCAACGCGAAGTCGGTGCGTCCTTTGCCCCTGCGCCGGGTCCCTGCCAACGCGACGGTTTCCACGGCCTTGTCTTGCAGGCGGACCAGCACCTCGGGACTGGAGCCCAAGAAGGCGCGCCCGTCTCTTCGGCAAATGAGGAAGGTGGTGGAGTCAACCTGACGGTTTCTCAGGGCCAGTGCGGTGGCCAGGGGGTCGAAGGTGTGCGCATCGGCGGGCGAGTACGACTGAGCCCGAGCCAGCACCACCTTTGTGAGTGTGCCATCGGCCATTCGCTGCTGAGCCGATTGCACGCGGTCGCGCCACTGCGTCCAATCCGAGTCGCTGTGCGGCTGCGCGATCGGGTCGGGGGTAGCGGGTTCCACGTCCGGCGGACTCGCCCCGTCCAGCCACCCGCTCAACTTGGTACGCAGTTCGTGGGTTTTTTCCGCGACGTCGTGGCGGTTCGAGTCGATCGTGAAGACAGCAGAAGTGCGGTTGTTGCGCGTCCAGAGCAGCACCTCCGGAACGCACAACGCGGCGTCGCCCCATGGCTGCCAGTTGTCGGACCGCAGTGGGCTTGGTTGAAACGCAAAACCCGCCAAACAAGCGGGCGCATCATTGCTCACAGGCCTGCCGTCCGCGTCTTGGCTGACCATGCTCCGGGCAATCGGTCCCCACCACCGGGCCGATTCTGCGAATCGGTCCGCACCGGACGGTCGGTGCTCCAACACCGCGCCGACCGCGACAAACGAAACGGCTTGGTGGGGCGATGCCCACGCCATCAGCCGCTCCCCATCGTCCCGCAGTGGTGTGAGCAAGGACCAAGGGTCCGGGAGGTCCACGGAGGACACCACACGAACCCAACGCGGCGCGGGCTCACTCATTGGTTCGCACCCCGGCGATCAGCTGGGCAACGGGTGGGAACATGGTCTGGTGGTGAGCGCGGATCCCGGCTTGGTCGAGTTGTTGGACGAACTCGTCCGCGGAGCAGAACGAATCGATCGACTGGTTCAGGTAGGTGTACGCATCCCGGAAGCCGGTGATCAAGCCGCCCACAATCGGCACGACGACCCGGTTGTAGGTGCTCTGCAGCAACCGTGGAATGAACCCAATGGGCTGGAAGAAATCGAGCACCACCAGCGTGCCGCCGGGCTTGAGGACACGGCTGCACTCCGCCACCGCTTTGTGCAGCTCCGGTACGTTTCGCAACCCGAAGCCGCAGATGATCGCATCCACGCTGTCGGTCTCGAGGGGCAAGTCGCGCGCGTCCGCACACACAATGTCGACGGGTTCACCCGGCTTGATCTTGCTTGCCCCGGTCGACAACATGACCTCAGAGAAATCCGCTGCGGTGACGTGGGCTGCGCCATTGTCGAGGAGCATGCGCGTCAGGTCGAGTGTCCCCGAACAGAGGTCCAACACCCGACCCTTCCCGTGTTCGCCCAGTGCCGCGATCGCCGCCTTTCGCCAGCTCTGGTCCAACCCGAGGCTGAGCACCCGGTTTGCGCGATCGTACCGGGGGGCGATCTCGTTGAACATTTGCCGGACCGCGGGTGCCCGGTCCTCGGCTCCAGCGGTGGGTTTGGCAGCCATCAGGCGATCCGTTCGACGAGGTGGTGCGCCAAGCGCTCCAGGGCATCGCGGTGGGGGGTCTGCGGGAGTGTCTGCAGCGCCTCAAGGCCTTCTGCAACGAGGGTGCGCGCGCGAGCGAGGGCGGCCTCGGGGGCGCCGGACTTGTTCACGGATTGGAGCAATGCGGGAATCTGTTCGGGCGGTGGGTCCCCGCCGCGCAGTTCATCTCGCAAGCCCGGGATTCGGTCCATCGCGATCAGCAGGGGCAGGGTCATCTTCCGTTCGGCGAGGTCGCGGCCCAGCCGCTTACCGGTGGAGCGTTGACTGCCCGCGTAGTCGAGAACATCGTCGGTGATTTGGAACGCCGTGCCGACGTTGAGTCCATAGGTGTAGAGGGCGTCGGCGGCCTTGGCATCGCCAACCGCCCAAGCGCCTGCAGCGACGCACCACGCGATGAGGGACGCGCTTTTCTTGTTCACGATGTCCAAGTAGGTGTCGACATCGAGGTCGAGATTGCCGCGGTTCAGCAGCTGCGTGACTTCGCCTTCGGACATCGCGGTGACGGTCCAGGCCAGCTTGGTGACCGCTTCGTGGCCGCCGTGTTCGCTGCTCAAGAGCAGGCCCCGCGCCACGCAATAGTCGCCGGTGAGGATCACCGCCGGGTTGCCATAGATCCGCTGCGCGGCGGTCCGACCTCGCCGTTCTTGACCTGCGTCAACGACGTCGTCGTGCAGCAGGCTGCCCAGGTGGAGCAACTCTCCGATCGCGGCCAGGGGGCCGAGGTCCCCGGTGTTTCCGGCGGCGCGCGCCCCCAGGATGGTCAGCAGTGGCCGAAAGCGTTTTCCACCGGCCAACGCGAGGTATCGCCCAATTTCGGAGACGGCTGGGATCGTCACCTGAAGCTGGGCGTGGAGCTGCTCTTCGGCCTCGCCCATCTCGGCGGAGACCAACTGGAAAACCGCACCAACGTCTTCAATCAGCGTGTGGGGCGCTCCGGCGTGGAGGCCGGTCGGCGCGGGTCGCTGGGCTTGGGTCTGCATAGTTCGCTCTAACCGTGATATCGGGTGAAAAACCGTTTTATTTCAATCGCCAATGAAAATTCAGCTTACATTGAAAGTTCAACAAAGATTGAAAAATCGCCGTGTCGCTAACGTTTGACCAGTCGAAATGCCATGCCACCCGACCCTTACTCCCGCGAAGATCACACAAATGACTCCAAACCGGCGCCGTTTCCGCAGCGATTGGTTGCGGAAGCCGTTGGCGACGTCATCGGGTTTTGGAACTTCAAGCCGTCCATGGGGCGGGTTTGGGCCGCGCTGTACCTGGCGGCCCGCCCGCTGACGAGTGCGGAGATCGTCGAACAAACCGGATTGAGCGTTGGGAGCGTATCGATGACGCTGGCGGATCTTCGGAAGTGGGGCGTCGTGCGCGAAGCGGGGCGAGCCGGAGGCCGGCGGGTGTTCGAGGCCGAGACCGACGTGGCGCAGATGGTCACCCGGGTGTTGCGAGAGCGGGAGTTGGTGGTGGTCAAGGCATCGGTGGCAAAGCTTCAGGCGGCGATTGATGCCCTGAGTCAGTCCAACGATGCTTCCGACACCCAAACCGCGGGAGACGGTGAGTTCGCCGCCAGGCGGGCACGAATGCTGCTGGAGCTTGCAACCAGCGGTGAGGCGATGCTGGAAGAGTTCGTTCGAGTCGGCCAGATGGACCTCGGGAACATCGAGAACAAACTGACGGAAACAGAATGATGGCGCGAGGGCAGCTCGGGGAGTTGCACTGGGACGATCGGTTCTTGGCCGAACTTCCCGTCGACCCCGACGCCACAAATCGCAGCCGCCAAGTCCGCGGTGCTGTGGCATCGCTCGTGCAGCCCACGGCCGTGGCCGATCCGGTCATCCGCACGATATCGACGGAGCTGGCCGAGGCGATGGGGCTGACCGACGCAATGATGGCCTCACCAGAGGCGGCTGCTGTCTTCGGCGGCAATCGCATTGTCGATGGCATGCGGCCCTATGCGGCGTGCTACGGCGGGCACCAGTTTGGCAACTGGGCGGGCCAGCTCGGCGATGGCCGGGCCATGACCTTGGGGGAACTTGTCTGTGGCGACTCGTCGCGCTTCGAGGTGCAGTTGAAGGGCGCGGGCCCGACTCCGTACAGCCGGCACGCCGACGGCCGGGCGGTGCTGAGGTCGTCGATTCGCGAGTTTCTCTGCAGTGAGGCCATGCACCACCTTGGGGTCCCGACGACCCGCGCGTTGTGCCTTGTCACCACCGGGGACGAGGTGGTCCGGGACATGTTTTACAACGGGAATGCGGCACCCGAACCCGGCGCCATTGTCACGCGGGTGGCCGAGAGTTTCCTGCGGTTTGGCAGCTTCCAAATCCACTCGGCTCGGAACGATATGGACACGCTGCGTGCCCTGACCCAATACGCCATTGTCCATCATTTTCCGCACTTGGCACCATTCAGCAAGGACGCGGTTGTGGCGCTGCTGCAGGAGGTGGCCGAGCGCACCGCCCGGCTGATGGCCGACTGGATGCGGGTGGGATTCGTCCATGGGGTGATGAACACCGACAACATGTCCTTGCTGGGGTTGACGATCGACTACGGTCCCTACGGCTGGATCGATGCGTTTGATCCCGAATGGACGCCCAATACAACGGATGCGGGCATGCGCCGGTATCGGTTTGAGTTGCAACCCCAGATCGGCGGTTGGAACGTGGTGCGGTTGGCGGAAGCGTTGTATCCGTTGGTCGGCGACGTCGATGCCGTTCAAGCGGCCGTGGCGACCTACGAGACCGCTTGGGTGGCGGCATCAAACGGAATGGTGGCGGCCAAGCTCGGCCTGGAGAGGCACACGGGTCCAGATGACGAACGGCTGTGGTCGGACCTGATCGGGTTGCTCCAGCGGGAAGAGACGGACATGACGTTGTTTTTCCGAGGGCTCTCGAAGGTGTCTGCAGCCGTGGATGACCCGTTGGAATGCGTCGCCGAAGCGTTCTACAAGCCGCCCCCCGATGCGCTTCGTTCCGCTTGGCGGGTGTGGATGGTGCGGTACCTGGCGCGAGTCGGGCGCGACTCGCGCGACCATGCGGCGCGGAAAGCGGCCATGGATTCCGCAAACCCCTGGTTTGTGTTGCGGAACTACCTCGCCCAAGAGGCAATTGAGCTTGCCGAAGGGGGAGACTTTACCCGGGTACACGACCTGCTGGATGCAAGCCGCACGCCGTACACCGAACAAGACGGTCGGGCACACTTTGCGGCCAAACGACCGGAGTGGGCCCGTTCCAAGCCGGG
>JAYZVA010000179.1:0-6260 GCA_036156175.1 Myxococcota bacterium
GGTGGGTTTACCGACTGTTACCAAGCAGACTAAGTTTCGGTTCAATGTGTAGTCCCACCTAAGAACGCCGTACATACAGGCACTTAGGCGATCCCTTCACCCCGCAGTGCGGGTCATAGCCATCCATTTCGGGTTCAAACCCGCACAGCCATCGCGCCGCTACTCGCCAGGTTCTTCTGCTGCGAACCTCCGCCAGCTCATCCCTGCGCTCATGGGCAGAAGCGGAGTGTTCTTGAACCTTCGCGGCCCGCTGCGCTTGCGAGTCGAGACTGAAAGGTCATACAACCGTACTGGCAGATTCCGGCAGATTTGAGCGAAAGTTGCATGACGAAGTTCCTGAACCAGAAGAACAGGAATTCCCCCAACTACCGGGTTCCGGATTCTAAACGGAGTTGCAACCAATGGGTCATTTTCCCAGTATGTGGAGAACGAACAGGAGCCCAAGACCGTGAAGCCCGGAACTTTACATCCCCTTGTCGTCTGGGTCTTTCGCTGGCTCCTCGGACCATTGCTCCAGCTGGCGTTTCGCCCCAGACTGAGGGGCCTTGAAAAACTCCCCCAGGGAAAACCCTACCTTCTGGTGGCAAACCACTCCGCGGGTGTGGCGATTGCGGAGATCCTGTGTTTTGCCATGCTCTATGCGGGGCACTTCAAAAACCAGGTGCCCCTTGCTGGATATGCTCACCACGTCGTGATGAAAGTCTGGCCGTTTTCGTGGATCATGCCGGCCCTTGGAGCCATCCCGTCGACCTATGAAGCGGCGGAGAACACCCTGGCTGCAGGAATTCCCATCCTCATGTTTCCGGGGGGAGAACACGAGTCCTTGCGACCGATCTGGAAAGCCAATGAGGTGGATTTCAACGGGAGGTTAGGCTACCTCCGGATTGCGAGGAAACGGGGGATTCCCATCGTTCCCATGGGCATCACGGGCTCCCATTACACCGCTCCGATTTTCTGGCGTTCCAAGCTCCTCGCAACCCTGCTCCTGATTCCCAAGAGGCTGGGGTTCAAGCGATGGTGCATCTCCCTCTCAGGAATTCTTGGGATTGTCGGGATTCTTCAGCTGGATTGGCCCCTGTGGGCTCATTTGGTGGGCAGTTATGTTTGGCTGTTGTCCATCTTTCAGTTCACTCCGATCATCCCCGCGACTCTCCGATTCGAAATTGGAGAAATCCTGGAATGGGGACAAGAACTGGACGGAGAAAATCTGGAGGAAACCGGGTTGCGGGTACAGGCAGCGGTCCAGGCCCGCGTGAATGAGATGAACCGGCCCAACGAGCGACTTTAAACAGTGTTGGTCTACCGATGATGACGAAGCAGATTCCATTTCGGTTCAGCGTGTAATAGGCAATAGAAGTTGCTTTTCCCCATTTCCAAGGATTCGCTCGTCAACCAAATGAAGCGCAACTGTGAGCGATTCTCAGACACCACCGACACCGTTCAAAATCGTTCATTGGATTGCCGTCGTTTTCCTGTTCCTGATCATGGCGCAGCCGACGTTCGACAATGTGCGTGCCTTACTCACGGGGACCCTTGGGTCTGGCGGTATGAGCATTGAAGTAACGGTGTCGCAGATGGCCTTACACGTGGTGGCCCTGCTTGTCGGTTGGGTCGGGTTCGTTTGGTTTTTGCAGCGCAAAAAACGCGGAGCCTATGCAAGCATGGTGGCTCATCTTCTTGGGACCTGAAATGATGCCTGCGGCAGCCCTTGTGGTACTTTTCGTCCTCTCGTTTGTTTTCTCTTTGGGTCCGATTTTCACGTTCAAATAGCAATATGCTTGACACCAAGGCTTGGTGAACCGTCCCTGCAAAACTCAGTGAGGAGGCGAGCGAATATGGTCGAGATCGTGCTCGAAACCAGAATCAGAGCCCCCATCGAGCGCGTCTTCGATCTCTCTCGCAGCATCGATGCGCATCTCGACTCAACATCCGCTACCGGTGAACGTGCCATTGCGGGCACCACAACCGGCTTGATTGGTCTCGGCGAGACGGTCACCTGGTCTGCAGTTCACTTCTGCATCCGGCAAACATTGACCGTGGAGATTGTCGAGTTTGAGCGGCCACATTTGTTCGCCGACCGGATGACGGACGGTGCCTTCAAGTCCATGTGCCACCGCCATGCCTTCGAAGCGTCCGGAGACGAGACGATCATGCGGGACCACTTCGCCTTCGAGGCGCCCCTGGGCATCCTCGGCATCATCGCCGAGAAGCTGGTGCTTGGGTGGTACATGCGGCGATTTCTTGAGATTCGCAACGCTCGCCTGAAGGCGCTGGCCGAGGGCGACGAGTGGTCGCGATTCCTCACCGAATAGCGGGTCGAAGTGAGGGCCACTCGGTGGCTGCAGAGCGGGGCCGGCCAGTTCGCCCCAATCGACCATTGACGAACCCAACCATCCACCGGAACGGGTGGGGAGCAGGCACGCTCAGGCTGGCGAGTTGGCCGAGCGCCCTGCAGGCGCCGGAAAGGTGTTGCTCATTCCTCCCCGACGGGGGGCCCGACTCGCCGAACGATCGAACCGTTCAACTCAGCGCGCAGGCACTCTCCGACAAAACACCGTCTTCACCACGCTCGCGGTGTGCCCCGTCTCCTTGAACCCGGCGACGGTAAGGGCTGCCCCAAGAAAAAACCCCAGGACCAATGGCCCATGGGGTCTCTCTGAATGCGCATGCCCCTGAGGGGCCGCGTTTCGTGTAGGCCTACCAGCTGGCCTTCTTGACGCCGGGCAGCTCGCCTTGAAGCGCCAGCTCGCGGAATGCGATGCGGCTCAACTCGAAGTCCCGCAGGAAACCCCGTGGGCGACCGGTGATCTGGCAGCGGTTGCGCAGGCGCGTCTTGCTGGAGCTGCGGGGCAGCTTGGCGAGGGCTTGGTAGGCTTCCCGGCGCTCGGCTGGGGTCGACTTGCCGCTCTTGATTACGGCCACGAGGGCGGCGCGACGAGCGGCGTATTTTTCGACAGTTGCCCGCTTCTTTTTGGCGCGGGCGATCATGCTTTTCTTGGCCATGGTGGGTCACTCCAAACGGATGAGATCATGGGGTCTAAATTTGAATCCCCGCAGGCTTATCCAGTTTGGGCGCGACCATCAAGGTCCATCGCCCGTTTTTGATCGGGTCCACCAATATAAATGGCGTTTGAAGATGGGTTGTATCCGGTTTCACGACGGACTGCTGATTCGATGGCTGCGACCTCAAAACGCTGTGGTAGGTTCCAATGAAGAGGACCGACCATGACCCGCACGATGCTCTTCTTTTCCGCGCTTTTGACCGCATCCGCCTGCACGTCCAACGACTCAAGCGACGGCCCAACGGTTGGCTCATCGTCGAGCCCGGACACCGGAACCGCCATCATTGACGATCCCGACACCGGAGTCCCAACCGATACGGGCGCGACCACCGGGGCTCCCGACTGGGTCGACCCCGAGGTCCCCGAAGGACCCATCGCACCACCCGACGGTTCGGGCACAGACCCCGAGGACTCCGACTTCGACTGGACCGGCATCGGCGCAGCGACACTCGCCGACACCTTTCCCGGTGAGCACCTCACTTGGAACGCCTACCCGCAGTATGGAACCGCGCAGATCTTGGACTGGTCCGACAGCGACGCGTGCGTCTGCTTCAATGCGGACTGCACAACCTGCAGCGCCGAGGACTGCAGCACGGAAGCCTGCACATACGACCTCAACGACAATCACACGCTCACCAAATACCACGTCGAGATGCGGTCGACCGAATACACGGATCATGCCCTCTCGTTCGAAGTCAACATCAGCGCCGATCCGCCGCTCGCACTGGGCATCAACGACGCCCTCGCACGACTCGAACGCATTCCCGTGGAGTATTGGTACGGCCTGAAGGTCATCACGGAGTTTGGCCACGGCATTCAGTTCTTGCACGCGTCGTATTTCGCGGGCGGTGCCGCGGCCTACGGCGGCATGAACTACATCGACACCCGCACCGTGGACCTGCCCGTCTTGCTGCACGAGCTGGGGCACACCTTTGAACAATACACCCGCATCGGCAATCCGCCCGCCCTCGAAGCCCAAGCCAACATCCTCAACCCCGTCTGGCGAAACGCGATTCGCGCCGACGACAACCGAACCTCCGCGTATGGAAACAACAACGAATGGGAAGACATGGCCGAATTTGCTCGAATCCATGCCCAGTGCTTGGTCGAAGGCACCCTCGACGAGTTGGAGGCGGCGAGCCCGGAACGCTTTCGCATCTGGGAGCGAATTCTCCTGAACGGCACCACCATCCAACCGTAAACGCGCGCCAACTATTGCTGTCCAAGCAGCGGCACTTTGCGGTATCCTCGAGCCTCCTCCGACCCAGGACCACCATGCCACTGCTGATCAAAGGCGGGCGGATCATCACCGCCCACGAAGACTACTACGCCGACGTCTATTGCGAAGATGAGCTCATCACAGCCATCGGCCCGAACCTTGCCGTTCCCGAAGGCACCGAGGTGATCGACGCGACGGGCAAATACGTCTTCCCCGGGTTCATTGACCCGCACGTGCACATTCACTTGCCGTTCATGGGCACATTCGCGAAAGACACGCACTCGACGGCCTCCATCGCCGCCCTGCACGGTGGAACAACCTCGTACATCGAGATGGTGTGCCCCAACCGCAACGAAGACACGCTCGAGGGCTACAACCTCTGGAAAGGCATGGCCGAGGGCAACAGTGCCTGCGATTACACCTTTCACATGGCCGTCTCGAAGTTCGACGACACCACGGCAGCTCAGTTGCGCGAAATCGTTGCCGATGGAATCGCATCGTTCAAGGTCTTCTTGGCCTACAAGGGCTTCTTCGGCGTCGAAGACGACGAACTCTTCAACACCTTGACCTTGGCCAAGGAACTCGGGGTGATCACCACAGCGCACTGTGAAAACGCGGAGTTGGTCGCCCAACTGTGCGACAAGCTGCTGTCCGAGGGCAAAACCGGTCCCGAATGGCATGAACCCAGCCGACCCACAGCCGTCGAGGCTGAAGGCACCGGACACTTCGCGAGCTTCCTCGAGATGACCGGGGCGGCCGGGTACGTCGTGCACCTGAGCTGCGAAGCCGCCCTGAAGGAGGCCGTGGACGCCAAGTTGCGCGGCGTTCAGCTGTACGTGGAGTCGGTCATCCCGCACTTCTGCTTCGACCACACCTTCGCCGAGCGCCCCAACTTTGAGGGAGCGAAGTGGATCATGTCGCCCCCGCTGCGGGAAAAGTCGAACCAAAAAGCCTTGTGGGATGGCCTTCGCATGGGCCTCATCGACACCGTCGCCACCGACCACTGTCCCTTTGACTTGGAACAGAAAGCGATGGGACGCGAAGCATTCACACTGATCCCGAACGGCATCCCTGCCATCGGCGATCGGGTCAACATGCTGTACACCTACGGGGTGTCCCGTGGCGACCTCAGCCTGAACCGCTTCGTGGAATCCGCCTCCACGAAAGCCGCGGAGATCTTCGGCTTGACCCAGAAAGGTCGGATCGCGGTGGGCGCCGACGCCGACTTGGTTGTCTTCGACCCGGACTACCGCGGTGTCGTGACGATGGACACTCACCACGTCAACAACGACTACAGCGGCTTTGAAGGCTTCGAACAGGACGGCAGGCCCACTGAGGTGACTGTGCGCGGACAAGTGGCCATTCGGGACGGTGAGTTTGTGGGCGATACGTCGCGTGGAAAGCTGATTCGGCGAACGCCGTCGTACTGAGCGACCCCCGTCGGCAACCGGAGGCGCCATGGCTGAGCACCGCACCATCCCGAGCGCTTTCCCCGCCGTCCACCGCACGGCCGTGGTGGTGCTCTTCTTGATGATCGCACAGCCAACGGTCGAAAACACGCGGGCGTTGGTGACCGGCACGCTCGTCATGGGCGAAGTGAGCGCGAGCGTGAGCGCATCGAGCATGATTCCGCACGTGATCGCGATGGCGCTGGGGTGGACGGGGCTGTGGTGGTTCGCCCAACGCAAGCGGCGCGGCGCCTACGCCAGCATCCTCGCTCACCTTCTGGGGTTCACGGCCGTCGTTACACAGACTCCGGAAATGCTGCAAGCCATGCCGCTGCCCGCGATTGGAGTCGTGTTCGCCCTGGTCTTCACGACAACCTTGGCGCCGATCCGACTGTTTCGCGACCAATATTCATAAACCGGGCCAGCCCTCGCCAACGCGGTGCAGTGCGGCGGGCGTTGAGGTCGCGCAGATGCAGCGAGGGCGCCGACCATACGGACGGTGGTGGCGACCCGAATCACGTCGCCTTCCGT
>JAYZVA010000180.1:0-27622 GCA_036156175.1 Myxococcota bacterium
CAATGCGTCTGGACACCTGGTCGGCATCAACACCGCGATCTTCAGCCCCGACAAAGAACACCTATCGAGCGCCGGCATTTCCTTTGCGATTCCCGCCGCGATGGCGTTGCGCGTTGGGGCAGAGATCGTGAAACACGGCCGAATTCGCTACAGCGCCCTTGGCATTGGCACCGAAGACGCACCATCCACCGAGCAGCAGCCCCAGCCGGGCGCACGGGTCACGCGGGTCATTGCAGGCGGACCCGCAGAACAAGCCGGACTCCGACGGGGTGATGTGATCACGGCCGTCGACGGCGAAGCCATCGCGGACAGCGCCGCATTGGATGCGCTGGTGCTTACGCGCGCCGTCGGCACCAAGTTGAAACTCGACGTTCGACGCGGGAAACGATCGTTCTTGACGCAGGCCAAGACCGCGGACGCGGACCAACTCGGGCCCGCATCGGGAGCCAACATCTCGGCGGCCGATGCGGTCACCTGGGGGGGACTCACCATGGTCGATGCCACCCCAAATCGACTGACGCAAATGGGTATCGTGCTGCCCCCGGACACCCGCGAAGGGGTTCTGGTTCTCGACGTGGCACCCGACTCCGCCGCGGCAACATCGGGACTGATTCCCGGCGATGTCCTGTTGAAAGTCCACAGTTCCCCGCTCACGGGGGTAGACGATCTGCTGAAATCAGTGGAAAATCAGTCCGTGGTTCTGGTCGCGTTCTGGCGGGGCACGAATCGCTACTTGGCTGTGCTGGCGATCGGGGAGTGACCCCGATAATTGGCTTGCTGAACACCTGAATCGGGAAGGGGAAAACCGCTTCAGGTATTTCGTTTTCGTTCGCTTCGACCCATTCCAATCCGTTAAAGACACCTGCGAATCCGATGCGGTACCCGACCATCCTTCATTGCCTGGCACTCGCCCTCTTGGGGACCGCGTGCACCGAGCCAACCGATGGGCCCAAGCCGGCCGACTCTGGGTCGGCTCCCGCGGCGAGTCCCGACACCGGCGAACGCGAGTCGGACACCGGCGATGCGCCCGATGACACCGGCGTCGCTCCCGACACCTGCCGCAACCTGGTCATCTCGCCCCCTTCCGTGTTGCTGGATGCCGGCGCTGGAGAGCCCGTCTCCGCCGATGTCATTCTGACCAACACCTGCACAGAAGAAGCCGAGCCGCTCACCGTTTCCAGCCTCATCCTCGCGGACGACACCGGTGCCTTCACCCTCACCTCGTCGCCGCCCTACACGCTGCCGAGCGGCATGAGCGCCACCATCACCGTTGGCTTCACGCCCCTGGACTACGAGACCCGGACCGGGTTTGTGATCGTGGTCTCCGACGATCCCGATTCGCCCAACGGCTCCATCGGCATGGTGGGTCGACCGCCAAGCGACGACGATGGCGATGGGTACGTCGGCGTCGAAGGCGGCGGGCTGGACTGCGACGATACCGACCCGAACGTCTATCCGGGGGCGCTCGAGACCTGGTACGACGGCATCGACTCCGACTGCGACGGGCTCAGCGACTTCGACGCCGACGGCGACGGATTCGACGCGACCGAGTACGCCGGCGATGACTGCGACGACACCGACGCCACTCGGTCGCCCGGCGCCGAAGAGGTTTGGTACGACGGGATCGACTCCGACTGCAACGAATCCAGCGACTTCGATGCCGACGGGGATGGATTTGACTCCATTGACCACATGGGCGACGACTGCAACGACGAAGACGCCGACGTGTCGCCCTCGGGTACGGAAGTCTGGTACGACGGGGTCGACTCCGACTGCGATGGGCTGAGCGACTTCGATGCCGACGGTGACGGGTTTGACGCCATCGCGCACGCCGGCGATGACTGCGACGACACCGACGCCACTCGGTCGCCCGGCGCCGAAGAGGTTTGGTACGACGGAATCGACTCCGACTGCAACGAATCCAGCGACTTCGATGCCGACGGGGATGGATTTGACTCCATTGACCACATGGGCGACGACTGCGACGACGACGATGCTGACGTGTCACCCTCGGGTACGGAAGTCTGGTACGACGGGGTCGACTCCGACTGCTATGGGCGCAGCGACTTCGATGCCGACGGCGACGGTTTTGACGCCGTCGCGCACGCCGGCGACGACTGCGACGACGCCGAGCCCCTCACCCGACCGGGCGTCGGCGAGACCCTCGATGGCATCGACAACGACTGCGATGGACTGATCGACGAAGAGACCGGCGCGGTCGACGACGACGGCGATGGGTTCAACGAGGCCGAGGGCGACTGCGACGACGCGAATCCGGCCATCAGCCCCGCTGCAGCCGAACTGTGCGACGCCGTGGACAACGACTGCGACGGCGAGATTGATGAAGACGACGCCGACGACTGCACCGACTACTACGTGGACGCCGACCGCGACGGATGGGGCGGCGGCGACCCCATCTGCATGTGCGCGGCCGACGGAACGCGGGACAGCACGGAGGGCACCGACTGCAACGACTTGGTCTTCTCTGTCAATCCGGGCGCCACCGAGACTTGGTACGATGGCGCCGATAGCGACTGCGACGGATTGAGCGACAACGACTCCGACCGCGATGGCCACGATGCCACGTTTGCCGGCGGTGCAGACTGCAACGACATCGATCCGCTGATCAACCCCGACGCCGTTGAAATTCCCTACGATGGTGTCGACTCGAATTGCGACTTCATCAGCGACTTCGACGCCGACCTCGATGGGTACGATCACGTCGACTACGGCGGCAGCGACTGCAACGACGCCGACCCGCTGGTGGCCCCCGGCGCGGCCGAAGTGCAAGACCTCGTCGACCAAGACTGCGATGGATGGGTGGACGAAGACGCGATCAGCCCCGGCGACATTTTGGTGTCCGAAGTGATGATCACGCCACTCTTCATCGCCGAGTGGGAGGGCGAGTTCTTTGAAGTCCACAACACCACCGACCACGACATCGATCTGATCAACTGGACCTTCGCCGACTCCGACAGCACCATCGTGGTTGACGAATCCGTGATTGTCGCCGCAGGCGGCTTTGCGGTCTTCGGCGTGAACGACGATCCCGCCACCAACGGCGGTGTCTCCGTTGACTTCGAGTACGACTACGACACCCTGAACTTCGCGTACTCTGCGGACCAACTGCGCATCGAGCTCGACGACATGACGGTAGGCACGGTTGATTACGGCCCAACCTGGGACGTCGAAGTCGGCCGCACATTGAGCCTCGACATGGACTTCATGGAGTTCGACGCCACCGGCTACGCATCGGTGTGGTGCCCATCGATCAGCACCATGCCGGGTGGCGACCGCGGCACACCGGGAGCGCCCAACGACCCCTGCATGGAGACCGACTGGGACCTCGATGGGTTCACCGAGTTGGATGGCGACTGCGACGACTGGGACGACGCGGTGAATCCGTCCGCGACCGAGGTCTGCGATGGCGTGGACAACGACTGCGACACGATCGTGGACGAGGACGGTGCGGAGGGGTCGGTGTTCTGGCACCGAGACTTCGACGGCGACGGGTACGGCAACGCCGTCACCGCCGTGTTCCGGTGCGCGGCCCCCGAAAGCTTTGTGGAAGACTCCACCGACTGCAACGACATGGAGCCGGGAATCAACCCCGGTGCGGTGGAGGTCTGGTACGACGGCGTGGATGCGAACTGCGACTACCTCTCCGACTTCGACGCCGACTACGACACCTTCGACCACATCGATCACGGGGGTCTGGACTGCGACGACACCGATGCCGGGATCAACCCAACGGCGCTCGATGAGTGGTACGACGGGGTGGACTCCGACTGCGGGGGCGAGGACGACTACGACCTCGACGGCGACGGGTACCAATCCGACGCCCACGGCGGTCTCGACTGCGCCGACTCGGACCCATCGATCAACCCCGCGGTCGCGGAGTATTGGAACGGCATCGACGACAACTGCGTTCGAGGCCGGGACGACTTCCAGATCATGCTGTTCTCCACGCTGGTGGTGGAGCCGAGCGAACCCATCCAATTTGGCCACTCGTCCGGCATCTCATCGGGCGACTTCAACGGCGACGGCACCGTGGACCTGATCGTGGCGGCCGATCGGGGCGGCTACTACGAAGAAGGCGCCGCATACCTGCTCGACGGAAGCAGCCCGTGGACCTTGATTGGCGACCCCCTGGCCGTCAGCAGCGCTCGCTTCTCCGGCCCCGCCGCCGACAGCTTGATGGGCACCCTCGGCGCCCATCAAGTCGACCTCGTGGGCACCCCCAAGGCGGACCTGCTCGTCGCGGGAACCGACACGCTGGATGGGCACGCCATGTGTTTGATCGACGGCGAAGCGATGTCCGGACCCGTCAGCTGTCTGGACGCACGCATCCGCTGGAATGGCGCCGACGACGACTTCCCCCGGGTCATCAACCACCTCGACATGGACGGCGACGGCCTGCCCGAAGTCATCTACGCCGACTCGTGGCATTCCGTGGGCAACACCGGCCGCGTCTACGCCTTCAACGGGGCGTCGCTGATCGATGGCGACTACGACCTGCTGACCGACAACGACTGGCGCATCGATGGCCGTCACGCGTACGACTACGTCGGCTCCCAGCTGGGCGGCGGCGACTTGGATGGCGACGGCTACGACGAGCTGCTGGTGGGCGCATACGGCGACGATCACCCGGATCCGAAAACCGGTTCCATCTTCGTCATGGAAGGCGGCGCTGCAGAACCGGTGCCCGTGCGTACGGCGCAGTTCGACAAAGACGCCCACATCTACGGCGCCTTTGAGAACGCCCAAGTGGGCCGCTGGAACCCGAGCGCCGTGGGCGACGTCAACGGCGATGGCGTGAACGACCTCGTGGTCTCGTCGACCGGGACCGAGCAGGTGCACGTGTTCTACACTGCCGGCAGCCTGCTCGGCGGCTCCACGGAGACGTCCGAAGCCGACCTCACCATCAGCGGCACCGCCGAGGCCAGCCACTTCGGTGTGGGGCTCACCGTCGGCGACTTCGACAACGACTCGTTCGACGACATCGCCATCGGCGCGCCCGATGAGGCCGCCCCCGGAGACGGCGATGCCGACTCCGAAGGCCACGTCTACTTGTTCTTTGGTTCAGAGATTGTCGGAAGCAGCCTGACCGCTGGGTTCGCCGGCGCCCACTTCTACGGACGGACCGAAGGCGACAACTTTGGCGCCCTGTTGCGATCCGGTTTCGACTTGAATGCGGACGGGCGCGACGATCTCGCCATTGGCGCACCCGGGGACACGCTGACGACCGAAGACGCCGGCCAGGTTCACATCCTGATGGTGCCGGGCGGGCGGTAGCTCAGTCCCAGTCGTAAAACCCGCGACCCGATTTCTTTCCAAGCGAACCCGAGGCCACCATCTCGCGCATCAACGCCGGCGGCTCAAACGCGGGGTTGTTCAACTCGCGGGCCAAATACTCGCCGATGTGCATGCGGACGTCGAGCCCCACCATGTCCGTGAGCTTGAGCGGCCCCACCGGATGGCGGTAGCCCAGTACCATCGCGGTATCGATGTCTGCCGCCGAAGCCACGCCCTGTTCGAGCATCCGAATCGCCTCCATGCCCAAGCACACACCCAGGCGGGACGTCGCAAAACCTGGGAAGTCCTTCACGTAGATGCACTCTTTCGCGATCTCTGCGCCAAACGCGCGCACGCGGGCCACCACCGCATCCGCCGTCGTGGGGTGCGAGATGACCTCGAGCAGCTTCATGATGTGGACGGGGTTGAAGAAGTGAAGCCCAATCAACCGCTCTGGATGATGAAGCGCCCCGGCAATCGCCGCGACACTCAGCGACGATGTGTTGGTTCCAAATACCGCTGTGTCCTCGACCATGGGCTCGATTTCGGCAAACAACGCTTGCTTCAACGAGAGCACCTCCGGCACCGCCTCGATGATCAGGTCGGCGGCATCCACGGTGGTCTCGAGGTCCGTCGAACCCGCCAGCCGCATCAATGCCGCATCCCGCAATTCTTCGGAGACCTTTCCCCGGTCCACCCCTTTGTCGAGGTTCGCGTGCACGGCATCGAGGCCGCGCTGCAGCGCCGCGTCGGCGACGTCGTACATGCGCACTTCCATTCCCGCCATCGCGCACACTTGCGCGATGCCATGGCCCATGGTGCCCGCGCCCACGATGGCGACGTTCGAAAATGCATGCTCAGTCATCGATGGCCTCCACCAGTGTGCTCACGCCTTGGCCCACCCCGACGCAGAGCGTTGCCAGCCCCCGCCGTGCACCCCGGGCCCGCATCGCGTGAATCAAGGTGGTGAGAATGCGGGCGCCCGAGCAACCCAGCGGGTGCCCAAGGGCAATCGCACCGCCGTTCACGTTGACGCGCGCGGCGTCCAGATTCAATTCGCGAATCACACCGAGCGATTGGGCCGCAAATGCTTCGTTGAGTTCGATCAAATCGAGGTCATCCACCGTCCATCCCGCCCGATCGAGGGCCCTGCGGGTGGCGGGCACCGGTCCCAGCCCCATGACGGTGGGGTCCACTCCGGCAGCCGCGCAGGCAACGAGCCGCGCAACGGGCGTCAGTCCGAGCTCGGCAGCGCGCTCGGCGGTGGCCACCACCATGGCGCTCGCGCCATCGTTCAGCGTCGATGAGTTTCCCGCCGTCACGGTTCCCCCGTCCCGGAACGCCGCCCGGAGGCTTGCAAGTTTGTCGGGGCTGGTCTCCGCCCGGGGCCCCTCGTCCCGGTCGATCACGACCGTGTCTCGGCGGCCCTTGGGGGCGGTGATCGGCACGATTTCCGCATCGAACCGACCGGCCGCTTGGGCGGCCACCGCTTTGCGGTGCGAGTCCAAGGCGAAGGCGTCTTGGTCGGCGCGACTGATGCCCATTCGGTCCACGATGTTCTCCGCCGTGCACCCCATCGCCTCCAGTGGAAACATTGCTTCCATCGCAGGGTTTGGGTAGCGCCAGCCCAGACAGGTGTCCCACATTGTGGCGTTGCCGGCCTTGGGCAGATTGGGCCCCCGCGGCAGTGAATACGGCGCGCGGGACATGCTCTCGACGCCGCCGGCCAAGAACACCTCACCGTCCCCGCACCGCGCGGCGCGAAACGCTTGATTGACGGCCTCCAGGCCGCTGGCACAGAGGCGATTGACGGTCACGCCGGGGACCGACTGGGGAATGCCCGCCAGCAAGAGGGCCATCCGAGCCACGTTGCGGTTGTCTTCGCCGGCTTGATTGGCGCACCCCATGAACGCGTCGTCGATGCAGTCGGGGTCGATGCCCGCGTCCGCCACGACGGCCTCGAGGGTGCGGGCCAACAAGTCGTCGGGGCGAACCGTGCTCAGCCCCCCCATGAACCGACCGATCGCCGTGCGGCGAGGGGTGCAAATCACTACGTCGCGCATGATGCTCGGCCCCTAATAAAACACGGGTGCGGGGCCGGGGTTGTCGCGCCCACCAATCGAGTCGAGGACCGCAATGGCGGCCTTGGCCGCCTCTTTGATGTCTTCTTCACCGCCGCCCAAGTAGACGCGCCCGAAGGCGCCCACCGCGCGGAACTCGAGCACCTCGATGTTGGCGGCTTTTTCGGCCTCATTGGTGGCGATCAGGGCGTAGCCGGCAGGGTGCGTTTCCAGCACGTACAGGGTCTCGCCCTCGTTCAAGAAGTTGCCGTGGCGCATCCGGTTGGTGATCTGCGCGTGGTAGCCGGTGGTTCCGTTGATGGTTTGTCCGCTCACGACCCGCGGCTTCAACCGGTCTTCCAGCTTCAAGTCCAGCGCGGACAAAATCGCTTCGCCGGCCGCGCGAACTTGGCCCTGGTCGTAGTGGTGCAGCTCCAAGCACCCAAAGCGCCGCTCGACGACCTGCATGCCCGGCGTGCAGCTGGTCTGCTTGAGGGCGATGTCCGTCACGACATTCACGTCCATTCCGGGCGAAACCTCAATGAACAATGATGCTTGCGATTCCAGCGGGTGGTAGCCCTGGCTCACGGTTGCGAGGAATCCCGCTGTCTGAGGTTGGAGAATGTCAATGTAGGTAAAGCAGCGAAGATCGATGGACATTTGAACCCTCTGCGTGGGTGTAACCGCAGAGAACTCACCGATCGACCGAGAACCCGGTTAAAGCCCGCCCCAGGCCCCTCACTTGTTTGGACGGATTCATGTACAACCTGTTGATCACTCTTGGTATTGCCTCCGCGTTCTTTGCCCTGGGCATGGTGGTGGCCGGCACGCTGGTTGCGGGCTTCGTGCCCGGCCTGATCGCGCTGGTCATCGCCTACTTTTTGCTCGCGCGCCGGACGGGCAAGGCGTTCCAGCAGGTTGCCGAGCGGGCCGCGGCCGAATTCCAGCAGGGACGACTGGAGCCGGGGATGAAGATCATGGAGTCCGGACTCGCCATGTCCAAGTGGCAGTTCGGCATCGCGGGCCAAGTGCACGGCCAAATGGGCATGCTCATGTACATGCAGCGGAAGTGGGGACCCGCCCGCAAGCACCTCGAGCAGTCGTGGAAGCGCGACTGGCGCTCCCGCTCCATGCTGGCGGCCCTCGACCATCGCGAAGGCGAAAAGGAGCGCGCGCTCAGCCGGATGTCCGAGCTCGTCAGCCACGGCGGCAAAGACCCGGTGTTCTGGGCGCTCTACGCGTACATCGCGGTGGAAGCAAAGCAGCGGGATGTGGCCCTGAAGGTCATCAACGATGGTCTGAAAAAGTGCAAAGACTCGCCGGGCCTCAAGGAACTGCAGCAATCGATCGCGAACAAGAAGAAGCTGAAGATGAAGGCCTTTGCCCCCACGTGGTTTCAATACTTCCCCGAGCAAATGCCGCGCTCCATGATGACGCAGTACGCCCAACAACAAGGCGGGATGCGGTATCCCCAACCGCGCCGGTAGCGGCCGTCAGGAATTGTACCAGGGCGGCTTGACGAGCTGCTGGTAGTGCTCCACCTTGAACGGGTTGAGCCGCTGCTTCGTGACGTCGAACGCCATCTTTGCGCTGACCATGGCGAACCAAATGTACATGTCGCGCTTGTAGCTCTCGCGATTGAGCAAACCCTTGAGCATCCACTTGGGGTTCACAAACTGCTTGTTCATCTGGTGCAGCTCGTGCGCGATTTCCTCGCGGTTGAGGAAGTCGGTGTCGAGCACGGGACTCATCCAATCGAAGTTGTCGAAGTCTTCTTCCGTGATGTGGCCGTTGGCGATCGCGTCGTCGTAGATCGGCGTCCCGGGCACGGGAGTGATCGGGTGAAACGCGGGAAAGTCCACGTCGATCTTCTTGGCCAACTCGACTTGACGCTGCAGCGTCTTCCGAGTCTCGTCTTTGACCCCCACGATGAACGTCGCCTGGATGAACACCTCCGGGTACTTCTCCTTGAAGATCCGGATGGCTTGCTCCGCGACTCCGCCGGCGTAGAACCGCTTATCGAGTCCTTTCAAGGTGTCGTCTTCGGCCCGCTCGACGCCGATCAAGATGTGTCGGAGTCCGGCGCGAACCTGTTTCTCCAGGATGCCCTTCTTCTCGTCTCGCACGATGCAGTCGGCCCGCATGAAGGTCATCCACTTGGTCTTCATTCCCGACTCGATCATCCGGTCGGAGAACTCCTCATTGAAGCGGGGATCAATGTTCCAGCTCTCGTCCACCCAGACAAAGCCGCGCTTGCCGTACCGGTAGTACAGCAGCTCCATCTCTTCCATCACGCGGTCAACCGACTTTGTGCGCCAGCGCGGCGACAAGACCGTGTTGCCGTCGTTGTCGATCTTGCGGTCGGCCATGGTGGTCCACCAGGCGCAGAAACTGCACTTGCTCGTGCAGCCGCGGGAGTGGTGCATGGTCGCGCCCGACGGCGAGAAGAGGTACCGCGATCGACCGTACAGATGCATGGGCAGCAGGTCGTAGGCGGGAATGGGCAACGAGTCCAAGTCCTTGACCAGCTTGCGCGGCGCCGTCTTGACCACCTGATCGTCCGCCCCAAAGGCAATGCCGTCGACCTTGGACAGGTCCGGGTCGTCCTCGGCGAAGGCCTCGATCAACTCCGCAAAGGTGATCTCTCCTTCCCCGATGCAGATGGCGTCGATGTCGGACCGGGTGGCGTAGCGGTGCGCCATGTTCGAGAAGTGTCCGCCCCCGGCCACGGTCTTTGCCTCCGGAGCCGCCGACTTCACCATCTCAAAGAACTTCAGCGCCTCGTTGGTGTACAAGGCGTGGTTCTCACCGCACCCCACCACGTGGGGTTGGAATGCCTTGATCTCGTCGTGGAGCGTTCGCCACCCCATTCGAAGGGGCAAGCAATCGATCGCCCGCACCTCGTGCCCCTGCTCGCGGGCCACGGCCGCCAACGCGGGCAGGGCCTGTTGAACGAGGTAGTTGTCGCCCTCGGAGACGTATGGCCAGTAGCCGCGCGGGGGATGAACCAACAATATGCGCATGCCCATTAGCCTACACGCCGCGGCGGGCTGTGGCCATCCACGCGCGGTTCAACGGTGCGGTGATCGGATGATTTCGAAACCGATGCTCCAGCGCGCGAAGCCGATCGAGGTCGATCGCGCCGGCCGCGGCCTCAAACGGACCGCTCAACACGTAATGACTGGGCTCCAGTTCCAGAATCTCCAGCCCCTTGAGCACGTCGCGCAGCTCCGCTTCGGTGTAGGTGCGCACCCACCGATCGCCGTCAACGTGGACCACGCCATCGCCAAAAAACGCGTCGATCGAGCCCTCAGCAACGTCGGGACCCATCGCCCAGCCGTACCGCGCCTCGACGCTGCACAGCAGCGCCCCTCCCGGCTTCAAGAGCGCCATGGCCGCGTCCACAACGGCCCGCGGGTCGGGCACGTAGCACAGCACTTCGGCCGCGATCACCACGTCCACCGGGGCAATCGACGGCAGGCGGTCGCCGGTGGTCCAGTGCACGTCCAGCCGACCGGGGCGTCCGCCCGCGTGCCGCACCGCGGCCCACAGGCTGCGGAGATCCGGGTCCACGAGGTGCACGTCGCACCCGCGATCGAGGCACCACTGCGTGAAGCGACCAATGCCCCCGCCCACATCGAGCACCCGGCTGCCGGCGGGAATGTGGTCGGCCCAGCGATCCATGTACATCGCCCGCTCCAGCAGTTTGTCGTCGTGACCGGGATGGCCGGGCGTGAGAAAGTCCATCCAGTCGGGGTGCTCGAACCACCAGGTTCGCATGCCGACCAGGTTGTCCAGCGCCGCTTGCGGGGCGGCCGCTCCATCGTGAAGGGCCGGCAGATCGGGGTGGCCGGGGTTCAGGCGGTACCGCCGCTCGGCCCAGTCGGCCAAATCAACGGCGGGATACGGGCCGTCGCCGTCCAACGGCGGCAACGCACGACCATCCAACGATTCAGCATCGCGAAGAGACACAGAAATCCGCAGTGCCGCTCACGCGAGCGACGACAAGAGCCAGGTTGCGAGACGCTCTATCGAGGGTCTTGTGGTTTCGGCTTCGGCCGAGGAGATGGACGCCAAATCATTGTTTTCTTCCCGTGAATGGAGGTTCAGAGTGCCCCTGTGCGGTCAAAATGTCAAGCGTCCGCGCGCACGATCGCCCATGAATCGGGGTCGGCTGCCACCGCACGGAGCAGGTCCACGATCAACCCCGGACCCGGGCAATTTGCCACCAGCCGACCCTGCAGCCGCGGCCCCATCAACGCCAGGTCGCCCATGGCATCCAGGAACTTGTGCCGCACCGGTTCGTCCGGGCTGCGCAGACCGCCCTCGTTGAGCACGCCATCGCGGTCAAAGACGACCGCATTGTCGAGCGACCCGCCGCGCACCAGGCCCATTCGCTGCAACGCGGGCACCCGTCGGGCGAACCCAAAATTTCGGGCCCATGCGATGTCCCGGCGGTACGCCGCCGCGTCGACGGCCATCGCCAAGCGTTGGCGCCCCACCGCGGGGTGGTCGTGGTCAATGCTGAGGTCGATCGAGAGGCCGTCCGCGGGCTCGAGGCGCGCCCACCGTTCGCCATCGCGAACCGTCACCGTCGAACGCATGCGCACCGCGAGCGCCCCGGCGGATTGTTCGACCACTCCAGCGGAATCGATCGCATCCACCCACGCCGCACCGCCCCCATCGAGAATCGGAACCTCGGCGCCCTCCACGTGAATTTGCAGGTTGTCGATGCCGAGGGCCAGCAGCGCACTCAGGAGGTGCTCGACCGTGCGCACGCGCGCCGGGCCGTGGCCGAGGGTGGTCGCCAGCTGCGTGTCCGTCACCCGATCGACCGCCACGGGAATCTCGACACCGCCCACCACAAACCGCCGACCCGAATCAACCGGGGCCGGACACATCCGCACCCGGGTGTGCGCGCCGCAGTGCAACGCAACGCCGGCCGCCTCGGCGACGGAGGCGAGGGTCCGCTGGCGGCTCATCGCCGAGCGGGTGCGGGAAGCCCCGACACCGATTGCCCCACCTTCACACCGTGATCCGCAAACCATCCTTGGGTCATTTCCAGGGCGTACATCGTGGGATGAACCGACGACACGGGCTCCTCGCTCAGCGGCGTCATCGCCGCGATGTGCACGATCTGACCGCTCTTTGAGAGGTACGCGATCGACAGCGGGAGCGGCGTGTTCTTCATCCAGAAGCTGCGAACGGCCTCGTCGGGGTACACGAACAGCATGCCCGCGTTGGGAGCCAGGCTGAACCGTCCCATCAGCCCCTGCGCCCGGCGCTGGGGGGTGTCGGCGACCTCGGCCGTCACCGCGGTTCCGCCCACCATCAGCGTCGCCGGTTCGGCCAAGGCGATGCCGAACGCCATCAGAAGCGCGATCAAAACAGCTGGCCTTCCACGGCCGGCAAGCCCAGGTGCTTCCGACCCGAGTGGGTCAAGATGCGGCCCGCCCGCGTGCGCTGAATGAAGCCGCGCATGATGAGAAACGGTTCGTAGACGTCCTCGATGGTGTCGCCTTCTTCGCCGATCGCGGTGGCCAGGCTGTCGATGCCCACCGGGCCCCCATCAAACTTGTAGGCGATGGTCTCGAGCACCTTCCGGTCCATGGCATCCAGGCCCTCCTCGTCGATGCCCAGCCGGCCCAACGTCAGCTTGACCACGGCCGGGTCCACCACCCCGTCGGCCTCGACTTCCGCAAAGTCTCGGGTTCGCCGCAACAAGCGGTTGGCGACCCGCGGCGTTCCGCGCGATCGCCGGGCCAAGTCCGCCGCCGCCGCGTCGGTGATGTCAATGCCCATTCGGCCCGCGCTCCGCCGCACGATGTCGGCCAGCTCATCGGGCTCGTAGAACTCCATGGAAATCTGGATGGGAAACCGATCCCGAAGCGGTCGCGTGAGCAAGCCCGCGCGGGTCGTGGCGCCCACGAGCGTGAAGCGCGGCAGGTCGATGCTGACCGATTGCGCGCCCGGGCCTTGGCCCAGCATCACGTCGATTCGGAAGTCTTCCAGCGCGGGGTACAACACTTCCTCGACGGCCCGATTCAAGCGGTGAATTTCATCGATGAAGAGCACCTCGCGGGGACCCAGCGAGTTGAGAATGGCCGCCAAGTCTCCGCCCCGCTCGATGACCGGTCCCGAGGTGGGCCGAACTTCGACCCCCAGCTCTTCCGCAATGATGTGGGCCAGCGACGTCTTGCCCAGTCCCGGTGGACCCGACAACAAGACGTGGTCCATGGCCTCGCCGCGGCCTTTCGCGGCACGGATGTACACCCGCAGGTTCTCCACCGCACGGGCTTGCCCCACGTACTCATCCAAGTTGCGCGGTCGCAACGCGGGGTCGGCCTGAACGGGCTCGCCGGACACCGCGACGGGGTCGACAAACCGGGCGAGGCCGTCATCAAATGTGTCGTAGTCACTCACGGTTCACCTTCATACGGGCCGGGACAATACCCGTAGCGCGGCTTGCAAGCGGGCGCCCACCGGTGCCTCATCCATGGCGGGAACATCATCGCTCGACATGGCACGATCGATCTCGGTTTTTCGGTAATCGAGTTGCGCCAGCGCCAGCGGCAGGGGGTCGGCCGCAGCGGCTTTTCCGGTCGTGACGGACGGCGAAATGCTCTGGGGAATCTTGTTCTTCAGCTCCAACACCAGACGCTCCGCAGTCTTCTTGCCGAGCCCCTTGAGCTTGGTCAGCTTGGCGATCTCTTCGTTGCCGATCGCCGCATGCAGCGCCGCTCGATCCATCTGCGACAAGATCCCGAGCGCGGTTCGCGGCCCCACACCGTTGACCTCACGGAGCATCTGAAAGGTGGCCCGGTCTTCGGGACTGACAAACCCGTAGAGCGTGATGGCGTCCTCGCGCACCGCGGTCGAGATGTGGAGCACCACCTCATCGCCGACCACCAACTCGCGGGCCACGCTGATCGGGGTGTGGACAAGGTAGCCGACACCGTTCACGTCGACGATGGCGGTGTCGGTCTCTCGTTGCGCCACGGTTCCTCGCAATAGGGCAATCATCGGCCGGCTCTCCGCTGCAAACCAACCCGCTGGAACGGTTGATGCATCATGTGGGTAATGGCAATGGCGGCCGCATCGGATGCGTCCGAGGCAAGGGCGTGGTCGACGCCCAACAGCCGGTTCACAATCCGGGCCACGCTGGCCTTGTCGGCGCGCCCGTGACCGCCCACCGTCTTCTTGACGGTCATGGCGTTGTATTCGTGCACCGACAGGTTGTGCTGAGCGGCCGCCAGCAGCGCGACCCCACGGGCCTGACCGAGCCGGAGGGCGCTCTCGGATGAC
The DNA here is from genome assembly GCA_036156175.1 of Myxococcota bacterium. Lineage (GTDB taxonomy): Bacteria > Myxococcota_A > UBA796 > UBA796 > UBA796 > UBA796. Next base: position 14,661 of record JAYZVA010000180.1, read on the forward strand.
CGGTGCCGAAAGATCGACTCAATGGCCACGCAATCGGCGTCCGAAACGGTCAGTTGCGCCGCGAGCCCACCGTGGATGGCGCGCAGTCGCTCCGGGATGGGATCGCCCGATTTGGTCCGAATCACACCGGCGGTCAACAAGCGAAACTTCCCCCCGGTTCGCTCGACAAGAGCGTAGCCAGATGCAGTGGATCCAGGGTCGATGCCAAAAACGCGCATGGGTGCCGGGGGTGAACAGGTGTCCAGTATAGGGCAGTAATCGTGGTTCGTCCAATCGTCGAAATCAGCCCCGGATTTGCTCCGATGTTGAAAGGTGCCGATCGGTGGCCTACGCTAACCCATCCCCCCCACTCGGGAGTTCGAACATGCCACGTTTCACCGCCTCGATTGCCGCCCTGTTCCTGCTGATGCATTCGGTCGAGAGTCCGGCCGCCGGTTGCGAAAAAGACACCGACTGCAAAGGCGACCGCATCTGCGAGAGCGGCGCATGCGTGAGCCCAGGCCCTGCAGAGGACGCCCCGCCTGCAGAAGACGCCGCGCCCGCGGAAGACACCCCGCCTGCAGGAGACGCCCCGGCCGCAGAAGACGCCCCGCCTGCAGACGATGCACCGCCCGCGCCCACCGACCCCAAAGATTGGTGGAAAGAGACCAGCCGCGAAGCAGAGGCCCCGGTTCTGCAGGCCATCTTCAACCGGATGCCAAAGCCCATCATTCGCAAAGACAACGGAAAGCTCGTGTATCAGCGGGCGGTGCCGTTGGTGGTGGCGGACGTCCACAACACCACCGCCCGTTGGGGTGGAAAAGCCCAGATCGGCGTCCACTTCTTGGGAATCTCGAAGATCCACACCACCACCACGCTGGAAGACATCACCGTCGACACCGGCGGAATTCCCTACTGCCCCCTCAACTGCGCGCGGTTGACCAGCGTCGAGCTTCAGGGCAACGACATCGTCTTGTTCTACGACGATGAGATCAAAGAGTGGGCTGGAAAAGTGGCGGACAACTTGGCGGGATACACCCGCAAGCTGGGCAAGCAGTACCGCACGATGTGCACCTTTCCCACGCTGTACAGCCATGCACCGAGCAACGCCTGGCTTGATCCGGAGGCCGTGGCCGCGGTCAACACCAGCGCCGTGAACGAAATCAAGCGCTACTGCGGCATGGACTAATCGATCGCCAGGACCCGCCCGTCGTCGTAGATCACCGCACGGTGATGCGCGCCGTCGGGCACCGTGACGCCGTCCCAAACCACGCAGTCCGAGACCGACGACCCGCTCGGAACAACCGATCCGGCCCCCAGCACGCTGTGCCGGGCTGACCCGTCGACGCGGACGTCCGGACCCACCCAGCTGCCCTCGTGGGCGCGTTCCCCGCGTGCCCACGGATCGATGGGGGTGTCCACCGTGCCATCGAGAACGGCGAGGTTGGCGTGCAGGTAGGCGCTTGGGGTGCCCACATCGACCCACGTCCCCGCGTGGAGGGTGCGGCCCACCCCTCGTTCGCGCACCAAGTCGGCGTACGCGGTCCGGATGACGCACTGTTCCCCATCGCTGGGGATGCGCCCAACGGCCGCCTTGGACATGGCGTGGACGCCCGTGAAGTGGGTCCCCGCGATGCCCGCATCCGACGGCACCACGGACGTGATGCGCACCACGCGGCCCGCAGCGTCGGCCTCGACCGGCCCAATGGCGAGGGCATCCTCGCTGGGTCGGAGGGCCATCGCGGCGCCGGCGGCGGGCATCGCGCCGACCAATGCCGACAAATCCACATCGGAGAGAATGTCGGCGTTCACAATGACCACCGAGTCGCCCAAGTCGTCGTGGGCGGCCCGCAACCCCCCGCCGGTACCCAGCACAATCGGCAGCTCCACTTGCAGCGTGACCCCGTTCGCTTCGGCCCACACGGCCACCTGTTCCCACAGATAGTGCGCGTTGACAATCACCCGTTCGTGGCCGTGCGCTCGGACGTGCGCCAGCGCGAAGTCCAGCATGGGAATCCCGCACACGGGCAACAGCGGCTTGGGCCGCGCAAGGGTCAGGGGACGAAGGCGGGTTCCAAACCCGGCGGCAAGCAGAAAGGCGGTGTGCATGGCGGCAGCGTAACGCGAGCGACAGGCGCATCGAGGCCAATTACCTTGGCTTTTCATTCGCCGGATTTGCCGCCGGCACGCGACCCGTCCATGAACACCATTCCCGCCCTGTTTCTGCACCGCGTCACCGAGAGTCCCGACCGGATCTCCGCATGGGCCCCCACGCCCGATCCGGACGATCAATTTTTCCTGGAGCCCGCCCCCCACGACCCCACCGCCCCCGAAGGATGGACGGCAGCCACCCACGCCCAAACCCACCGCTTGGTGGCGGGCCTCGCCAAGCGGCTGCAGAGCCTCGGCGTCGGTCGCGGGGTGCCGGTCGCCATCTTGGCGCAGACCAGCGAGCGGTGGACCCTGGCCGACATGGCCGTCCAGTGTTTGGGGGGCATCACCGTGGGGCTGTACCCGACCCTGACCGACGCGGCGGTCCACCACCAGCTGGCGCACTCCGCGTCGACCATTCTGCTGGTCGACAACGATGCCGATGCGGCCCGATGCACCGCTTTGTCCGAGGATCTGTTCGACCTGCAGCACATCTTCTCGTTGCTGCCGTCCGCGGTGGTTCCCCAGCTCACCCCGGCCCGACCCGACACCGACTGGCTTCGCGAGCAGGTCGCACGCGTGCGCACCGAAGACGTCGCCACCTACATCTACACCTCGGGCACCACGGGGCTGCCCAAAGCCGTTGTGCTGAACCACCACAATTTCACCAGCGTCATTCACGCATCGAGCGCGCGACTGCCCCTCGAACCGGATGACCGCGCCGTGATTTTTCTGCCGCTGGCGCACGTGCTGCAGCGGTTCACGCAATACCGAGGCCTCACCGAAGCCGCCGTCGGATGGTTCGCGCCCTCCATCGCGGCATTGCCCGACACCATTCGGGTGGCCCGCCCCCACGTGATGGCCACCGTGCCCCGAATGCTCGAGAAGATCCGGGCCCAGATCGTGGCCCAAGCCGCCGCCCGGGGACCCCAGGCCGCGGCGGCGCTGGCGTGGGCAATCGGCGTGGGACGAACCCGCAACGCCAAGCGGTGGAACGGCGAGTGGGTTGGGATTCGCCTCCAAGCCCAACACCGCCTCGCCGACCGCGTCGTCTTCTCCAAGATTCGCGAGGGGCTGGGCGGCCACCTGCGGCTGCTGATCTGCGGCGGTGCCCCCCTCGACCCCGACCTCGCCACGTGGTTCGAAGCCATTGGCATCGCCGTTCGCGAAGGCTGGGGCTTGTCGGAGACCACCGCCCCCGTCACCGTCAACGGCCTCGACGAATTTCGCTTTGGAACCGTGGGCACCCCTTTGGACGGCAACGAAGTGACGGTGGCGGAGGATGGGGAGCTGCTGGTCCGGGGTCCGGGGGTGTTCCAAGGGTACCTCAACGATCTCGATGCCACTGCAGACGCCTTCACCCTCGACGGCCGGTTCAAGACCGGCGACCTCGGGGTCATCGAAGACGGGTTTGTGCGCATTGTGGGCCGGAAAAAAGACATCATCGTGACCGCCGGCGGCAAGAACATCGCACCGATTCCCATCGAACACGCCCTGGGGCAGTCGCTGGGGGCCACCGCCGTGGTTGTGGGCGACAACCGGCCCTACCTGGTGGCGCTGGTGGCTCTCGATCCCGATGAACTGGCTGCACGGGCCGCTGCGGGCGGGTGGCCCGATGGGTTCGAGGCGTGGACCGCCCGCCCGGAAATTCACGCCGAAGTCGGTGCGGCGGTGGCGGCTGTCAACGACACGCTCGCCCCGTACGAGACCATCAAGCGGTGGCGGGTGCTGCCGATCCCCATCACCGCCGAAAACGGCCTGCTCACGCCCACCCTAAAGCTGAAACGCCGGGCGATCGCGGCGCGGTTTGCCGAAGAAATTGGCGGTCTTTACGCGTAGCAGACACGCCTGCCGCTACAATGGGGCTTCACGCGGGTGGTGGCATGCGGGTTCTCTGGTTGATGGCAGCGGCAGCATTCGCCGACGTTCCCGCGGAGGACCGGTGGCTCGGCAACGCCAACCTCGCGGCGGGCGTCAACGCCGACGGTTCGTTCGGAAACGACGCGCTGGACCTGGGGTTTCTGTGGGATCCCGACGGCCCCGCCGGCCCCATGCCAACCACCGGGGATCTGATGTGGGTCGGGTACCGCTGGGACGTGTGGGGATGGGACTGGCGCACCGATGGGGGCGAAGAAGGCGAACAAAGCCACGCGGCCCCCCACATCGACAACGACCACGCCATCGACTGGACGCGGCGGGTCGACAACGACGCGGTGGCGGCACTCCTGGGCTCGATGACCACCGATGCGGCGGCCGTGGACGTGCGGATCGTGATGCTGAAGCGCGCCGACGTCATCCTTCACGACCTGCACTACACGCCCACCGAGGACTGGAGCCGACTCCGAGTGGGTCGGACCGTCGATCCCGACCAGGACTACTGGCTGCTCGAAACCTACGCGACGACGAACACGCTGGGCGCCGACTGGGTGAGCGCCGAGAGCGCCCTCGATGAACGCGCGGTCGCGCTGGCCGGTCGGACGGCCGACGGAAGCATGGCGACGCCGGGGCTTTGTTCGTGGTGCGACACGCCCGCGGCGATGGCCGATGGGGCCGGCGAGCCCGGCTCGGGCGACGTTCACCCGAACGTCTTGTTGAGCCTCGCCGCGATCCCCGCTGGGGAAACGGCGGCGGTTCGATTCGCCTACGCCTTCGCCGTGGGCGGCGAGGCTGCCGGCCTGATGGCCGTCGACGCCCTCGCCATCGATGACCTCGACGACGACGGGGTCGGGCCCGACGAGGGCGACTGCGACGACCTCGACCCGACGACGCACCCGGGAGCCACCGAGCGGTTCGACGGCATCGACAACGACTGCGATGGCGCCGTCGACGAAGACACCCTGGAAGGCGACGACGATGGCGATGGGTTCTCGGAGGCGGAGGGCGACTGCGACGACACCGACCCATCGGTCTTTCCCGGTGCCGACGGGGTCGACGGGGTGACCAATGCCGACTGCGACGGCATCGCCGACGGCGACACCGCGGTCCCCGGCGACACGGGCGAGGCGGGCGACACCGGCGCGACGGATGGGCCCACCGATACCGGTGTGAATGCCGACCCATCGGACGACGACGCGCCCTCCGAGGCCAACGATCTCGACGCCGATGGCCCCATCGTCATCGGCAAACAACCCAGCGGATGCACCTGCAGCAGCGGCGGCTCGGCTCCCGCATGGGGTTGGCTGGTGCTGGCGGGGCTGCTGCACCGACGAAGGAGGGCATCATGAATCCCGCAGGCTGGACCATTCTGCTCGTGCTGACGGGCTGCGAAGCCACCAAAGACGCCGACACCGGGGCGGGGAATGCCGCATCGGACGGGATCGAAGACACCGGCACCGCGGGTGCGGTGACGCCCGAACCCGAACCCGAGCCCATCGCCCTCTCCCTGACCCTTCCCCTGCCGGCCGTGCTGGATCCGAAGCTTCCGGGGGCCACGGCCGTCAGCGTCGCCTGGGCCCTCGGTGGCGCGGAGGACTGCGCCGCAACCCTGACCATCGACAACGGCATCGGGCAGCGACGCACCCTCGACCCGGCCGCGTTGGAAGCCGAATGGGACGGACGCGATGATGCCGGTGCGTTCTTCGACACGGGCACCGCAACCGTCGCCCTCGCGGCCGCCTGCGCGGATGGACGGGAAGCGGTCGAGACGGGAACCCTATCCGTAGTGCGCCTCGGGCCGGCATCGATCGACCTGCACGGCGACGAGGATGACGGCGCGGTCGCGCTGGCATTCCACAAGCGCAGCTTGTTCGAGACGGCGGTGAGTCCCGTGGGCGACCGGGCCGAGTACCGCCAAAATCCAGCCGGTGCGCTCGGGTCGGCCCTGGACACCGACGACGGCCTCCCGCGGGCCCCCGTGCCCTTGTGGGCCGATCCCGATGTGCCCCCGTGGGCCGATGGAGAGGTTTCGCAGCACAATGTGCCCGGCGCGTTCGTCGCCGAGACCGGCATGGCCGTCACCGTTCAGATGGGGGAGACCGCAGTGTCGATGGCCCGCTCGGTGGCCATCGGCGCGTGGGGACCGACCCCCGATGCGGTCCCGCCGATTCGCACGGTGCTCAACGGCGATCCCGTGGACGCCGCCATGGGGCCCGGGGCCGCGGCGACCGTGCCCATCGGCCCCGCACCGGCCACCATGGGCCGCCACATTCAGACCCTTGCGTGGTCGTGGGAAGCCCTGGGCACCGACGGCGCGTGGCACCCCATCCCGGGCGCCATCGAGACCCAACACGTGGTCTACACCCTCGCCGGAAGCCCGGCACTGCTGGACGGCACCGACGTGGGCAAGGCCCCCGCCATTCCCTGGATCGGCGTACTCGAGAACACCGCATCCATTCTCGAAGGCGTCCCGGCCAACGCGTCCGACGTCCTCACCGCGCTGCGAAACCACCTCTTTGAGCACGACTACATCGTCTACGACCCGGGCACCGGCGCCTACACCGACTTCGAAGGCCCCTACATGTACTGGGACAACATCACCGCGCAGCTGAGTCCGTTTCTGGACCGGGGCGCCGGACTGAGCCTGTACTGCCACTCGATGAGCTGCATGCTCTCGGCCCTCGCGGGGAACCACGGGGTGTTCGCCGAGCAGCTCGTGTTGGGGATCAATTTCAACACCAACCACACCCGGGCCGCCGGCACCACCGAGTGGCGCCGCTGGAGCTTCAACTCGCACTCCGTCGTGAGCCCCGACGACGGCGGCACCATCTGGGACAGCTCCGTCGCCCTCGACGGCGATGACGATCCCTACGAAGAACCGATCGACGAGATCATGCCCGTGGCGATGGACGGCGACGAATACATGTGGCGGCTGACCTACGACGACATCGAGATCATCAACCAAGGCCTCTGCTACATCGAGTAGCATGCCCCCATGCTGAACGTTGTTGCCGTCACCGCCGACCGCAGCCCCGCGGTGCCCGCGACGGGCCCCAATGCCCTGGGCCGCATCCGACCCACCGCCGCCAAGGTGCACGTGGGCGAGCTGGTGGTGTCTCACCTGCGGGCTTTCGGTGTGGAAGTGGTGGTGCTCCCTCCCGAACCCGCCCGCGTCGACGACGTGGTGGATTGGGTCATCGAGCACTGCGCCGGCATCGTGCTGACGGGCGGAAACTTCGACATCCACCCCTCGATGTACGGCCAAGACGTCGAGGCGCGCCTCGATCGCGTCGACGCCGGACGAACCGCCCTCGAGCTGGCGCTGGCCCGCGCCGCCATTCGCCGCGACCACCCCCTGCTGGGCATCTGCGGCGGCATGCAGGCGATGGCGGTGGCCGCGGGCGGCACCTTGTTCCAGGACATCAAGGCGCAGATTCCCGGCGCCCTCGAGCACGAACAGGACTCCGACCCGTCCGAGCCCTGGCACCCCATCTCCATCGCCACGGGGCTGCTGCGAAAAGCCCACGGCTGCAGCTTGATGCGGGTGAACTCCACCCACCACCAAGCGGTGCGCGATGCGGGACCCTTCGAGGTCACCGCCACCGCCCCCGACGGCGTGATCGAGGGGATCGAACACCCCCACCTCGAGTGCTGCGTGGGCGTGCAGTGGCACCCGGAGCTGCTGGACCCGGCCCCGCTGAGGATGCTGGCGTGGTTCGCTCAAAAGCCCCGGTGAGCTAGCGCACGTCCTCGGGGCCCCACGTCCCCATCGGGCCGTGATGGCGCACAAACTGCGCCCGATGCGTGGCGCGCGGGACGCGTCCGCTCAGCTTGCCCGTCTGCAGGGTCAGGCCCTCCCAGGCGAAGGACCACACGCTGAAGTCCCGGGCCAAGTCCAGCGTCATGGTGCGGCGACCCGGGGCGTCGAGGGTGACGGGAATCGGCTTGAAGGGCACCCACGTGACCCGGACATCGGCCGGCGTCACCCCCACCATGATCGGGCCTTGCTTGATGCTGGCGCCGGGGGGATCGCTCTCGATCCGAACGGTGTGGGCGCACCCGATTCCCACCCCCGCAATCACCGCTGTCCACCACTTCGTTGCCATGGGTCGATTGTACCCTGAAGCGGGACCCGATACCCTCTGGGTCATGACGACCGCACTCTCCCTCTTGCTCGCCCTGGCCACCCCCCCTGCCGTGGCCGCCCCCGCCGCCGACGAAGCGAAGCGCCCCGCGATCAGCCGGGCCCAGCAGCGCAAGCAGTCCAAAGCGGAAGCACGCGACCTGTCGTTGCTCCAGCGCAGCGCCACCCTGTACTGGGAAGGCGTGCGGTGGAACGATGCCGACAAGGCCGGTAAGTTCATCGAGCACCCCGGCACACGGCTGGAATTTGAGGCGTGGCTCGACGAGCGCAACAGCGAACGCAAGATCATCGACATCAAGATCGTCGGATTGTCGGTGGAGTCGGTCGAGGAAAAGGGGAGTGCAGTCGGCCGAATCGCCGAGCTTCGCGTGTCGGTCGAAGGCTACACAGTGCCCGAGCAGGTCCTCAAGAAGACCGTGGAAGAACAACGGTGGTACCGGACCGTCAACGGCTGGTGGGTGGAGTGGGCCCCGCCCCAATCCCCCGCGGCACCGACCGACTGACGGACACCCGTTGTCCGAATGATGGACAGCGGACCCGCCCGCAACGCGCTACGAGGCCCCCATGGATCTCGAACAGGTACTTCACCGGCACTTTGGATTCTCGGAATTCCGACCGGGGCAGCGGGCGGTCATCGACCACGTCGTGGACGGAAACGACGCGCTTGTGGTCATGCCCACGGGCCATGGAAAGTCGCTCTGCTACCAGCTGCCCGCACTGGCGCTCGAGGGGACGGCCCTGGTGGTGTCGCCGCTCATCGCGCTGATGAAGGACCAGGTGGATGCCCTCAACGCCAAGGGCATTCGCGCCACGCTCATCAACTCAAGCCTGTCTTGGGACGAACGCCGGGACCGCACGGCCGCGATGATCGACGGCGCATACCAGCTGGTCTACGTGGCGCCCGAGCGCTTCACCGACCGCTTCATGGGCGCCGTGCGCCAGACCAACGTGACGCTGCTGGCGATCGACGAGGCCCACTGCATCAGCCAGTGGGGCCACGACTTCCGCCCCGATTACCTGCGGCTGGGTGCGGTGCGGGAGGCCCTCGAGGGCGTGCCCACCATCGCGCTCACCGCGACGGCCACCCCCGAGGTCGCCGACGACATCCTGAACCAGCTGCGGACCCCAAAGACCCGGCGCTTTGTGACCGGCTTCGATCGCGAGAACCTCCGCCTCGAAGTCGCCACAGCCCGCTCGCCCCGGGCCAAGCACACCATGCTTCCCGGGTTGCTTCAGGCCTTGCCGGCACTGGTCTACTGCGCCACGCGCAAGCACGTTGAGGCCGTGACCGAGACCCTCTCTGGCCACGGATACGCGGTGGCCGCCTACCACGCGGGGCTCGACCACGAATCCCGCCGCCGGGTCCAAGACGACTTCATCGCCGGGCGCTTGCCGGTGGTGGTGGCCACCAACGCCTTTGGAATGGGCGTCGACAAGGCCGACATCCGAACCATTGTGCACTTCGATCTGCCGGGCACCATCGAGGCCTACTACCAAGAGATTGGGCGAGCCGGGCGCGACCGAAAGCCCGCCACCGCCATTCTGTTGCACCGAAACGCCGACCGGCAGCTCCAGGAGTTCTTCATTCAGAACAGCCACCCCCCGGCCGCCGACGTCCACCGGGTCTACGCCACCCTCCGCGGGCAAAACGAAAACCCGGTCTGGATGAGCGAAGGCGCGATCGGAAGTGCCATCGGCCTCGATGAACGGCAGGTGCGCAGCTGCCTGACCGTGCTCCGCCGCGCGGGACTCACCGGCCGTGCCGCCAGCCGCGACTCCGCCTCGGGCGATGCGCTGTACGGCGTCCAGCTCACCGACCCCGAGCGCGACCTCGACCTCACCGAAGCCGAGATGGATCGGCGGCGGCACCGGGCCATTCAACAGCTCGATCGCATGGTCGCCTACGGCACGGCGGCGTGCCAGCGGTCCACGCTGCTGCGGTACTTCGGCGAAGAGCCCGCGTGGGACCGCTGCGGCCGCTGCACCGGGTGCGACGCGGGCCGCCCGATGGTGGCCGAACCCCGCACCCTGACGGCCGGCGAAGTCGAGATGGTCCGCAAGATTCTGGCCTGCATGGCCCGCATGCGCCGGGCCTTCTCGATCTCGATGATCTGCAAGGTGGTGACGGGTTCGCGGGACAAGTCCGTCCGCGCGTGGGAATTCGAGAAGCTCAGCACCTGGGGCATCCTTCGCGGAACCCCCCAGTCGCGCATCGAGGCCATCTTGGGGGCCATGGAGACCGGCGAGCTCATCGCCGCCGAGCTCACCTCCAAGACGGTTCGAGGCCAGACCCGCACGTGGAAGAACTACAGCGTGAGTCCCCACGGGTGGGCCGTCATGAAGGGCGAAGAGACCGACGTGCGCTTGGCCATGCCCGCGGTGCACGCCGCCCCCGAGACCCGCATCGACATCTCCGAGGGCGGCGACGGGGTGATCGACGAAGACCTGTTGGCGCGGCTGCGAACCGTCCGGCGCGAGCTCGCGCAAGACGCGGCCGTGCCCGCCTACGTGGTGGCTTCCAACCGCACCCTGTTGGGCATCGCCGCCGCGCGCCCCACCTCGGAAGACGCGCTCCGTGAAATCCATGGAATGGGCCCGCAGCGGGTGGCGCGATACGGGGCCTCCTTTGTCGACGCTGTGCGAGGGTGGACCGGTTGCTGAAACGAATTTGGATCGGATTTGCGTTGGCCCTGTTGCTGGGGATGGCCGTGGAATTCAACCGCGGCAACCCGCCGAGCACGGCTGAACCCGTTCAGGTCGACGATGCGTCCGGCCGGCGGCTGCTGCTGTTCATCATCGACTCGCTGAGCATCCCCAACTTTGAGTCCATGCCGAACCTCAAGGCCTTCGCCGAAGGCGGGTTCTACGCCCCCGTCGAGCCGTGCTTGGAGCGCATCACCTACGTGTGCGTCAAAGAGACCCTGACCGGGCGCACGGCCTTCACGTTGTTTGGGCTGTTTCAGAACTTCGGGGTGGGCACCACCGACCCCGGAGACAACCTCCTGCGCGACGCCAAAGCAGCGGGAAAAACGGTCGCCATGGTGACCGCCGGCGATCTCAAGCCCTTCAAGGGCGACGCGCACACCCGCGACGTGTTCAAGAAGGGACCCTCAGCCAAAGAAGAGCAGACCGCCAAAGAGCGGGCCCAAGACGCCGATGTGCTGCTGTACCACTGGATCTGGCACGACACCGCGGCGCACCACCACCGCGTGGGAACCAAGAAATACAAGCGCAGCGTCAAGCGGGCGGACGATCTGGTGGCCGACATCCTGGAGTGGCTGCCCGAGGACATGGACTTGATTGTCGCGGGCGACCACGGCCACGGCCCGGACGGCCGCCACGTGCAGGGGATGGACATCCCCACCGTGGTGATCGCCAAGTCGCCCAACATTGCACCCGCGGTGCTCACCGAGCGAATCCCCATCAGCGCCATTCGGTACTTGTCGGGCGCCGTGACCGGGCTGTACTCGGATCAAATCGACTGGCAGCCGGAGTGGGTCGACTGGCTCACCGATCGGGTGGGCCCCGACGCCAAGGCGCTCGTTGCGTCGGGGTCGAGCCGCGCGGCACCGGGGCTCCCGTTGGCCGCGGTGGCGGTGTGTTTGCTCATCGTGGCCAACGCCACGGCCGGCGGGCGTCGGTGGTGGCTCGCCGGCATCGCGGCGATGGCGGCGGTGATGGGCGCGGGCTTTGAAGCCTGGATGGCCGTGTACCACTTCCCCGGCCCGTACCCGCGCATGCACACGGTGCTGCACTGGGTGCCCTTGGCGGCGGCGGCGCTCGGGTTCATCGCCATGCGGAAACCCGCCGGGGCGATGGTGGGCGCCACGGTGACGTCGGGCACGCTGTTGGTCTGCTTGTTTCCGGTCGTGCACCACTACGGCGTGCTCAAGAACCTCGGCAACCTGATGAGCCCCCTGCTCGTGGCCGCAACGGTCGCGGCGGTCGCCCGGCCCCACTGGGGTCGCCGCATCGCCCTGGCCGCGGCCGGATTGTTGGCGGCTTGGGTGTTCCACAAGCTGGGCGACTTCCGGATCTTCAACCTCGAGATCACCCGGTATCGGGGTGCACTGTGGCTCAAGGAGTCCCCGACCCTCGCGCCGCTCGCGATCGGCGCCATGGCGGCGGGGATCCACGCGGTCGTCGAACGGGCCCCGGGTTGGAAGCGGGGTGCCTGGGCACTGGCCGCGGGTGCCGGAGCATCCGGCCTCATTTCGCTCCCGGTGTACGCCTACGCCGCGTTTACGGCCGCGATCGCGGTCAGCTTTGGGTGGCGCCGGCCGAGCCATGCCCGGCTGCTGAGCCTGGCCTTTGCCTGGGCCGCACCCTTCATGTTCAAGGAAGTCCAGCTCTACGGCCTGTACGCCACGGTCAGCATCGTGGCCGCCGGTCTGTGGATCGTGCGCACCGCCGACCACGCGCCCATCACCCGGTGGGCGAGCGGACTCATCGTGGCGCTGGGCGCCTACATGGGCCTGGCCTGGACCTTCGGGCTCACCTCGGGGGGCGTCGACTTCACCTTCGCCATCGCGTGGCTGCCGGGCCGGCTCCACGAACAATTTTGGTGGATCATTGCACTGGTGACCACCTACAAATGCATGGCCCACCTGCCGCTCATCGTCATCGTGGCCCAGCGGCTGTTTGGGCCGCAGGCGTCCACCGTCATCAACACCGCGGTGGGCTTCACCCTCATGCGCTACGCCTTCATTGCGGTGTTTGCCTTGGCCTGGTTGATCGGCGCCGATGAACAAGCGGGCGGCATGCGCTTGGCTGCAATGCTACAAGACGGCTTCTTCTGGCTGATCGTGGGGCT
>JAYZVA010000181.1:0-19253 GCA_036156175.1 Myxococcota bacterium
GAACTGGTCAACTGCGCTCAGTACGTCGCCTCGTTGTCTCCAGGGCCGGCGGTGACCATCGCTGACTTGCCCGATGGCGTGGTTCGGCGCACGGACCCGCCGCAGTCTGACGGCACGCTGACCCCACCGCGAGTGCGAACAGACTTGCCCTACCGGGCAGCCAAGCGGGCGTGGCTGGACGCCAGCGAGGCGCGCTATGTGGGCGCACTGGTGGAAGCCAACAACGGCAATGTCTCCAGAGCGGCCCGCGAGTCTGGAATCGACCGACGCAGCATACAGCGCATTCTGCGCCGCCTGAACCGGACAAACTGACGGGGACTGGCGGTCCGCTCCGTCCGTTTGCGCCACCCAGAAAAGCGACCGGACAAAACCAGTGGGCAACGTCGATGCGACCGTTCACCCCAAGCCGTTCGCCCCACTGCGCCCCCGCCACTGGTTTATCCATTGCAGGCCGCGGACTAATCGTTGAGTGTTCACCTCCACCCGTTGTAGCGTAGAGCCGTGCTCTCCCCCGCTCCCGGTTCACCCGAAGAACTCGCCGCTTTCGCTGCCCTGCAGGAGAGCCTCCCAGCGCTGTATCAGCAGGTGGCGCACGACCTCCGCGGCGAGCACTTGGTGGTGGTCGTTCCGAGCCTCTCCATGGACCCGAGGGAGCTCAAAAAGATCTCGGGTGCGCACCACTACGAAGAGCGGCTGCTGTTCTTCTTGATGTTGCTTCGCCGTCCGCGGACGCGGGTGTTGTTCCTGACCTCACAGGCCATCAACCCCACCGTTGTGGACTACTACCTCCACCTGCTGTCGGGCATCCCAACGAGCCACGCGCGAAAGCGGTTGATCCTGATGGATTGCGCGGATGCCTCCAGCGTCCCACTGAGCGGAAAGATCTTGGCCCGGCCGCGACTGCAACGGGAGATCAAGCGGGTCATCAGTCGGTATCCTTCCGCGCACATGGTGTGCTTCAACTCCAGCAAGCTCGAGCGCACGCTCTCTGTGCAGCTGGGCATCCCGCTGTACGCCAACGACCCAGCCCTGCTGGACCTCGGCACGAAGTCCGGCTGCCGCGAGACCTTTCGCGAAGCTGGCGTGTTGTTTCCCGACGGCTTTGAGCGGCTTCAAGACGCCAACCAGATCGTCGAGTCGCGCGCCACGCGCAAGGGCCGCGACCCCTCTTTGAGGCGTGCCGTGGTGAAACTCAATGAAGGCTTCTCGGGCGAAGGCAACGCGCTGTTCTACTTCGATGGCATCGACGCCCGGAGCGCAGCCGACCTCGAGTCGCAGATCCGCAACCGGCTACCGGAGCTGAAATTCGAAGCGCGGGGCGAAACCTGGGAGCAGTTCGAAGCGAAGTATGAAGACATGGGCGGCATCGTGGAGTGCTTCGTGGAGGGGGAACGGAAAGAGACCCCGTCCTGTCAATGCCGGGTCAACGCCGTGGGCGGTGCGCAGGCCATCTCGACCCACGACCAGGTGCTGGGTGGCCCCTCCGGCCAGGTCTTCTTGGGATGCACGTTTCCCGCAAACGATGCCTATCGCCTCGACATCCAAAGTGCGGGATTCCGGGTTGCAGAAGTCCTGGCCGCCAAAGGCGTCTTGGGCCGCTTTGCGACCGATTTTGTGAGCGTGCCCACGCCCGACGGCGGATGGAAGCACTACGCCATCGAGGTGAACCTTCGGAAAGGCGGAACCACTCACCCGTTCCTGACGCTGCGATTCCTGACGGACGGGAACTACGACATGATGACCGGCGAGTTTTACGCCCAAAGCGGCAACCCGAAGTACTATTACGCATCCGACACGCTTCAACACGAGGCCTACCGCGGGCTGTCGCCCGACGACCTCATCGACATCAGCGTGTACCACGACCTCCACTTCCATGCGAACACCGAGCGCGGAGTGGTCTTCCACCTCATGGGGGCGCTCTCAGAGTTTGGAAAACTCGGCGTGGTGTGCATCGGCGACAACCCGCAACAAGCTCAGTTTCTGTACAAGCGCACGCGGAGTGTGCTGGACGAAGAAGTCGGCATCGAGCCCGGGTCGCGCTGACCCCAGCCGATCAGTATCGGCTGCTCATGAAGATTGCGATGCGCCCCGAGGGGGCCAAGCCGACGCTGGCTGGGGTTGGATAGTGGCTCGATGCAATCGCGAAGTCGTCGACCCCGTCGCCATCGAAGTCCGCAACCACCAGCCGGTCGCCGAGGCGCTCGGACGCGTACTGCGCCCGAATCCCAAGGACCGCCACGTCCACCAGGTCGTTGCCGCCCGCCTCCAGGCGCGCGCCCGAAACCATCCAGACCACGCCGACACCGTCTGCACCCGACTCCGTGACCAGCAAGTCGGCGATCCCGTCGTTGTCCATGTCATCACCGAGCGCGAGACCCGTACCCAGTCCCGCAGTGCCGTGAATGGTGTGCGACGCCTCGGACGCGACGTCCAGTGCACCCAGCGAAGCCGCGGCGGTGTCGGCCAGCGCGTCCACATCCGAGATGAGGTACACCGCTCCGCCGTTGGCGTTGGCCAATGGTGCCCCCGCGCCGAGATCCCGCTCGCCGTCGCCATCAACATCGCCAAAAGCAACCGCGTGTCCGAGCGCCGAAGGCCCCGATGAATCGACGAGCCGGAGGGAGGCGGCCGTCGCAATGGAATCCACAACGCCACCCACCAGCTCAATGATGGCCACTTGGCCCGACTGCGGGTACGCGGCCGGGTCGGTGGCGTCGCTGGGCATGCCGTCGCGATACCCCGCCTGGCCAACCGCCAGAGTGAACCCACCCGGTGTCAGCGCAGTCACCGTGTCGCCCTGGGGATCGCCAATGGATGCGATGATCACCGACTCCAGGTCGGTCACACCCGAATGCTCCGCTCCCGGAATGATGAAGAGCGCCGATTCACCGAATGCGGTCCCCTCCTCGTTCTGGTCGATGACAATCTCGGCGGCTCCGTCTCCCGTCAGGTCGGTGGCCGAGAGCAACCCTGCGCGGACTTCACCCGACCCCCCGATGGCACCGAGATCCGTCGTGATGGTGGCGTCCACATCGACGGTGTCGATGATTCCAGGAAGCATTCCGCCAACACCGTAGATGATGTGAACGCTGTAATCGGACACGAAGGGACCGAACTGAACTTCGCCCTGACCGATCACCAGGTCGTCGCGCCCATCGCCGTTCACGTCGGCACAGGCCGCTCCGAATCCCCACGCTGTTTGGTCCGACCGAAGGCGCGTACCGGCGTGGTCGAGGGTCATGTTGCCCGACCACTCGCTTGCGTGCCGCCCGTAAAACACGCCGATGGCGCCGTTGTAGTCGCCGTCGTAGGGGGCCGTGGTGACCAGGTCGGGCAGCCCATCGCTATCCAGGTCGCAGAGCTCGAGGTCGTACCCCATCAGCGCGTAGGTTCCCGAATCGCCGCCGATGATGGCGTGGGCGTTGGCCACATTGAACAATCCGCCGTCGATCTCATCGCAATCGGAATCGATGCCATCGCCGTACCAGTCCATCGCGTCTGGATGAACGTCGGGGTCGGCATCGTTGCAGTCCGTTCCACCGTGCTCTTCGGCGGTGTAGCCGTCGTTGTCTCCGTCCACCAAGTCAATGCCGTTGCAATCTTGGTCGATGCCATCCGAAGGCACCTCGTCCGCGCCCGGATAGACATCCGCCGCGTCGTCGTCGCAGTCGTTGCCGCCCGCCGCGCGACCGGCATGGCCATCCCCATCGACATCCACCAGGTCGCCGCCATCGCAGTCTTGGTCGATTCCATCGTACGGCACTTCGTCGGTGGGCACGCTCGGGTCGGCGTCGTCGCAGTCGGTACCAACTTCCGCGCACAACTCAAGATTCAACGCCCCGTCGCCGTCGAGGTCGAAGCCCTCATCGGTCTCATCGTTGCAGTCGTTGTCTTTCCCATCGCAGATCTCTTCGGCTCCGGGGTACACCCGGTAGTCGTTGTCATCGCAGTCGTCTTCGGCGTTGAATCCGTCGCGATCGGCGTCCACGTATGCAATGGATGTGGCAGCGGTGTCGTCGCCCCCCACGGTCTCCGTGTTTGGCTTCGGATCATCGGAATCGCCGCATGCCAGCGCGAAAACAGCAACGGTCAACAAACGCATATCGGATCTCTCCCGGTGGGATGTCACCGTAGCACGCTGAGCGGCCACGCGGGGGGTTTACCCGCCTTCGTTTGCCGGCAAATCGGTCGCGGTTGGCGACGGCGCGGCTGGACCCCTTTCATCGGCGGATTGTACAGAGTCGATCACCGCTTCCACCCGGTCAGCCAACTGGACGGCCTCTGAGACGGGATCGCCCCGCCGCTTCTTCATGCTCGCGGCCAAGACCCCAAACCCGTATTCAAGCGACATGGTGGCCCGCTCATTCCGTTCGCGAAGCAGGGGCTCCATGGGCGCGAAGTGCCGGTCGTAGCAGTAGTACACCTGGGTCACCGCCGCATCGGGTTGGTTCTGCGTCCGCAATCCACCCGCGATGGTCAAACAGTTTCGCAGCGTGTCGGCGGTGGCGGCCGCTTGCACAGGAGACACCGGCTCAGCGTCGTTCTGAACCGCATCGCATGAAACAAGGATCAACAATGCCCACATCATGAGCGCCACCGTAGCGCAAAGAACCGATGTGCGGAAGCCCACCGCGTGGTGGTTTCGCTGGACCGCGGTACGCTCGTGAATACAAAGATGCATCGGAGGGTTTTTTGTGCACGGCGCAAAACCCGACGGAATCAGGGAGTCGCATGAGATTTGATCGCTTCACAGTCAAGGCGCGCGAAGCCATTGCCGACGCGCAAGGTCTGGCGGGAAAACAAGGAAACCCGGAGATCCGGCCGCAGCACCTCCTTCTGGTGCTGCTCACGCAAGAACGGGGGGTCGTGGCCTCGTTGCTGCAGCACATCGAGGCGGATGTCGCGGCGCTCGCGCGCGAGGCCGCGGTGCTGGTCGACAACCTGCCGGCCGTTTCTGGGGGCGCGCAAGCGCGGGTATCGAACCAGCTGCAGAAGGTCTTTGATGCGGCCGATGGCATCGCGAACAGCCTCGGCGACTCGCACATCGCCACCGAGGTGTTGTTCTTGGCGATCAACGAAGTGGACGACAAACCGCGGCAGTTGCTGCGCGACCACGGACTGACCCCGGCACGACTCAGCGAGGCCCTCCAGATCCTGCGCGGCGGCCAGTCGGTGTCGGGGGAAGATGCGGAATCGAACTACGAATCGTTGGAGAAGTACACGCGGGACCTCACCAAGGATGCCCGTGACGGAAAAATCGACCCAGTGATTGGTCGGGACGACGAGATCCGCCGCACACTTCAGGTCCTCAGCCGCCGAACCAAGAACAACCCCGTGCTCATTGGCGAGCCCGGCGTTGGAAAAACCGCCATCGTTGAAGGCATCGCCCAACGCATCGCCATGGGCGACGTGCCCGAGAGCCTCTGCGACAAAAAAGTGTTGTCGCTGGACCTTGCGGCGCTCGTGGCCGGCGCCAAGTTCCGCGGCGAGTTTGAAGAACGCCTCAAGGCCCTGTTGACAGAAATCGAAGGCGCCAAAGGCGAGATCATCCTGTTCATCGACGAGCTGCACACGCTGATGGGCGCCGGGAAGTCCGAGGGATCGATGGATGCCGGCAACATGCTCAAGCCGGCATTGGCGCGCGGCGAGCTGCGGTGCATTGGCGCGACGACGCTCGACGAGTACCGCAAGCACATCGAAAAAGACAAGGCCATGGAGCGTCGGTTCCAACCCGTCCTGGTGGAGGAGCCGTCGGTCGACGACACCATTCGAATCCTCCGCGGCATCAAAGAAAAATACGAAGTCCACCACGGGATCAAGATCCTCGATGACGCCATCTTGGCCGCCGCCACCCTGTCCGACCGGTACATCTCCGGGCGGCAGCTTCCCGACAAAGCCATCGATCTGATCGACGAGGCAGCGAGTCGGCTGCGCATGGAAATTGAGAGCCTGCCGCAGCCCATCGACAGCCTCGAGCGCAGCATTCGCGGAATGAAGGTCGAGCTGCAGGCCCTGGCCCGCGAGACCGACAAAGCGGCGATCGAGCGCGCCGACGCGATTCGTGACAGCATCGCCGAGCTTGAAGAAGAAGCCAACGAGATGCGCGCCAAGTGGATGAGCGAAAAAGAAGCCATCGACGCGATTCGCAATGCCAAGGAACGCCTCGAAGAAGCCACCCGCCAGCTCGAAATAGCCGAGCGGCACGGCGATTACGAGGGGGCATCCAAGTTGAAGTTTGGCGACATCCCCGAGCTGCAAAGCACCATCGAGCAGAAGTCCACCAAGCTGACCGAGATGCAGGGCGAAGACGGCGGAGTACTGCGCGAGATGGTCACCGATGCCGACATCGCCGATGTGGTCGCAAAGTGGACGGGAATTCCGGTCTCGAAGCTCACCCAAGGCGAGCAAGACCGTCTGCTACAGATGGAAGACAACCTGCACAATCGTGTCATTGGCCAACACGGCGCCGTCGTGGCGGTATCCGACGCTGTGCGCCGGGCCCGCGCCGGGCTGCAAGACCCGAACCGCCCCATTGGTTCATTCATTTTCTTGGGTCCGACGGGCGTGGGCAAAACGGAGCTTGCGCGCGCGCTCGCGGAGTTCATGTTCGACGACGAACAAAACATGGTTCGCATCGACATGTCCGAGTTCATGGAGAAGCACTCCGTCGCCCGACTGATCGGCGCACCTCCGGGATACATCGGGTACGACGAGGGCGGTCAGCTGACCGAAGCCATCAAGCGGCGCCCGTACTCGGTCGTGCTCCTCGATGAGATCGAGAAGGCGCACCCCGATGTGTTCAACATCCTGCTCCAACTGCTCGATGACGGGCGAATCACGGACTCGAAGGGACGCACCATCGACTGCAAAAACTGCGTGCTGATCATGACGAGCAACATCGGCGCGCGCAAAATCATGGATGCCCAAGGCGATCGAGACAAAGCGACAGCTTCGGTCATGGAGGAAGTAAGGCGCACGCTCAAGCCAGAGTTCTTGAACCGAATCGACGACGTGATCGTGTTCGACGCGCTCACCCGCAAAGACATGAATCACATCTTTGACATCCAGATGAAGCGTGTGCGCGGACTCCTCTCGGCGCGGTACCTCGACATCACCGTTTCCGCCGAGGCCAAAGAAGCGCTGTGCGATGCGGGCTTCGACCCTGCATTTGGTGCGCGACCACTGAAGCGGGCCATCCAGCAGTACCTGATCAACCCCATGTCCAAGGCCATCGTCGCTGGTGGGTATGGTCCCGGCGACACCGTCGCTGTGGGCGTTGATGGGAGTGGCGACGACGCCGTCATCACCTTCGAGCGGATTCCCGCACCGCCCGAAGCCGACGACGACACCGCTGGTACAAACCCCGGCCCGCAGAAAGCGCTTCCGCCACCTCCCGCGTGATCGACCACGCCGCAGCACGCCGCACGATGGTGTCCGACCAAATCGCGTCTCGGGGAGTGAGTTGCCCCGCCGTCTTGGCGGCCATGCGCGGGGTCGAACGGCATCGGTTCATCCCCGCCGACAACCGAGACTTGGCCTACCGCGATGGCCCGGTCGCCATTGGGGAAGGTCAGACCATTTCGCAGCCGTACCTGGTGGCGCTCATGACCGAGGCACTCGGTGTGTCACCCGGGATGCGGGTCCTGGAGATCGGCACCGGTTCCGGATACCAAGCGGCCGTCTTGTCGCGGCTCGGCGCCCGGGTCACCTCGGTCGAAATTCGCCCGAGCTTGGCCAAGCGCGCACGGGTCACGCTCCACGAGGCCGGGGCCGAGGTGGACGTGCGCATCGGGAACGGATTCGTCTCGCTGGAAGAAGCGCCGTTTGCCCGCATCATCGTCACGGCGGCCCCGCCTTCCATTCCACCCGCACTGGTCGACCAGCTGGCCATCGGTGGACGCATGCTGATCCCCACCGGTCCGCGCACCGAGCAAACCCTGTGGCAGCTCGCCAAGACCGCGCAGGGCGCGACAACCAGCGCGGTAGCACCCGTGCGGTTTGTGCCCATGACCGACGACCGCTGAGCGGACGCCGGGTCCTACAACGCGATGGGCTCTTGATCGACCCGGACCGCCTTCTTCACCTCGGCGTTGGCCACCTTCCGGACCACCTGCTTCACCCACAGCTTCATCGCGGCCTTGTCGGCGAACGGTGCCTCGGGGGTGTGGACCGTGGTCTCGCCGGTCCCCTTGCATCGCTCTGCCAGGTTGAGCGTCCAGCCAACCTCAATTGCCGACCCCACTTTGTCTTCCAACTGGTCGGGCCAGGTCTGCCCTGGATCCGATGCGGACGCCACATGGTACCGCTGCTGCACCTTCCCGTTCTTGCAGACGGCGTCTTCGACCACCACGGCGCCGTACAACAGCGTTCCGTCGTCCTGCAGCAAGTCCTTGTATCGATGAACGACGAGCGCGTCGGCTCCTTGTTCGTCTTGCAGCACCGCCAGCGTGATTCGGGCTTGTTCGACCGACTTGGCCGGGAGGTTCGGGGCGAGGTCGCGAATCGCCGCAGCGGCAAGCGACGCCGTCTCTGCATTCAATCCAGCCAGCGTTCCGGCTTGGGCAGCATCGGCAAACGCCCCAATCAGGTTCGCTTGCATCTCTTGGTCTTCCTCGGCACCAGCCAACTCCGCCAACTTTGGCACGGCGGCCGGACCGACGTTGATTGCATAGGCCTCAACCACCCCGAAAAACGCTCCGCGGTCCTCTCCGGCGCCGCCATCCACCTTGGCGGTCAACAACCCGGTGATCGCGTCGGATCGGCACTCGGTGAGGGCGCGGTACCAACGACCGGTCCAGAAGTCATCGCCGAGCGAAGCATGGGCGCCGACCAAGAAGGCCTGCACCTGCTCGGAATCTTGACACGACTTGCCGAAGGACCGGATCGCCCGCGAGCGCTCGTCTTGCTGAAGGCCCTCGATCCAGGTCATCACGCTCGCGCCGGCTCCCGCTTCAATCGCTGCGTTGGCGGCGTCGAAACCGTCCGACTCGCCAATCAGCGTCGGAATCACCCGCCCCGCCACTTTGGCCGCTGCACGGGCGTCGCAGGCTGCAAGCTGAACAAACATGGGGGCCGCTTCGTGAGGGCCCGCGGCCAAGACGTCTTTGCTGAGTGTGCGAACATCGCAGTCTTGGGCTGCAGCAAAACCGGTGAGAAGGATGGAAAGAAGCATGGAGCCCTCCTGTTTGGGTCCGTCTCGGTAACCAATGTGCAGGCTCTTGCAATCCGTTGACGCATCAAGATTGCGGGTCGTTCCAACCAATGTCATCTTAGACCGACCATGGAGGCCGCGTGCGCATCGCCCTGTATTCAGTTTTATCGTTGGTTCTGACTGCCTGCGCCCCGCAATACGGTGTGGAAGTCAAAGAGGGTTCGCTTGCCGAGAGTGTCGCGGATGCACCGCCTGCACCGGCGGATGAGCCCGAAGAAGACCTCTCCGCCTACGAAGGCGCGGTGATTCGGATTGTCAGCCCCGCATCCGGCGACTTCGTGCCCTACGCCGAGCCCTACCCCTTCGAGGCGGTGGTGACCAACCCCGCCGGGGAAGCCTTGTCGGTCGACGGGATCGCATGGACCTCCGACGAAGACCCCGAGTGGGCCGTGACAGGCCCAACGCCAGAAGACGACAGCATCGATGTGGGCGTCCACAACATCACCGCCGAAGTCGAACTTCCCGATGGTGCTCGAATCGCTCACACGATCGGCGGAGTGTTGGTGCAAGCCGAGACCGCGGGCACCTACGTCGGCGACATGATCCTCAGCCTGGACGCGAGCTTCGGTGAGACGCCGGTTGGCGCTTCCTGCGTTGGCGCAGCGGTGGTGGTGATCGACACCTACGGAGAGGCCCTCACCGGTTCCTCGGAGTGCACCCTCGACTTGCTCGGCTACGCCTCATTCGATGTGACCCATGCGTTTGAATACGCGGTGACCGAAGACGGGTTGAGCGGCGCCGCTCGGGTGGCGATCCCATTCCTTGGAGAGCTGCCCTTCTCGTCCGAAGGAACCATCGACGACGAGACCATCACCACCGTGTGGGAAGGCGGCTTTGGCGAGTCCTTCCAGCTGGACGGTGTGCTGGAAGTGACCCGTCTGACCCGAGACATCACCGAGCTGTAAGCCCCCCCCGCGTGGACTTGTGCCGCAGGGACCTGTAGGCTGGAGGCATGCGGTGGATCGTCCTGACATTGCTGATGAGTTGTTCTTCGGCCAAGGTCATCCGGCTTGAGAACCAGTTGCTCAACGCGCAGGTGTCCGACCTGCGCGACCAACTCGAGACCTGCACGGGCCAAACCCACAGCGACGAATACCTCCACGAGGTCGACCTCGCCGGCGTGGTCAAGTATCTGCTCGCAGCCGGACACTCTGAAATCCAGCCGGTATCCCAGACGATCGTGTCCATCCCGGTGCAGGGTCAGAACACCGACTTCCGGATCAACCTTCAGTTGTTCGAGCGCGAGAAGGTGTTGTTCATGGTGGCAGCCGGCTACCTGCAGCTCGAGGCCGCCACCAACTCGTCGAACATGGTGCTCTTGCTCACCCAGTTGGTCGCGATGAACTACGAGATGCTGGTCGGGAAGTTTCAACTCAACCCCACGAGCGGTGCCATCACCCTCAGCGCCGAGATCAACTTGGACGACGGCATGGGCTTTCAAACCTTCAACTCGGTGCTCAGTCACCTCATCGAGACCGCGGATGCACAGCACCCGGCACTGATGCGCGCCGCCGAGGGGCTGGGCCTCTAACCCCACGAACCATCGGTCACGGGTACGGCGCGGCGCGCCACAGCAACCACCCGTTTCGCAGCCATCCTCGGCGCGAATCGACTCCGGGCACTGCGGTGGCCAGGTGTTCTGCCGCGGCCACAAAGTGTTGCCGATGACCAAACGATGCATGCCCGCGCGTGGTCCGAACCGCTTGCTCCCACGACTCGAAGAACGCGTGGATGGCCTCCCCCGGCACCACACGGTGAATCAGGTGTTTGGGCAACACTGCCTTGAACCGCTTGGGCTCCACCGGTTCCTTGAGCGACGCCGCAAACAGCAAGCCTTCGGAGACCACGGCCCCCGCACCGTTGCGAAGCAGGGCAACCACCATGGTTCGTCCCAGTGGATCGCACGTCCCTTCGGCGAGAAGCCCACCGGGTGCAAGCTGGGCCACCACTTGGGCGTGCGCCGACACCGCTGCCGCCTCTTCGTATTGGCGCAGCACATTCATGGCTCGACACAACACCACGGACTCCCCATCGTCCATGGGCAGCTGAAAGTCCCCACGGCGAAACGACAACCCGGCGTCCACCAACGCTGGACTCACCATCGCCCGCGCCGCAGCAACGCGTTCCGCCTCGCGCTCAACGCCCACCATCCGAAGGCCGGGATGCACGGGATGGAGTCGTTCGAACCACTCGATGGTGGTGAACGGAACCCGCCCATAACCCAAGTCGACCACGCACCCGCCCGCACGGCTCACCAACGCCGGGTCGAATGCCTCCAAGAACCGGTCGAGGCGCCGCAGGCGTTGCTGTGCGGTTTTCCCGCGCGTCTCGTGGGCCTGAGGACCCTGCTGTTTCGCGTACCAATCCGCCACCGCGCGTCCTCAGGCCGTCAGCGGCCGGTGTTCAGTCTGCATCATCGTCGCGGGGCTTCCGGGAAATCATCACGGTGGCGTCTTCAGATTCGTCTTGCAGGCGAGCCATCAGCGCCTGAGGGTCAAACATCTCGGTGGCGTCCTCGTCCGCATCCGCGGGCGGTCCGACCGGAAGAATCTGGGTGGCATCCGGGTCGGCGTCGAGCCGAGGCGGGATGCGCCGCGGCCGCGTGGAAACCGCGTCGACGTGCGGCGCCGCAGACGGGTCGGGGACCGCCTCCACGTGGCCGGGATTCGCCGAAACCTTCTTCAGCAGCCGATCAAGCTTGTTTGCCGGGGCATCCGCGACCGCCTTTGGGCTGGGCGAACTCGGTGGTGCCACGGACGCAGAAGGAACCGACCGGTGGGTCCGAATCGCCGCGTTCGTTCGATCGACCCAGGACTGCGCGTCGGCCACGCTGTCCACGCGCCGGCCTTCCCGTGCGCGCGCATCCACCACCGCAGCTGCGGCCAGCGCGGCCCGCTCCCTGCAGATCGCCACCGACGCCTGCATGCGCTTCCGCTGGCGATGCGCGCCATCGACGGTCAACCGCAGACCCAGCAAATCCGCCTCGACCGTGCCCACGGCCGATCGTGCCCGCTCGAGGGCCCGTGCACGCTCTGCGCTGCGCGCATCCACTGCGTCTCGATTCGCTTGCAGCGTGTCCCGCCGCGCGCGCACGGTTTCGCGCCGCGCAATGCAATCCACACGTTCTGCATCCAGCCGCGCCTCGGCATCGACCAACCCGCGCTTGTCCTCGAGCGCATCGCCGACTTGCCCGCGCAGCGATTCGATGCGCTGACGCAGCGCAGCCTGCTCGCTTCGAATCCCTGCGGCCCGTTGCGCACGGGAGGCAGCGATTCGGGCCCGTGCGTCCTCCCGGGCCGCGGCATTGGCGTCGAGATCGGCAGCCAAGCGGGTGGTGGACTCGCGCAACTCCGCGATGTCGCGGTTCCATTGTTTGGTGGAAGCGTTGCCCGCCTGGATGGCCGCCTGGGCCGTGCGCAGTCGGTCCGCGCGCAGTCGGTGTTCTTTGGTCAACGCATCGGATGCCGCTTGCACGGATCGCAGGGCACCGTGGGCATTGTCGAGCCGAACCGCGCACGTCCGCAGCATGTCGCGGGCCGCAACCGCAAGCTGGGCGTCGCCTTCTCGGCGGTTGGTCAGGGCGGTCTGCCGCTCCAACAAGGCAGTGACGGTGGAACGCACCCGCGCCGCCTCATCGTCGCGCTCGCGGTGCCGGGGCACCACCACCTCCAGACGCTCCCTCGACGCCTGTGCCTCGCTCCGCGCGGAGTCCAACGCTTCGCGGGCACTGCGCAGCTGGTCGCGCTGCCGATTCAAGTCTGCGCGCACCTCCTCTCGCAGCAGCCGACGCTCCTCTTTCTTGACCGCGACGCGCTCCACAATGTTGGCCGTGACCAACTCAATGCCATCCCTCAGCCCCGCAATGGATTCGCTGAGCGCATCGATCTCGACTTCGTGCTCCCCGCTTCGGGTGTGCATTGTGGCAACCCGCTGGGCGCGCTTGGTCTGCTTGGACCGCAGCGTCGCAATGGACTTGGCCAAGGGTGCGACCCGACCCCGAGCGTCGCGGACCAACCGCTTCGCTCGCTCGACTTCATCCCGAGCCACCGCGACGCGTTCTTGAGCAGCCCGCTGCTCCACCGACCGTGCAGACTGCGCACGCAGGGCCGCACGGCGCGCCTTGCGGAGCGAGCCAATGGTGTCCCGCAGCGGCTCGTGCTGCGCGGCACATGCCGCCGATCGCGCAACCAACCTGCCGTGCACGCGGGCATCGAGCGATTGCATCGATAGCCGAACATCGAGGCCCTTCCGAAGCACCTTGAGAACGGCCGTGTGCGCGGCCAACTCGTGACGCCGGGCGGCCCGCACGGCCAAGGACGCCGCATCGGTTTCATCCGGGGGGGGCTTGACCGCCGCGCGCTGCGCCTGCGCCAGCCCGTGCCGGGCGCGCGCAAGGGCGTCGACGGCCCTTTTGTGCGCATGCGTGATGTCCAAATCGTCCGCAGCACTCACCCCTCGCGCTGCGGCCAGCGCCTGTCGTTGGGCCCTCAGCTCATCCCGCCGGTTTCGAACAGCGGCCGCGGCGTCGGTGCGCTCGGCGTGCGCTCGGGTGGTCGCAGCCACCCGCTGCGACGCATCGGCGCGCAGTCGGTTCCGTTCATCCCGGCGGTCGACAAGCCCCTGGACCTTCTCCCGCGCAGTCGAGAGGGCGATCAGCGCAGCATCATCGGGCGGTTCTTGCAGCGGGCCGTGCACCTGCTCGCCAACGTGGCGCGCCACCAAACACCGGTGGATCCCAATCGATGCCGCCTCATCGGCCAGGGCTTCGCCGTCCCGGCCGTTGGGGCCCACCGCCGCGCGCACCCGGTCCGCCAGCGCATCCACCCGACCGGTCAGTCCATCGATCACCGGACCCATCCAGTCCGTCCAGTTGTTGACAATGATCCGGGCCCGAGCGAGCGACCGTTCGTCGGCCACTCCGGCCCACGTGTCGATGCCTTCGTCGAGGTGCGCATCCAACAAATCGATCAGCCGGTCCGCATCGATGGGTTCATCCGACGTCGCAAACGCCAAGACGACATCCACCGCGGTAAACCAGGCCAGAACTGCCTGGCCCGACTCCGTCTCGAGAAACCGCGCCGCTGAGGCGTCCGAGTCGCCCTCGCACAACGCCTCGGCCGCGAGGCCCAACCCCACCAGGCGAACGATCGCGTCGCGGCCGTGCTCTGCTTCCAGTTCGTTGATGCCCGATGCCCATGCTTCGCGGGCATCGAACAACGCCAACGCCGTCCGCGCGGGCATCGCAAGGCCCGCGTACAGCTCGCCCGAGTCGGCGTGACTCAGCCATGCCGCCAAGGCATCATCGTACTCATCGAGCCCATCGCCCGGCGGCATCCGCAGCGCGCCCGCGCGCAGCCCCGCCGAACCCGCATACGACCCGCATCCGCGTGCAACGGCCAACACACCCGAAACGAGTTCCACCCGCATGGGATCGGCTGCGTACCCGGCAATCTCATCGGAGACGTTCACCCGCACCGATTACCCCTCCAGCGCCGCCAGTTCCTCTTCGAGCCGCTTCACTTCGGCCTCGGCCGCAGCGATGTCCTTCTCCAGCCGAGCGACCTCTTTGTCTTGCGTCTTTTGATCGTTCTGAAGGGCATTCTTTTCTGCCTCGAGTTCCTCCGCCTCTTTCTCGAGTCCCGCAAGCTCGGCGGTCGCCGCCTCGATTTGAGCGTCAAGCTCCGCCAACTCTTCATCGCCCCCGCCGCTGCTGGATTCCAGTCGGACCAGCTCCGCCTCGAGTTTGTCGTGCTCCGCTTGCCGTTTCTCGACCTCGGCTTCCGCATCGGCGACGGCCTGCTCGGCGGCCCTCATCTCGGCCTCCTCGTCGGCCAACGCGGCTTCCGCTGCGTCTTTGGCGGCCACGGCATCCGTCGTCGCTTTGGCGGCTTCTTTGGCCGCGGTGATGGCGCTTGCCAGCTTGGCTTCCTGCTTCGCCAACTTGGCCTGCAGGGCTTTTCGTTCCGCTTCCAGAGCAGCAAGGTCCCGATCGGGCATTCGGCCTCCTCAATCAATCATAGGGTAGCAGAAATGGAAACGGCGCCGTTCATTTCGCGGGGGGGCCCATCGAAAGCTTGTCGGCAAAGATGGACCGGACTTGACCCACGTGCGCATCGAGGGTCTCCAACGACCACGCCGACGTGTCGACCGCATCCAGAACCTCCACGTGCACGGGCCCCGGGTTGAACCGGAGGGGTCCGCGGGGCCAGACGGATGCCGCGTTGTGCACCACCACGGGAATGACCGGCAGTTGGGTGGCCAGCGCGGCGTGAACGAAGCCTTTTTTGAAGGGCTGAAGCTCGCCGTCTCGGCTGCGCGTGCCCTCCGGCCACAGCCAAAGGCTGAGCCCATTCTTGACCACAAAATCAGCAACTTCGTTCATGGTGGCGACGGCTCGCTCTCGATTGGAGCGGTCGATGAGGGGGTGACCGGAGAGCATGTACAACTGCCCCACCCCCGGAACGACCCGAATCTCTTTCTTGGCGAGGCCGCATCCGCCCATCGGGCAGACCCACATGCCAATCCACATGTCGAGGGTCGAGGTGTGGTTCGAGACCAAGATGGCCGGTTTCTGGGAGTCCACCTTGGACCGGTCGTGGAACACGACCTGCGCACCGGTCGCCAACACCATGGTCTTGCCCACGACGCTGCCGTAGACATTGCACGCCTTGATGCGGAGCACACGCCACGGCAGGAGCGGAATCATCAGTCCGATGAACACGACGGAAACCACAAACATGAACAGACCGGCCACAAACACGCGCACCAGCGATTCTGCCTTCGACATCTTGCCCTCGTTGCGTCACCGATACTATTCACTTGAGGCCGCTCGACCACCGCGAGCTCGCCGAAACCGTGCCATCGGCCCCCGTCAGTTCGCTTGCGTCCTCGCCCCAAGCGCATCTCGCAAGCGAACCAACTCGTTTCGCACCCCATCCCGAGCGGCCACAAGGGTGGGACGCTGGCGCTGTTTGCGCAGGCGCGCATCGCGCTCTCGAAAGAATTTTGTGCCCAAAACCACCATCGAGATGACCGCCAACGCCACGCAAAACATCATGTAGATGGACATCCGCTCTTCCGTGTACGCGTTCACGTCGGTGGCCTCGGCCCGGTGCCTGAGCGCCCACAAAAATCCGCCTGAATACAGCAGGGGGACCCAGATCCACCAGCCATTGGGCAGCGGAAAAAAGAGCTGCTCCCCCACAAAGGTCTCCGCAATTTTGTCGTCCAGCTCGTCCAGTTCCTGAGCGAGCTCATACATCCGCGCGGCCTCGCCGCCATCCGTTCTCCGAATGCCTGCTCGCGCCATCCCCTGAAGCCACTGAATGCCCAAGCTTGACGAACTCAAGTGATTCAGATTTTGGTGAGCATTGGTCATGATGGCCGTGCAACAGTACCACTCAGCAGTGAGCGCAACAAAGGAGGCCCCATGCCCGGCATTGACGAATCGATTCCCTTTCGCCCATTGAACATTGGCCTCTTGACGGTCTCCGACACGCGAACCCTCGAGACCGATCGCAGCGGCGATACGCTCAGCCAGCGGGCATCACAAGCCGGCCATGCGGTGGTGGAGCGCGCAATCGTTTCCGACGACCTCGACGCGATCATTGGGCACCTCAATGACTGGGTCGACCGAACCGACATCGACGTGATTCTGACCACCGGTGGCACGGGCGTCACGGGACGGGATGTCACACCGGAGGCCGTTCACGCGGTGGGAGACAAGCCCATCCCCGGGTTCGGCGAGTTGTTTCGCTGGTTGAGCTTTCGCATCATCGGTACGTCCACGATTCAATCCCGCGCGACGGCCGTGGTTGCCCGCGGCACGTACATCTTTGCCTGTCCGGGTTCGCCGAGCGCGTGTCGGGACGCGTGGGACGGCATTCTCCGCGATCAACTCGACATCCGACACCGACCCTGCAACTTTGCGCAGCTGATTCCACGGCTTCGCGAATAGCCGGTCTCGGCCGGGTTCCCGGCATCCAATTGCCGGCATGCGCGTCGGGCGATAGGGCTCGCGCCATCACCTTGGAGGACCCCCCATGTTCAGCCCCATCATCGCCCTCTCCCTCGCGCTCAGCGCCTGCGGCGGCAACGAATCCGCCCCTGCCGCCGAGACGAAGGCCGCGCCCGCCACCCCCGCTCCTGCAGCAAGCGGCGAGTACCAAGCCAAGCAAGACGCGTTGGTCGGGGACCCGACCCAAGCGCTGCTGCTGAGCCAGGCCTGGTTCACCAAGGACGCCAACGGCAAGCCGAAGCCCGGCCCGGCCCGTCTCGAGATCTGGCGCAAGGGTCCCGCTGGATGGAACTTCACGCGCCTGGAGGACCCCGACTCCAACGTGTTCCACAAGTCGATTCTGTCCGAAGACGGTTCGATTCTGACCATCGGCGCCATGGGCGCGCACCTCAAGCGGTGGACGTTCGCCGATGGCGCTTGGAGCCAAGACAAGCTGTGGAGCCAGAGCTGGGGCGGCAAGTTTGACCGCCTGCGGGACATCGAGATCGGCGACGTCGATGGCGACGGTGCCGACGAGTACGTCATTGCCACCCACGACTTTGGCGTGGTCGCCGTCTTCAACCCCGGTGTCGATGGTGCCGAGCCCGAGATCATCGAGATGGACAAGAAAGCGGACATCTTTGTGCACGAGATCGAAATTGGCGACATCGAGGGCGACGGAAAGCTCGAGTTCTTCGCAACGCCTTCCGACCGAAACAAAGCCAACGTGAGCCAGCACGGCGAAGTGGTGATGTACAAGTGGGACGGCACAACCTACGCCCGTTCGATCGTCGACCCCGGCAAGGGGACGCACGCCAAAGAAATCTTGGCGGCCGACATCGATGGCGACGGCAAGACCGAGATCTTCAGCGTTCAAGAGGCGGTTCTCGAGAACAAGAAGATGGTCAAGCCCGTGACCATCCGTCAGTACACCCGCAACGCAGAGGGGTCGTTCAGCTTCGATGAGATCGCTCAAATTGAAGACACCATGACCCGCTTCATCATCGCCGAAGACTTCGATGGCGACGGCCAGCGCGAGATCATCGCCGCATCCAAGAAGACCGGCCTGTACCGCGTGAATCCCGGGGCCGACGGCTGGACCGTCACCCAGTTCGACGCCAACTCGTCGAGCTTTGAACACGCCATTGTCGCCGCGGACCTCGATGGCGATGACCAAGTCGAGCTCTACGTTGCCGCAGACAACCAACAGGAACTGAAGCGGTACGACTGGAACGCAGAGACCAAGACCTTCGACAAGACCCTGATCGGCAAGCTGCAGCCGAGCGTGTTCACTTGGAGCATCGAGGCCGGCACGCTGTAGGCGTTTGGCTTCAACACCAACCAAAAGGCCACCCCTCGGGGTGGCCTTTTTGCGATCCCAAACGAACGGTCAGGGGATCCACTTGAGGGGCTTGGGCAAGAACCGAACCGCTCCCTCGGCTTGGTAGTGGCCCGAGCCGCCGTACACGCTCTCGGTGGGCGTGCCCTTGTGAAACACCACCTGCCCGATCGGCGTCCCCACGGCGAGCGGCACGACCGACCGCCCGACGAGCCGCACCTCGAGGGCCCACTTGCTGCAGTAGCCCACATCGCCCAGTCCCGCGCAGAGCGCAACGGTCAACCCTTGGCGGCCAAAGGTGCTCTTGGCCTTCATCTCGGGGATCAACGAAGGTTCGTCGGGCGCGAGCGCCCGCGTGCCGATGGCCTCGTAGGTGGTCGCCAAGTAAAATTCGCCGGGATTCAAGCAGAACACGGGCGCGTCATCGGGAATCACGCCCTCGCCCCAGCTTGGAGCGGGCAGCAATCCATCAATGCCACCGGCTCGAATCTGCCC
The DNA here is from genome assembly GCA_036156175.1 of Myxococcota bacterium. GTDB lineage: Bacteria > Myxococcota_A > UBA796 > UBA796 > UBA796 > UBA796. Next base: position 19,042 of record JAYZVA010000181.1, read on the forward strand.
TGCGGGGACCGGGTCCACCGCTTCCCACAGATCGTCGTTGGGGTTGTACAGATCCCGAATCCCATAGGTGCTCTTCATGCGGAAGAGATGAGAGCCGAACCGGACGTCGACCGAGTTGGGGTTCACCAACCGAATGTCGAAGGGATCGATCACAATGTCGCCACGCTCGTAGGACTCGAGAATGGCTTCGCGGCAGAGAATCATGGGCACCT
>JAYZVA010000182.1:0-11631 GCA_036156175.1 Myxococcota bacterium
GCGCAGATTGAGGTGGAGCGTTTGGAGGGGACCGCCGTTGGCAGTCTGTGGGCGAGGGCCCGCGTCGCGGACCTCGAGCGGGAGCAACATTGGGGGGAACGGGATGACATCAAGTTGGAGATTACCCGCACCGCCCTCGAGTACCGATTGCTGACTCGGTATACGAGCTTCGTCGCCGTGGACCGCCCGGTCGTTAATGCAAGGGGGCGGGGCAAGCGGATCGAGCAGCCGCTGGATTTACCGGAAGGCATGAACTACCACGCGGCCGTGAGCCGGACCCACACCCCGCCGGGGGATCCGCTCTTGACCGTCACTGCTCCTGCAGGCGCTCGAAGCGTCACTGCGGTCTACCCCTGGGGAGATGCCGTCAAGATGCGCTGGGACAACGTTCGCTCCCGTTGGTACGACCGGTTTCTCGTTCCTCGTGATGTCCCAGACGGACCCATTGAGGTGGCGGTCTTCGTCCACCATCGCGATGGCTCAGTGAGTCGGAGTGTCGTGCCGATGGTGGTGGACAGCGAGGCCGACGAGTTTGACGCTTGGCTCACGGTCGAGGAAGGCACCACCACCCTGATGTTGGCCCCAGAAGAGCCCATTCGGACCATCGAGGCTCAGCCCGTCGGTCGGCCCGATCTGCGAAAGCGGCTCAGTGTGATTTTGGACCGAGAACTGTCGCACACCCTGCAGTTCCCGGGCGTTTGGAACGCGCTCGATGTGGTGGTCACGGATATGGCCATGAACACACGGGTGCAGCGGGTGCACCGATGAATGCGGCAATCCTTGCGTTCACCACAGTCTTTTCACACCTTCAGGATGGTCGTGATCTCCACTACGACGGGGAGCTGCTCTGGTCGGCGTCCTCCGGGGGACTGGCGATCTTTGACTCCGATGGCCGTTCGATTGCGGTGGCCCGTTCGGAAGGCATTCGCGATGCGACAGCCGTGGGTTGGGTCGGTGAGGCTTTGATCCTTGGAACGGCGAATGGTGCATTTGAACTGATCAATGGTGAGTGGGTGCGCCTGGGTGAAACCAGGCCGGTTGTCGCGGTGACCGAATACGGCGTGGTGTATCGGGACGGATCTTCCTTCCCCGACGACGGGGTTCGTTTTCCCACTGCGGAAGCCGTGGCTTGGCGGGGAGGGGTGGTGCGATTGAGTCCCGACGGGCGCATGCGACTTGGCGACCGAATCATTGACCTGCCGGGCCCCGTCGCCGACGCCGAAGTGGTCGATGGAGCCATTCGGATTGCACTTCATTCATCGGCGGCGATCTGGGATGGAAAAACGCTCACCGAACTCACCATACCGGCAACCGCGGCTGGACGCGTGTGGGGAACATCCGAAGGCGCGCTCGTCGCCGATGATGGCACTCGAATTGGGGGAGTGCCCGCCTTGATTACCGCCGTGCGTGAGGTGGGTGACGCTACCGTTGTCAGCACAAATGATGGCGTTTGGTCGGTCGGTCACACCACCGAACGTTGGACTCGTCGCACCATTTGCGACAACTTCATCACGGGCATCGCGCGCCACAACGGAGAGCTCGTTGTCAGCACATTCAACGGCGGCGCGTGTCGCTTGGTTGGGGATGCGTGGGTTTCGATTGAACTGCCCTCGACGATGGCGAACGACGTGCTGAGCACGGGTGAGACCCTGTGGATCGCGACCTCCGAAGGACTTGTGGAGGTTGGAGTCGCGGTGCACAAGCGTGTGGGTCCGGAGCGCCGTTCCGGGCACGCGGGCATGAATCACAACAGTGTGAATGCACTTGCATCCAGCATGCATGGGGCCTGGGCGGCGGATGTCTTGGGGCCGGTGTCGCTTGAAACGTGGACTCGGCATCGTTGGTCGGTGCCCGGTCGCAGTCATCAGGCGGTGGCGGCATGCGACTCTGGCGAGGTCTGGGTTGGCAGCGAGGATGCCGGAGTTTCCGTCCGCGGGGCGGCGCTTGGTCGTCGAAATGGGCGGTCGAGGTGGCATCAATTTGGGCGGCTCGATGGGCTTCCCGAGGACTGGGTCATGGCAATCGCCTGCGCTGGACCGGGAGCCGCATGGGTGGGAACGTATCGGCACGGAGTGGGACGCGTGGACGCAAGCGGGTGGACACCGCTGCTTGAGGATGCATGGGTTCAGGCGCTGTTGGCGGATTCCGACGGGCTGTGGATCGGCACAGCGGATGGCCTCTATCGTGCGGACGACAACGGTGTTCAACTCGTTGCGGAAGAGGACGTGCACGCGCTGTTCCGCGATTCCGACACACTGTGGGTGGGGACTCGGAGCGGCTTGGTTGGCATCCGCTTGTGACCGGGCGCGTCAGTCCGTTGTTTTCGGACCATCGGGTTCGGATGGCGTGCTGCCGCTGGATGCGAGTTGTTCTTCCAGTCGCCGAAGTTTTTCGACCATCGCTTGGGTGGCCCGGATTTGTTGTTCGGTTTCGCCTCGGGCCATTTGCTCAGCCCGCTCTTTCGTTGCCCGCTTCAGTTCTTGAACCATCGGCGCGCTTGCACCGATTTCGCGCTCGAGTTCGGCCACCAGCGCGTGCGCAACGCCCAGCTGGTCGTTCATGATGGAGTACTGGGTTTGGATGTGAATGTTCTGGATCACAAGTTTTCGCGTCAGGTCGGGGGCGACACCGGCCCGTATGGCGGACTTGAGCAGGGCCAAGGATTCATGGGCAAGGGTCATGAACCGGTACCCTGTTTCGACATCGGTTCGTTCATCGCGGGTCCAGGTCCGCAGGGTCTCCAGCTGGCGTTCGGCCCGCGCAATGTTTTGATAGTGATGGCGATCGCGTCGGTACTGGTGAACCGCGCTTCGGAACTCGCCCGCGGACCCGTATCGATCATCGGGATTGGGGGCGATGGCTTTGTGGATGATCGAGGTCAGCGCATTGGGGACCGTCGCGGGAATTTCTTCCCGATGTCCTTGGCGGACTCTTTCGAGAATTTCTTTCAATGAGCGGCCTTTGAACAAGACGCTCCCCGTGACCATTTCCAGCAACATGGCACCCAGCAGGTAGACGTCGGTGCGTTCATCCAGCGTGGCGCCGCTGTTCACCATTTCCGGTGCTGCAAAACACGGCGTGCCCACGAACTTCCCGGTCGTGCGGATTGCTTCGGAGTCGGTCATATCCACAGCCACGCCCCAGTCGATCAAGAACACCTGACCGAAGTCGCCGACCATGATGTTCTCCGTCTTGATGTCTCGGTGCAGGACTTTTTTGCTATGAGCGTGTTCCACAGCGTGGGTGACCCGAATGAACACGTCCAGCAACCACATCTCGGGCGTGCCGTCGATGTCTTCCCATCGAGGGTGCTTGGGATCGGTGACCATCTTCCGAAGATCGGTGCCTTCGATGAGCTTCATCACCAGCACAGCGTGCCCCGACCGATCCTGACCGACCATGTGGACCGGCGGAATGTTGGGGTGGTCGAGGCGCCCGAACAGCAGCCCCTCTTTGTGGACGGACTCGTAGGTCGCCCCTTGCCCCGATGGGTTGTGGCTCCGCTTCACGGCAACCGGTCGTTGCATGGCGGTCTGGGTCGCGGTGTAGACGCTGCCCATCCCACCGGCGCCCAACGACTCCCCCACCTCGAAATCCGGGAGGGTGGGGGTGCGGATTGGGTCGAAGCCTGCAAACTTGATGACTGGGGTGGGCACATCATGGAGCGTGCTGCTGCCGTGCATCGGTGCTGCTGTCGTGCGTCGGACCACGGCCGTGATTGCTTCGGTTGCCCGTACGGCGTCGCGCACCGCGCGTTTCCGCCCGTCCAACGTTTCTCGGATCGTCTCGACGGTGTCCGTTGTTTGCGTGGATGGCCCGTCTCGGCCGTCCACGGCATCGACAAAAATCATGCCCGGCTCTCCGCGGTTGCGCACCGGCCCAGCGTGGCATCCAACCATGCCGCGGCATCGAGGGACTGCGGACGGTACCGCGCCGCGGCCGCTGAAGGGCCGCCGAGTGGGTTGCTCGAGGGGCGGGGTTCGATGGGAACGGGAATATTCACCACGGTTCGGTCCTGAAGTCGGTTTTTAGGGAAACCACATAGATGAACGAGTTGTCGGCTGTAGCGTAGTCCACCAAAAGGCACCCCGTCGAAATTTTCACATTCGACGCTTCGGTGTTGGCGGAGATGCGCGGGCAGCCTGGAGGGCGATCGCAGCAGCGGGCAGTTTTTTTGTCCGACCCCTAATGGAACCACGATGGAATTCCGTTTGTGGGGTCGTCCACGGGAGGTTTGGATGCCAATGTCGACCGAACAACGCCAGTCACCGATGAACCGTCCCCCATCGAAGGGCACCGTGTTGGTGGTGGACGACGACCCGGTTGTGCGCAAGCTCACGCGCCAGTTGTTGTCGCCGCTGGCGGAGGCCGTGCACTGCGTCGCGAATGGAGAAGACGCGCTTCGGGTCGCGCCCGAACTCGACCCTGATTTGATCCTTTTGGACGTGAACATGCCGGGGATGGACGGGTTCGACGTCTGCCGGCAGCTGCGGCGGGATCACCGCACGCGTGAGATTCCCATCATCATGGTCACCGCCCTCAACGATCGCGATTCGCGATTGCGGGGCCTCGATGCGGGTGCGGATGACTTCATCTCAAAGCCATACGACAGGATGGAACTGAAGACGCGGGTTCGGACGATCCTGAGAGTCAATCGGTATCGACGATTGATGGAGGAGCGCGATCACCGGAAGCGAGCTTGGCGCGGCGCCCTGGGTGTCCTGAGCGAGCTCCTGGCGATTCGGGACCCCGCAACATTTGGTGTGGCGCAGCGAGTTGAGCGGCGCGCCTTGGATTTGTCGCGGCGTTTGAAGTCGGGCCACCACGACTTGATTCGGTTGTCGGCGTTGTTCTGCCAGTTGGGGCGACTGACCATCCCCGATTCGGTTCTGAGCAAGGCGGCATCCAACCACGACCTTTCCCGCGGCGAGCGCGCCATGATGCAGTCAATTCCAGAGAGCAGTCGTGCGATGCTCGCTCACATTCCCGAGCTCAAGCGGGTGGGTACGGTCGTCTATTGGCAAGACAAAAACTACGACGGAACTGGGTTTCCCAACACGGATATGGACGGCCGAAGCATTCCGTTGGCCAGCAGAATCATCCGAGTCGCGCGGGATTTTGAACAGCTGATCGAGGATGGGTTGAGCAGCGATGAAGCGCAGCTGCGCCTCCACAGCCAAGACCGATGGTACGACCCTGCCGTGCTGACAGCCCTCGATGCGCAGCTGTTGGACGAGGCAGCGGAATACAGCCTTCGCGCTCGAACGGTCACCTTGGCCGAGCTGCGGATTGGAATGGACATTCTCGAAGACATCTCCACCGTGGATGACCGACTGGTGGTGGTGGGTGCGGGAACACAGTTGACCGGGCCCATGCTCGAAAGACTCCACAACTTTGCGCGACTGAAGGGGATTCGTGAGCCGATCGTGATCAAGCGATCAACCGGCGTTTCCCTCGATTTTTCCGCGGCCTAAACCAGGGGGCATCCATGATCCAGAGCTCAACGACCCAGTTTCACATTGTTGATGCGTCGCCCCAAGCCGACGCGCATTGGGCAGCCCTGATCGGTCGGGTCGGCCACGCGGAACTTCGCGTGTGGGATGCGATCCCCGCGCGACTTCCAGTGGAGGGGCCCAATGTCTGGGTGCTCGTGCCCTCATCGTTTGCATCACCCCTTGCGCAGGAACAGGTGCGGGAGCTGACTCGTTCGGTCGATCTGCGCGATTCCGTGGTGGTCGTCTGCGCCAGTGACGACGAGCCCAGGGTCGCGATGGATTCGGTGGTCCACATGAGTGCCGATGAGACGCACGACTCGTTTGTTCGGACGCTTATTCTGGTCGGTCGCGAGGCCAGAAACCAGCACGCGCTTCACGCGGCGTTGCAGTTTCCCATTGAGAATCCGAGTCCCGTCTTGCTGTTTTCAAGGCAAGGCGAGCTGGTCTACGCCAATCCTGCCGCCACGCAACTCACGGCACAGCACGACGAACTGGTCGCAGACCTGGAGCAGCGGGTGCGGCAGTGGGCGTCGGAACAACAAGACGACACCCACGTAGTCGCTGCAGGCCATCGCACCTTTGGGTTTCGTCTGGAGCGTCACGAAAGCGACGGCATGGTTCGCGCTTATGGCATGGACCTCACCCAAAGCCGCGATGCGATCCGGAAGGCCATTCGGATGGAGGAGGAGAGCCGCAACAAGGACGAATTTCTAGCCACCATGAGTCACGAACTGCGGACGCCGCTGAACGCAATTCTTTCGTGCACCGAGGCGCTTCGGGAACATGCGTATGGCCCCCTGAACCCGGAGCAACTCGATGCCGTTGGAACGGTGCGCGAGAGCGGCAAGCATCTCTTGTGGCTGATCAATGACATCTTGGACATCTCGAAAATTGCTGCTGGCCGCCTCGAACTTGAGGTTGCGACGCTGGGCGTTCGCGACGTGGTGACCTCGGTCACTGAGATGCTCCGGAGCACGGCTGCAGCCCGAGGCATCCACATCGAGGTTGACTATCGGACCAACTGTCCAACGATCTTGGGTGATCCGGTACGCATCAAGCAGATCTTGCTCAACTTGATGGGCAATGCCATCAAGTTTTCTCCGAACGACAGCCGCGTGGGTGTGGTCATTCGGGATGGGGGGGACCGGGATTCGTTGGCCTTCGACGTTTGGGATTCCGGCCCCGGGGTCTCTTCGGATTTTGCGACTGCAATCTTCAAGCCGTTCATTCAAGCCGAAGGAACGTATTCGCGCCACAAGCCAGGAACCGGCCTTGGACTGTCGATTGCAAGGGAGCTTGCGGTGCTTCACGGCGGAACCGTGGAGTTGGAGGCCTTCGACCGGCCGGGTGCGGTCTTTACCGTCACGTTGCCCGTTGGAGAACCGACCGAAGGCGAATTGTTCGACTTCCGGGCCACGGGTTCTTGGGACCTCGCTCCCGGTTCGGACGAAGACAACGAAGGTTCAGAGACTCCGATCGACCGGGTATTGATTGCAGAAGACACCGACTCCAGCTTTCGCCACCTACACGATTTGTTGGTGAGCATGGGGTACACCGTTGACCGGGCCTCCACCGGGGTGGAGGCAGTCGAATTGGCCACGCAAATTCGACCCGACTTGGTTCTCATGGACATTGACATGCCGGTGATGAACGGATTGGATGCGATTCGATTGCTCCGCGCCGGCTCGGCGACAGCCGGCCTGCCCATCATTGCCGTGACCGCAATGGCGGGCGTTGCAAATGAGCAGGCATGCTTGTCCGCGGGGGCAGACGGCTTTTTGGCCAAGCCCTACCCGCTGCGCGATCTCATGGCCATGATGCAGACTGTCGGGCGGATCCAGGCCGCGCGGTCCCAAGACGGTCGTCAGAGCTCCAGCGTGTAGCTGGCCGTCTGGAACGTGTCCGTGATGACGCTGAACTGGTAGCAGTCACCGGGGACAAGGTCGACACCGCCTTCGGGGATGCCATTGAGTTCGCTGTCGTCGGTGGCGTTCTCGGGGAGGACGCCGTAATCGACCGGTCCTGCAAAGCCTTCGGGGAAGGTCGTCGTCGAGATGGCCCAGAAGGCATCGCCATTGGACACCGTCGTGCCCGGCCCCATGGGCAGGGTGGCGCCATAAGTGGTGACGTACAGGCCCAGTGCACCCGCATCACCCTCCCAGTCGATGACAATTCCCTCGTCATCAATGTCGACCGTGACGGCGAATGAACCCTCCGAGCCCGGCATGCAGTCGGGGGTCTCCACTGCGGGCTCGATGGTCCATGAAACCTCCTCCAAGTAGAAGCCCGGTCCGCTGATGATGAACTCACCCGACGCGTAGTCGACCACCCCGTCGCCGTCGATGTCCACTCCCGTTCCGCTCAACGCAGAGCCTTGAGCAAGCGAGTTTCCAGCCTTGACGGGCAGCGGCGGGATTGTGAACTGGTCCCCGTCAATGGTGGCTTTGGACTCCCAATCCAAGTCTTCTTGAAGCTGAAAGACAACGCTCGATCCGGACTCCGACGGTTCGGCAACGAACGGATTGGGTGCGACAACGGTGATGTCTGGATTGAACCTGTCGTTTTCGAGGTCGAATGCAGGCATGTCCACCGCAAGGACATACGCGCCCGAAAACGCCAGCGTGGGTTCGGCGGCCGTTTCGAATGTCACGGCAGTGGGAGCATGGAGCGGTCGCTGGTCGAACGACTCAAGAGCATTGTCGATCGTGGTTGTGTATGCGCTGTTCGGTTCCAGATTGTCCAACGGGGTGATGGTCACCACGCGACCATTGAACTCGACCGTGGTGGGTACGAGCGCCCCAGCCTCATCCGTGAGGGTAAACCGGTCTTCTGCACCATCACCGGTCCATACGGGCTGGTTGAAGGTCAGTCGGATGGACTCATCGACGCTCACAGGCCCAGTGTCTGGCAGTGGCTGATGCTGCAGCAAAAAGAAGTCGCGGTCGGTCAACTCACGGACGTACCGAACGATGGCGTCGACCTCCGCTTCGGTCAGATCGGGGGCACCTGCCCATGAAGCCGCAGCGAGTGTCGCTTCACGGAGAGTCTGCGCCGAGCCGTCTTTCAGCCAGGCATTGTGCCGGTAGGCACCAACCAATACGGGGGTGCTGACTCGGCCTTCGGTGATGCCCTCTTCGAAGGTTTGATTGCTGGATGTCAACGGGCCGTTGTGGCAGCCCGCACAACCGGCTTTGCCATTGAACAAGTTCTGACCAGTGGTGGCTTCGGTCGACAACTGGCCATCGCGTTGGGTCAAGCCGTTGGCCTTGGGTGGTGGCGCGAAGGAAGAGAGAAATTGGGTCAGTTCATTGGCCATTTGGGTGGTGGGCCACACGCCGATGATGCTTGCAAAACCGGTGAATCCGAAAGTACGGGTATCGTTGACGTAAGCTGCCCAGCCCAATGGGGCGGTTCCATCGAGCCACATCAGCGGCCGCGACAGTTCCCAGGTTTCGAATGGGCCTGCTCTCCAGACCTCGGTGTCACCGCGGCCATCATAGTGGCAACTGTTGCAGCTGAAGTTTTGGCCGTAGGATTCTCCGGGTTGGATGAAGTGAAGTTGGCCAGCGGCCAAATCCACTGGTCGCGGGTCATCGCCCGTGGTCACCGGCAGCGGGTCGCCATCCGCATCGATTCGGTGAACCGTCATGGTGTGGGGAGCGTGAACCCAGAGGGCATCCGATGAACCCAAGAGGCTGCGGGGACCCCCAGAGAGCGCGATGCGCTGTCGCTCACCCAAGGTTTCACCGTCGAGCTCGATCACCACCCCGGAGTCCTGTGCTGCGACCCAGATTGCATCGTCTGTCAACCACAGCGCTTGGGGTCCCAACACATAGCCTTCCTCGTCGCTGGCAGGACCCAACACAGTGCCCTGCATGGGCTCGCCCGTTTCGGAGTCAAAGGCTTGAACGTGCGCCTCGAAAGGCGGATTGTCCAGGGTGACCAGTCCGCGTTCGGGGAAGGTCACGGTGGCCGTTACCCAGATCGTGGAGGTGGCCTCATCGAGGGCAATGTCTGTGATGATGTTGCCGGCTTCCTCGACGGACCAACGGATGTCGCCCGTCTCGAGGTCAATGGCTTGGATGTCGACCTGGCCACCTTCGTCTTCGGCATAAGGGAACCGGGCGGGCCGCCCCGTGCGGTGACCCGCGACAAACAATGTTCGGCCATCGGAGGAGATGGTCATTGCCCTGGGGTTGGGGAGCGACTCGAGGCGATCGGTGACCGTTCGCGTCTCAAGGTCCACCACCGCAATCGCGGATTCGGTCTCCAAGCTCACGTAGGCAACGGATACCGCGGGGTCGATCACGACGTTCGACGGCTCGTCGCCCACCCAGATGGCATCGACAAGACGGTTGGTTTCGGGATCCACGAGCCCGAGCGTGTCGTTGCCCATGTGGGTCACGGCGACCAACCCCTGTGCGGGATCGACCGCCAAAGCGGTGGGCCAGGGTCCGACGTGAATCGCCCCCAATGGCGCACCCGTCTGGGCATCCAGCCTCGCGATTCTCGGCGCAAAGGCTTCGGCAACCCACACCTCATCGGCAACTGCTGCAAGCGAGCGGGATGGCAAGTACATCAGGTTGTGAAAGGGAATCAGGTCGGTGTCGATCGCCGTCACTTGCACGGACGTCCCCGTCGTTTCTTCAACCAACGTCGCGGGGCCATCCGTCAAGGGGATGTACCGAGCATCGTTGCGTGACAACACCCCGACCGACGGTTCCAGGAGTGTCCATTCGAACGGTTCACAGTCGGGACCACCCGATTCGGGCAACCACAGTACGTCACCGACCGGAAGTCGACCGATGGGTTGGGTCCCGAAATCAATGGTCGCGCACGCGTTGTCGGCTTTTTCTTCGTCAGACGGGTTGCAAGCGATGGAAAATGCGACGACGATCGCGGGGAAAATCCGATGCATGGTGGTCTCTTTGCTGGGTTGGTGAGGGGGTGAAACCGTGGAAGGAACTCAACTATCGACGGTGAGGTGGTCTAATGCCTCGACGCATACACGCAATTTCTTTGATTAGGTTTTGGCAAAGTTTTGAGACTACGATATAGTTTTGACGAAGGTTGGGAAGACCTTTTGAGGGCGCGAATAGTCATCCAGCTCGCGGCGCTCCAACCAAGACCCAAGGGTCTTCAACGGAGAACCGGTTGAGTTGGGGGGGGTGACGGTCGCGCCCTCAGTATGTCTGGGTGCTGCGGTCACGCGTCCTACGGCTGGAGCGTCAAGTTCAGCGGCTCCAACGGATAGTGCATCGCTTCGAGGCGTCGGAGGATCCCGTCGTAGTCGCGCTCCGCCATGGTCGGTGTGCGACTCAAAATCCACAGGTAGTCGCGGCTGGGCTGGCCGACCACGGCATACTGATAGTCGGGATCGAGGTCGATGACCCAGTAGTCGCCCCAGAAGGGACCAAAGAAACTCACCTCGAGTTGACCAGGTTTTGTGGAGTCTTTGAACCGGGCCCGACCCTCTGCCGACACCTTGGGGCCGTCCAGCCCGCCTTTGTTGCACTCGTTCAGCACAGCGAGGGTTCCGTCGGGGTTCACGGTGTAGGTGGCCGTGGTGGCTGTGCACCCTTTCTGGAACCGCTGCGGATAGCTGGCGATCTCGTACCAGGTGCCGCTGTATCGGTCCACGTCAAGAGTGGTGACCGCGCTCAGCGGGGGCAGGTTCAATCGCTGGGTTGTGGTCTTCGAGCATCCAGTCCACACCGCAGCCAGCAGCACCACCTGCAGCAAGTCGATGAGGTTTCTTGGCATGTTTGGCTCGCGTGTTTGGCGTCGGTCCGATCGACCACCATCGGACTATCGCCCTTTGGGTGCGGGCGCTTGCAGGTCGCTGAGCAGTGGGGCAGTCGCGGTGGGCCGCGGCTAACGAACGTACAGCCCGCTCGCGACGGACCGTGCACCGCCATGACCGTCGGTCCCGTCGTCACTGGGGCTGTTCACGACGTCGTTGATCCAGCAATCTTGTACCACCATTGTGGTGGATCCCCCACCATCCAGACCCAACGCTTCGACGGCGCCCAGGTCGCTCATCAGCATGGCCATTTGTCCGCTGCGCAAACCCGATCCGGCTGCTGTACGACCATCGACGGTAACCAGCATGGCCTGGCCGTCGCTCCCCAGACCA
>JAYZVA010000183.1:0-6619 GCA_036156175.1 Myxococcota bacterium
CTGGTCTCCCGCGCCCTGACCGCACCCGATGGGCTCATTCGAATTCCACTGAATGAAGAAAAGTCCGAGAAGGTCGGCCAGATCGAAGAGTACCTGCGCGAGTACAAAGGCGAAGGCATTCAGCACATCGCGTTCTCGTGCGACGACCTCGTCGCTTGCTGGGACCGTCTCAAGGCGAGTGGCGTCACCTTCATGACGCCGCCTCCCGAGAGCTACTACGACATGCTTTCCGAGCGCCTTCCAGATCACGGAGAGCCCACCGACGAGCTGAGGAAGCGGGGAATTTTGCTGGATGGGAGCACCGAAGGCGGGCACCCCCGGTTGTTGCTTCAGATCTTCTCGGCCAAGGCGATTGGCCCCATTTTCTTTGAGTTCATTCAGCGCAAAGAAGACGAAGGGTTTGGTGAAGGGAATTTCGAAGCCCTGTTCAAGTCGATCGAGCGCGATCAGATGAGCCGCGGCGTTTTGGCCGAAACGGCCGGGTGAGGGCACCATGAGCGTTGAACTCAAGCGAATCCACCACGTGGCCTACCGGTGCAAGGATGCCAAAGAAACCGTGGACTTCTACCAACGGGTCTTGAACATGGGGTTTGTTCTCGCAATCGCCGAAAACGAAGTGCCGTCCACCAAGGAACCCGACCCGTACATGCACGTGTTCTTGGACGCGGGAATGGGCAACGTGCTCGCGTTCTTTGAGTTGCCCAACTCGGATGAAATGGGCCGCGACGACAACACCCCGATCTGGGTCCAGCACATCGCATTCGAGGTGGCGGACCTCGATGCGCTCCTCTCAGCGAAGCGTCACATTGAAGGGCAGGGCCTGGAGGTCTTGGGGCCGGTCAATCACGGCATCTTCAAGTCGATCTACTTCTTCGATCCCAACGGTCACCGCATCGAGTTGGCCGCCAATGTGGGCACACCAGAACAGATGCGCAAGCTCCATGAAGTGGCACCGGCCATGCTCCAAGAATGGAGCGAGACCAAGCGGGCGCCCGCGCACGCCGCGTGGCTGCACGAATAGAACTGCGGATCGTTCACCAAATCGGATAGGACTCGCTGGAGAAGGCGCCGCAACCGTTCTTCGATTGATGGCGGGGTTGACCATCAACAAAAGGCCGGGAACCGGAACAACGTTCGCCGAACACCACCAGTGGAAGGAATGCCATCATGTCGCTCGGAATCTTTTTTGGAAGCACCACGGGAAACACCGAACACATCGCGGAGCTGATCAGTGCGGAGTTTGGCAGTGCGGTCAGCATCACGGCCAACATCACGGACATCGAGCCCAGCGACCTGCTCAAGTACGACGTCTTGGTGCTGGGCATTCCCACCTGGAACGTCGGCGAGCTGCAGTTTGATTGGGAGGATTTTCTTCCCCAAATGAAGGGCCTCGACCTCACGGGCAAGAAAATCGCGATGTTCGGCCTGGGGGATGCCTTCGGCTATGCCGAGAACTTCTTGGACGCGTTGGGGTTGCTGTGGGATGAGTTGAAGCACATGGGCTCTCCGGAACTCGTCGGTGTGTGGCCAAGCGCCGGATACGTGTTCGATGAATCAAAGGGCATGTTCGACGACAACCACTTTCTCGGCTTGGGCCTCGATGAAGAGAACGAATCGGACATGCACGAAGAGCGAATCAAGGCGTGGACGGCTCAGGTGCGCGCCGAGCTTGGGCTGGACGCTTAAGGACAGGCCAGGCCGAAAGCGCGCTGTCATCGCTGAACATTTGTGGAGTGCCGCGAGCGTCCTGCGGGTCTCTTCGAAGGGGCATGTGCCGTGTTAAGAACAGTGCATCACCATCCACAGGAGCGAGTGGTTCATGAATGGAATGCAGATGGTTGTTTTTGGCGCATTGGCGGTTGCGGGAATGGGGACACCCGCCCAAAGCACGGCCGCTGAACCCACCATCGAGGAACTGCTCGATGCCACCGACGATGTGAATCGGGGCGAGAGCAGCAAGTCCACTGTCACCATGCAGGTGAAGACCAAACGCTACGAGCGAACCATGACCATGAACGCGTGGTCCCGGGGCGAGCAAGACTCCTTGATTCGAATCGTGGCGCCCGCCAAGGATGCTGGAACGACCACGCTCAAGGTGGGCGACGACATGTGGAACTACATCCCCAAGATCGATCGAACCATGAAGATCCCGCCCGGAATGATGTCGGGTGCGTGGATGGGGAGCCACTTCAGCAACGACGACCTGGTGAAGTCAAACCGACTCGCGGACGAGTTTACCTACGAGAAAGAGAGCTTCGTCGACGGCGTGTACACCATCGTGTGCACGGCGAAGCCGGACGCTGCCGTGGTCTGGGGCAAGGTGGTGGTGAAGGTGCGCGAGGACAAGATTCCGTTGGAGGTCGCGTACTACGACGAAGACGGTGAGCTGGCGCGGAAGATGACCTTCAGCGACGTGCGGGACTTCAGCGGTCGCAAGGTCCCCGCGACCATGGTGCTGGAGCCGGCCGATCGCCCCGGCGAGTTCACGCGAATCACGACCACAGCCCTGGACTTTGACGTCTCGTTCGACGACCGCACCTTCAGCTTGCAAGCCCTGAAGGAGTAGGCGTGGTTGGGCTCGCCTGGCGGAACATCTGGCGGCAAACGCGCCGGAGCTTGATCACCATCTCGGCGATGGCATTTGGGGCGGCGGTCTGCATGCCCATGATGGCGTTCATGGACGGGGTGTACGCCACGATGTTCGACGTCGCGGTCACTCAACAGACCGGCCACGTACGGGTCGAGCACCCCGACTACCCGAAGACGAACTCCATGTTCGACACCCTCGATGGGGCCGGGGATGCGCTGAAGTCGCTGGAAGCGTTGCCGGGGGCGAGCGCGGTCACGTGGCGCGCCTACGGGGCCGGACTGCTCGGGTCAGACCAAAAATCCACGGGTGCTGTGCTCGTCGGCGTTGATCCGATCCGCGAGAGCACGGTGGCCAACACCGATGCCATCGTGAAGCAGGGGACCTGGCTGACGGAGCCTGGACAGATTCTGCTTGGGCATCGGCTGGCCACGGACATTGACGCGGAGCTCGGTTCGGAGGTGGTCATCATGACCCAGGCCGCCGACGGGTCCATTGGGGCGGGCACCTACACGGTGGCTGGGCTGGTGCGGAGCGGCAACATCATGCGCGACACCCAAGGCGCATGGCTGAGCCTGACCGACCTGCAGGAACTGTTGTACTTGGACGATCGGGTGCACGAGTTGGTGTTGCTGGCGGACGGCGGTCGAGACAACGTGGACGCGCTGGCGGCTGCGGTGAAGGCCGAAATCGGAGACAAGGCCCTGGTGCGCAGCTGGGTCGAAGCCAACCCCCAGATGGCCGAGATGCTGAAGCTGGGGCAGCAACAGTCCGCCATTCTGTTGCTCATCATCTTCTTCTTGGCCGGATTCGGCGTCCTGAACACCATGTTGATGAGCGTCTTCGAGCGCACCAAGGAACTGGGCGTCATGATGGCACTGGGAACACGCCCCTCCGCCGTGGTTCGGCTGATCTTGATGGAGGGGTTCTTTCTGTCGGTGATCGGGGCCATTGCGGGCGCCATCATGGGGGGAATGATTGACTATTGGCTCTGCACGACCGGGCTCACCCTCGGCTACGGGGAGATGGAGTTCAGCGGCGTGGTGTTCCCCGACACCATGAAGGGCGTGTTTCACATCGACCAGGTCACCTCGGTCATCGGTTCGATGATGGTGATCTCTGTCCTGGCTGCGCTGTGGCCGGCATGGCGGGCGTCTCGCTTGCAGCCCGTCGATGCGATGAGGTCCACCTGATGCTGTCGATTGCGTCCATGGCGTTTCGCAACCTGCTGCGCAACCGGCGGCGGACCGTCATCACGGTCTTGGGGATTTCCTTGGGTTTGGGGATGTGCCAGATGGTCTACAACCTCAACCTCGGCAACTACAACAGCATGCTCGACAAAGGCATTCGCGGGTTGTCGGGCCACGTCGTTGTGCAGCACAAAGAGTGGCTGAAGAGTCCCGAAGTGGAGCATGTGGTCGAGGGCTCGGCGGCGATTCGCGATCGGCTGCAGGCCGATAACCCCGCGGCCCTGGTGACCCGGCGCATCATGGCCGGAGGGCTGGTCACGTCGCCAACCAACGCCGTTGCCGCCGGTGTGTTCGGGGTCGACCCCCAGCCGGAGTCGAAGCTCAATCGTGCGGCGACGCGCATGGTGGATGGGGAGTGGTTGAAGCCCGGTGATGCCCGCGGGTTGGTGCTGGGCGACACCTTGGCCGATCGGCTCGGTGTTGGCGTGAAGAGCCGCATTGTGGTGATGGCGCCCGATCCCACCGATCCGACCGAGAGCATCAGCCTGCTGTTTCGGGTGCGGGGCACGTACCACAGCGGCGTCGAGGTGCTCGACAACTTCAGCGTCATGGTGCCCATTTCAGCCGCCCAGCCGCTCTTGCAGGGCACCGACCCGGTGCACCAGGTGGCCGTGGTCTACGACGATGACGCCCCATCCGCCGCCGGCCTCGAGCGCGCGAAAGCACTGGACTTGGGCGAAGCGGTCGCCTTGTCCTGGCAGGAAGCGCTCCCGGATCTGCAGACCTTCATTGAGGTTGACACCCGCACCAACGAATTGTTTTTCTTTGTCTTGGGATTCATTGTCGTTCTGGGGGTCATCAACACCATGCTGATGAGCGTATTGGAGCGGGTTCGCGAGTTCGGCGTGATGATGGCCCTGGGCATGCGTCCCGGATCGCTCGCCGTCTTGGTGCTGGTCGAAGGCGCGCTGTTGGGCTTCGCGTCCGCAGTGCTGGGCACCGTGTTTGGCACGGCGTTCACCTACCCCCTGGTCACCTCCGGACTCGACTTCAGTCAGGAGATGGGCGAGACCATGATGGTGGAAGGCGTGGCGATGGACGCCATGATGTTCGCCCAGTACGCGCCGGATCGGATGGCGCTGTACGCGGTGGTCGCGATGGCGATGACGATCCTGGCGTCCGGATGGCCGGCCTGGCGCGTGACCCGAATGCAGCCCATTGAGGCGATCAAACACACTTGAGCGGAGCGTCCCCATGTCGATTGTCAGTGTCCGCGGGTTGACCCGCGATTATCCCCAAGGCGAACACACCGTCCACGCCCTTCGCGGCGTGAGCCTCGACATCGAGCCCGGAGAGTTCACCGTGTTGATGGGACCGTCGGGTTCGGGAAAGAGCACCCTGCTCAACCTGATTGGCGGCTTGGACAAACCGACCGCGGGATCGGTGACGATCGAGGGCGCCGATCTGGCGTCCATGACCCCCGGGGAGCGGAGCGACCTGCGGCGGGATCGATTGGGATTCATCTTTCAGGCCTACAACCTGATCCCGGTGCTGACCGCTGCAGAGAACGCCGAGTTTGTGTTGCAGCTGCAGGGGAAGTCCGCCGCCGAGCGCCGTGCGCGGGCGTACGAAACCCTGGCGCAGGTCGGACTGGAGGGCATGGAAGGCCGTCGTCCAAACGAGCTCAGCGGGGGCCAGCAGCAGCGCGTCGCCGTGGCTCGTGCGATTGCCGGGGATCCGGCCTTGGTTCTCGCAGACGAACCCACCGCGAATCTGGACTCCACCACCAGCGACGAACTCATCGCCACGATGCGGCGACTCAACACGGAATTTGGCGTCACCTTTGTGTTCGCAACCCACGATCCCAAGGTGATGGAAGCGGCCAGCCGGGTGGTGCGCCTCGTGGATGGCGAGATCGCGGAGGACACCCGGACATGACCGGTCTGCTCACCGGAATGCTGATGGTGGGCGGCGCGAGTGCGAACGCCGAGTCCGCGGTGAAGGCGTCGCTGAACGGCGACGTGAAGAGTTTCTTTGTGTCCACCATTCCGTACAACAACGCGCTGTTCGAGTCGGTGGGGCTGATGCCGTCGGAGCCGGTCGCCCAGGGCATCCTGGATGGGCGCATCAAGGCCTCGCTGTCCCACGGAGCCGTTCGGTTTTTGGCGCACCATTCCCTCACCGCGACCAGCGGCGGTCCCGTCTTCGCCACGGGGCAGACCGGGCTTGGCGTTCAATCCCCGCAGTTTGTGGACTTGACCTGGGACGGCATCGACGATGCGGAGGACCCGAATGCGATGACGCTGACCGGTCGCGTCGATCGCTTGAGCATGAGCGTCGATGCCGGACCGCTGACGATGAAGGCGGGCCGACAGCCCATCACGTTGGGCCACGGGTTGACCTTCACACCGCTCGACTTGGTCAATCCGTTCTTCCCAACAACGGTCGACCAAGAGTACAAGCCGGGCGTCGACGCGATCACGGCGGATCTGTTCGTTGGAACCGCCACGCAGTTCAGTGTGATGACCGCCTACGCCCATCCGGAGCCGGTCAAGGATGCCGATGATTGGGGTGTGGATGGAATGGTCCATGCCGTGTACGCGCAGCACACCCTTGGCGGTGCGGACGTGGGCGTCTTGGTCGGGTCGGTGCAGGGTGACGGGGTAATGGGGGGCACCGTGGCCACGGCGATCGGACCCGTCGCGGTCCACGCGGACGCGACCTACACCCGGCCCGAAGGCGACCGGGAAGACCCGTTTGTGCGCGCGGTGGTGGGGGCGCTGTGGGCGGCAACGGGGGAGCTCACCGTCAGCGGAGAGGCCTACCACCAGTCGCTCGGGGC
>JAYZVA010000184.1:0-5850 GCA_036156175.1 Myxococcota bacterium
GGGTGCACGGGCGGCGGGGGTCGCGGAGGAGGGTCAAGATGGGCAACACCGATGGGTGGGCAAGACGGCGATTGTTCGCCACGGCATTGATGCTCGGATGCAGCGCGAAGTCCACGCCGTTGGCCGTCCAATCAACCGGGACGGGGATCATTCGAATCGACACAAATGGCGTGGTTGTCGATGACCAAGATGACGAACGTCCGTGGGTCGACGTCACCGTGGAAATGGTGGAGGGGACACCGGAGTCCCCCGCATCCGAGGACGACCCGCCGACATGGCGCGGGTTTGGGGCGATCCACATTCGGGGCAACAGCACATCCGACTACGAAAAAAAACAGTACGCCTTTGAGACCCGGGACGCCGACGGCGAAGACGTGGATGCGTCGTTCTTTGGCCTGCCGGAAGAAGAAGACTGGGTGCTCGCTGCGCCGTATTCCGACAAGACACTGATGCGAAACCATCTGATGTTTGGCTGGAGCCGCGCGATCGGTCGCTACGCGCCCCGGACCCGGTTTGTCGAGTTGTACATGGAGGATGGCGGCGGCTCGCTGGGGCCGGAAGACTACCGCGGAGTCTACGTGCTCACCGAGAAGGTGAAACGGGACGTTCACCGCGTCAATGTGGAGAAACTCGAGCCAACGGACTTCGGTCCGTCGGTGGTGACCGGAGGGTACTTGCTTCGCCGAGACTGGGTTGAGGTGGAGCCGATCGAGACCGCGTTGTACGGCGACATGCTGATGCTCGAGTCGCCGAAGGCGGATGAAGTCACGGCACCGCAGTTTGACTACATCGAGGGATATCTGAACGATTTTGAGTCGGCCTTGAGCCGTGCCGACGGGTCATACGAGGCCTACATTGACGTCGACAGCTTCGTGGATTTTATGCTGATGATGGAGCTCAGCCGCAACGTGGATGCCTATGTGCTGTCGACCTACATGCACAAGCCGCGCGATGGGCGGTTGACGATGGGTCCGATCTGGGATTTCAACGGGTCTCTGGGCAATGCGGACTACTTCGATGCGTGGCAGACCGAGGGGTGGCACTACGAAAATCCCGAGTTTCCAGCGGACAACCCAAATGGATTTCACTGGTACCGGTTGCTGCTGGAAGACGGGGCGTTTCGGGAGCGCTTGGCAGCCCGGTGGGCGGAGCATCGGTCCGGTCCGTGGTCGGACAGCGCGCTGATGAAGTCGATTGGCGATACCGAAGAGCGCTTGCAGGCGATGCAACAGCGGAATTTTGAGCGGTGGCCGGTGCTTGGAGAGCAGATTTGGCCGAATGATGAGGGTGCGACGCAGCGCACAACCCATCAAGACGAGGTCGATTACCTGCGTCGGTGGGTCCTTCGCCGCACGGCTTGGCTGGACGCCCAGTTTGGTCGGTGATGGTTTCCCGCTGTGCGATGCGGTGGCTACTCGACGTAGCCCAGTGCGCGCAGCTCCTCGATGACGTCGTCGCTCATGGGCACCGTCTCGGCTGGAGCGTCCCGCTCGGCGAATGCAGTGGCCGCTTTTGCGGATAGGGCCAAGGCCTTGTCGGGAAAGACCGCGGCCAAGTCGCGGGTCATCTGAGGGTCGCTACCCAGATCGAAGAGCTGCCGGGTGCCACCGGAGCTCTCGATCAGCGCATCGTTCCCTTCCCGATACAACCACCAATCTTCGGCGAAGATCCCACCAAGGGCCTCTTTCCAAGGTCGGCTCGTCCAGGCTTTTGCCAGAATGGGCCCGGGTCGGGGTGCTCCGGCGATGATGGGCACCAAGGACCCCGGTGTATCGGGCGTGATGCCTGCAAGGTCCAACACCGTGTCGTGCAAGTCATGCATTTGGACCGGTGTCGTCACCCGTTTTCCCGCCGGCAGTCGGCCCGGCGCAGCGATCACCAGGGGAACATCGATGACTTCGGTGTAGACCGTCTTGCCGTGTTCCCACAGGCCGTGCTCTCCAAGGTATTCGCCGTGGTCGGAAGTGACGGCCACGATTCCGCTTGGTCGGGTCGCCGTCCACTGGCTGAGCACGCTGTTCAGGAGAAAGTCGACCGCCAGCAACCCCGCTGCATACAAGTCCACGACCATGGGCATGTCGGCATCCGGAATGGTCAGTCCGCCGTTCTGCAGCTGTTGGAACCCGCCCATTTTGTGGCCATCCCGAATCTGGTACAGGTTGAGCGCGACGGGGTCCTCCATCAGGTAGCCATCGGTCCAGGGCGGTGCGGTCTCGGGTGTCGCAAGAATGGGCCGATAGGGGTCGGACCAGGGTGCGGGGTAGACCTCCCAGGGTGCGTGAGCCACCAACAAGTTGACGAACAGAAAGAGGGGCTTGTCGGACGGCTCCGCCATCAGTGCGCGCGCGCGTTTGACGAGGGCGTGATCCTTCAGCGTCTCCGCGGTTTGAAACCCGCGAGTCAACCCGAGGCTCGGGTCGAGAAATCGGTTCGCTGCCAGGCTCACGGTTCGGTACCCGGCGTCGGCGAAGCGTTCGGCAAGGGTCGGAATGTCGGCATGGATGGGGGTCAGTCCCCATTGGCCCTCAGCGAGTCCGGTTCCCGGTTCGGCCATGGAAGCATGCGCCCCATTGGCCCACGGGCCCATTCCCGTAAACAAGGATGCGTGACCGGGCCATGTCCATGAGCCGGCCACCGTGACGTCTTCAAACACCACACCGGCCTCGGCGACCGCATCGAGTTGCGGCGATGTGGGGCGATCGTAGCCGTAGGTGCTCAACATGTCTGCGCGGACCGTATCCAGCACGACCACCAGCACGTCGGGGCGGCGAGCCTCGGCGGGCTCCGGCTTGGGTGCGGTGCGGCATGCCGCCAAAACAACACCAACAAGGACAAACAAAAACGGGCGGGTCATCCGCACCCCTAACGCCCCGCGTCAGAAAATCGATCGGGTTGTTTCGGCCGGTCCCTGGAGCCCGTCACGACTGCTGCGCGAGCCGTGCTGCGTTCTCTGGGATCGGTCGAAGAAACATGGTGACCGCCTGGTGTGGATGTTCGAGCGTGCCGACCGCGTCAAAGCGGTGGCGCGCGTGAAACCGCATCGAACCGGCGTTGAGTGGCCGAGCGCTGACTTCGGCCGCAACGGGCCATTGACGCCGGTCGGCTTCGCGAATGACGTGCCGGTACAACTCCGTCCCGATGCCCCGGTTTCGGTGCGTCTCTGCCACCGCGATCCGATCGACGTACAAAAAGTGGGGGTAGCGTGCCCCAAACCAAGCGTAGTTGGGGCTTCCATAAGGGGTTCCCGGGGTGAGGCAGAGCACAAACCCCACCAAGCACTCCCCGTCCCAGGCCCCCAAGGGCAACTCCGAAAGGGTCAGCAGGTTCATCATGGCTTCGGGAGACACTTTCCCCACGCCCGGCAGACCCTGTTCATTGATTCGCCACACGGCCGGAATGTCCGATGGGGTGAGGCGTCGAATGGATTGGCAATTCATGGCGAGGCTCCCACTGCATGGTTGCGGACGGTTGAGGGGACGGGTGTTGGGCAATGGCGGGTGTCTTCTGGACAACTGGTGTCATTCAACACCCAGTCGGTTAACGCTTTCAGGAAGCAGGCCACTCATGTCGAACCCCACACACATCGCTCGCTTGGAGTTTCGCGCCCTCTTGAAAGAGCACGGGCTGCGGGCCACTGCGCCCCGATTGGCTGTGATGATGGCGCTCAACAATGCCAATCGCCCGCTGACCCACGATGCCGTGGTGGCCAGCCTCCCGGCAGGTGCCCACGACAAAGCATCGATTTGGCGCGTCTTGTCCGACCTCACCACGGTCGGAATTCTCAGGCGGATGGACTTGGGGGACCGGATCTGGCGGTACGAGTTTGTCGACGAGAACCAAACCGCGGAGGACAGCCACCCGCACTTCTTGTGCGAGGCATGCGGTGTGGTCAGTTGCTTGCCCGCCCTCAAGGTCACCACCCTTGACGGCGAGCTGCCCAAAGAACTGAGCAACGCGACCTTTCAAATCCGGATCGCTGGAACGTGCCAAATTTGCCTCGCCAGTTGACCGGTTGACGGCAGGGTTCAGCTTTCGCTTGAACGCCGCACCCGGGCGGAAGTCGCGTGGCCCGACAGGCCCTCCATGGTGGCCAGCGATTCGGCATCCTCGTACAGGGCCTGGGCTTGGTCCGCATCCGTGATTTCCATCCACGTCCGGACACGCAGAAAGTCAAAGACGCTGAGGCCGCCGGTGTACCGCGCAGTCCCCGAGGTGGGAAGCACGTGATTGGGTCCGGCACCGTAATCGCCGATCACCTCCGCTGAACCGCTGCCAATGAAGAGCCCGCCGTAGTTCACCAAACGCGGGACCAGTCCTTCGGCGTCGGCATGCTGCACCTCCAGATGCTCCGGACCGATCCCATTGACGGTGCTCACCGCTTCGTCCCAGTCGCGACACACAATGGAAGCCCCGTGCTTGATGGCGTGAGCCGCGATCCCAGCGGTGTCCAGTTCTTTCAGCTGCCGTTCGAGTTCGTCGCGAACGGCGGCGACGACAGCCGGGTTTGTGGTGACCAATATCGGCACGGCATCGGTGTCGTGCTCGGCTTGGGCCAGCAGATCGGCTGCCACCCACTCGGGATTCGCCGACCCATCCGCCATCACCACCAACTCGCTGGGGCCAGCGAGCATGTCAATGCCGACCTGACCAGACACCAGTTTTTTTGCCGCAGTGACCCACCGGTTTCCCGGACCCACAATGATGTCCACCGCGGGAATCGTTTGGGTGCCGTATGCAGCGGCCGCAATTCCATGGGCGCCGCCCGCCCAAATCAGGCCGTCGGCCCCCGCAATGGACGCCGCCGCCAGCATGACGTCGTCGCGGCTGGGCGAGATGACCCACACTTCGCGGACCCCGGCCGTTCGCGCAGTGACCGCGGTCATCAGGACGCTGGATGGCAGCGGGAAGCGACCACCGGGTGCGTAGCATCCCGCGCGGTCGACGGGGGCAAGGTTGTGCCCCACAGACCCCCCGGGAATCGCCATGGTCAATGGCGCGAGGCACCCTTTCTGCGCCGCTGCGAACACCTGAATGCGGCGTGCAGTTCGGACCAGGACGTCCCGTTGTTCTGGAGGCAGCCGCGCCGCAGCGCGGTCGAGCTCGGTTCGGGGGATCACCAGGGGATCGCCCGACCGGTCTTCAAAGGCGGCAATGTACTCGCGGAGTGCGTCGTCGCCACGGTGGCGAACGGTGTCGACAATCGTCTCTGCCGCCCTCAGGGTCTCGGGGTCGAGCGACGTTGGGGTGGGCACCCGCGTGCCCGGTTCGCGGTTTGGAAGCAGGGCACTCATCGGTTCACCCCTTGTGGTTTGGCATCTCCCGGTCGTCGGGTCACCGTTCGCGACCGGCGGTCGAGCACCGCCGAGACTTCCGAAAGGGCCACGCCGTGCCGCGCCAGCGTGACCATCGTGAAGTAGATCAGGTCCGCGGCCTCCGCGGCCACTGCTGAGGGCTCTGAAGCCTCAACCAGTTCGTGGGCTTCCTCCACCACCTTCGACGCGAGCAACGCGTCATCGGTCAGCAGGCGGTGGGTGTAGGAACCGCTCGGGGCGCATTGCATTCGCTCCTCGATTCGCCGACTGAGGGTCGCCAGTCCGCCCAATTTTCCAAAACAGCTGCATGTACCCAAGTGGCAGAAGCCGGGCCCGTGTTGCCGCACCCGAAACAACAATGCATCCCTGTCGCAGTCGAGTGCGACAGAGAGCAGCTCTTGGGTGGCGCCGCTGGTGGCACCCTTTTCCCAGAGCCCCCGCGAGCGCGACCAATACACCCCCCGTTGGGTCTCCAGGGCGGCGGTCAGCGATTGTTGATTCGAGTAGCAAAGGCCCAGAGCGCGATCAAACTCGTCGA
>JAYZVA010000185.1:0-8992 GCA_036156175.1 Myxococcota bacterium
CTTGGCGGCAATGTCGATCAGCAGGCGCGGATCGACATTGCCGCCCGTGCAGATGACACCGCATCGCCCGCGGCCGTCCTTGAGCGCGGCCGCCAATGGGACGGCGCCGGATGGTTCGAGGACGATTCGAAGTTCCGACAATGCCCATGCCATGGCGTCCTTCATCTCGTCGTCGGTGATCAGCATTGTCCGGTCCACCTGATCGCGCAGGTGCGGCCAGGTCAACTCGCCCGGAACTCGAACTCGGAGTCCGTCGGCGATGGTGTCGGGCGGGGGCACCGGCACGCGGCTTCCGGCTTCGATCGAACGATGGAGGCTGTCTTTCGCCGCAGGCTCAACGGCGATGATGGTCGCATTCGGCGCCATGGCGCGGGTCGCGATGGCGCAGCCGGCCATGATGCCACCGCCGCTCACCGGTGCGTACAAGGCATCGATGGTTCCGCAGTCTTCGAGCAGCTCCAGCGCGGCGGTGCCTTGTCCGGCGGCGATGTCGATGTCGTCGTAGGGTTCGACCGCGACCAACCCCTCCGATGCAGCGATGCTTCGCGCCCGGTCTCGGCGTTCATCGGAGTCGGGGCCGACGATGATCACGTGGGCGCCATCGGCCTCGGTGCGCCGGCGTTTGAGGGGTGGGGCGTTGCTGGGCATCACAACGGTCGCGGGTATCCCGAGGAGCTTGGCCGCACGCGCCACGGCTTGGGCGTGGTTTCCGGAAGAGTGGGCCACCACGCCGGGGCAGTCGGGTGGGAGCTGCGCCATCTTGTTGATGGCCCCGCGCAGCTTGAATGCGCCGATGGACTGCAGCCCTTCCGGTTTGATGAGCAGCGTTGCCTGACCGACCCGACGCTCCAAGACCGGGGTTCGAACCACGTGGCCACGGATGCGTTCGCTCGCTTCACGGATGCGCTCAAATGTCAGGTCGTGACTCATGATGGACTCGCCTCGGTTCTATCCCAGTGGGACGGCGGGGCCATCGTCAACGGCCGCCGCTGCGGCGTGCGAGCGGTGCTCAGGGGATCGGCTGACTGGTGGTCAGGAGCTTTTTCCACCACGGGGTTCCGGCGGAAAGCTTGATGGCTTTGAGCTCGGCTTCCAGGCTGGCTGCGCGGTCCTTCCAGTCGTCGGCCCGTCGTTGCTCGCTTCGCTTTGCCTCTTCGATGGCGCTGATTTGACCCGTCACCAGCTCCAGTTGGGTCTGGAGCGCTGCCACAAGGGCCTTTTGACCCTCCAGTTCGGCCTTCAATACGCCCTTTGATGGCCCCGAGCTGGCGCTGGGCTTCGGGCGGGGCGGATTGGCCGATTTGCCCGCGACGGCCATGTGGGCCATCAACTCTTGGCGGCTGATGAGCAGCCGGCTGCGGGGGTTGTCGGCCTGTTCCCTCACCCCCGAAATGTCGTTGTTTTTGACCCATTTCTTCAGCGTGGGCACGGTCCGATCCACCAGAGCAGCGGCTTCTTTGATCGGAATCAGGTCGGACTCACCGCGGGCGGCCAAGTATGCGGCCCGCGCGCCCTCCAAGAGCTCTTCGTTTTCGAACATGGCGACTCCCCAGCGACTTTACTCAAGCTACAAGATATAGTCTTGACTTGTCAATACTTGTGTGTATCGCGGATCGCCATTTGATCCCAGCCTTCCCGTCGCGTACGCTGGTTCTCGTGCCGAGGAAGTCATGGTTGTGTGGTTGTTCTTGCTGAGTTGTTCGTTCCCATTGCCCGACTGTGCGGAAGGGTACGAGCGAGATTCGTCCGACGCTTGCGCCGTGCAGCTGGACACGGGTGGGTCGGACGACGATCGCGTTGCGGTGACCGGCGAGTATGAGGGTTCCATCACCTTGGCCGTATTTGCCGAGGCGGGACCGCTGGAGATTGAGGACAACTGCGTCGGATCAATCTCGTTTGATCGGCGCGACTCGGAATTGGATGGGACCGTGGAGTGTGCGTTTGAAGGCACAGTGGACGGATTGGTCAACAGTCAGCAGTTCACTGGAACGATCGATGGAACGATTGATTCCGCCGACGCCGTGGGAGGCCAAATTGTGCTGGACCTCGACATCTTCGGCGTGCTGGATGAGCCGTGGACGGGTCAGGCCGGTCTGGAACAAATCACGGGCACGGTTCGCGGCGAGATGGAGTTCGAGGTGGCCAGCCTTGTGGTGCCGGTTGCGTTTGACGGCCAGTTCGAGGCCAACCGCTGATCACGCGCCGAGTGCCGCGGCAATCGCGACCATGCCTTGGGTGGCGGGGCACCGGAGCCAACCGCCGGGACTGCGGGCGGCGGCCCGAGCGAACGGGTTGTCGTCGGGGTTGACGTCGATGATGGGGATGGCCCGGTTGCGGGCAATCTCCAGCATGTGGGCCGGCAGGCTGGTGGCGCCGGTGGTGCCCACCACCACGAGCGCATCGGCGGCCTCCGTGGCACGGATCGCGCTCTCAAAGCGATACTGCGCTTCGTCGTAATACTCGTCGAACCAGAGCACATGGGGACGCATCCATTCACCGCATCGCGAACAGGTGAGCGCCGGCTTCCACCGCTCGTCGAATTCGCACGCCGGACCAACCCCGTCGAGGGTTGGCAGCGCCGCTCGAGTGCCGCATCCTGCCGCGCAGCGGTGGGCGTTGATGTTGCCGTGGATCTCCATGGTGCGTTCCGACGAACTGCCGCTCCGGTGGTGCAGGCCGTCCACGTTCTGCGTCACCAAGGTGAACCGATCCTCCAGCGCGGCTTCAATTCGAACCAGTGCTCGGTGAGCAGCGTTCGGTTCGGCCTTCGCGCACTCCGATTGTCGCCACAGGTACCACGGCCAGACCACGGTGGGGTTGGCCGAAAACATGCGCTGCGTGGCCAGTTCTTGTGGGCGGTACACCCGACTTCCTGCCGTCCAGAAACCCTCGGGGCCTCGGAACGTGGGAATTCCGCTCTCGGCACTGATCCCCGCCCCGGTCAACACGACCAAGCGACCGCCGCGTTCAGTGATGGCCCGCCGCAGGGCTTCCAGCGGTTGACTCGTCACAGCTACCGGGTGTTGGCATCGATGATGAGCGTATACCCGTTGATGCAGCTGCTCGAATCTGCAGACGAGACGATGACCTCGTACCAACCACTCTGGCTCGACGGCCACCACCCCTCGCCCACATCGACTTCTTCGTCGCCGCCCAATCCCGCGTCATCGGCGCTGTCGGCTTGCTCGCTGATCAGGGTTCCTTCGTCGTCTTCGACGAACCAGAGTGCGAGTGTCAAGTCCATGGTTGAAGGCACATCGGTGAGGGTCACGTCGATGTTGAAGAGGTCCCAGAAGCGGTCTTCGACGTAGAACTTGAAGATGTCGGTGTCGATGGACGGGTGGATGAACGCGCCGTTGATCTCGATCTCGGTGCCGTCGATGTCGCCAAGGTTGTACCCAACGACATCGTTGGGCTCGAACTCATCGCCGTCCCAGTCGTTGTCGATCCAGCCGTCGCAATTGGTGTCAATTCCGTCGCACACCGCGTCGTCTGCAGCAGGGTTGATCGTGGCATCGTTGTCGTTGCAGTCACTGGGCGTGGTGTGACCGTCGCCGTCGTCGTCGCGTTGGTCGGCGTCTGCATCGGCATCGGCGTCCGCATCGGCGTCTGCATCGGCGTCTGCATCGGCGTCTGCGTCTGCGTCTGCGTCGGCGTCGGCATCCGCATCGGGATCGGCACCCAGCACGACGATCTGCCGTGCCGTGTCGTTGTCCGACCCTTTGTTGCATCCCGCCGCCGCGATGGCGACCATCAGCCAAGCCCGCTGCATGGTTTACTCCCGTCTACATGAACAGATACCATAGATCCGGGTCGTCGGTTGGATGGCGGAGGCGTGTCACAGAATGGTTGAAGTCGGGGAACACATCGCGACGGCAGAAACCCCACCCGGGGCGGCCTATTTGGACCCATCGGTGTTTCAGGTTGAACTGGAGACCATTTTTTCCAGGGCGTGGCTTGGTCTGGCGCCAGTGGCCATGCCTGCGGGTTCGGCCCATCCGTTCGATCTGTTGCCCGGCGCGCTCGATGAGTCGCTCGTGATGACCGCAGACGGCAATGGGTTCCGCCGGGTGCTGTCCAATGTGTGCACGCATCGCGGCATGAAAGTGGTGACGGCGACGGGTCCGACTCGCGCGCTTCGATGCGGGTACCATGGACGGCGGTTTGGGGTCGATGGTCGACTGGAAGCGGCTCCGGGCTTCGAAGGCGCGCAGGAGTTTCCGCGCCCCTGCGACGACCTCTCATCAGCGGGTCTCGCCGCATGGGGCCCCGCATCCTTCGTCCGGCTGCTCCCGGGGATGCCGTTCGCCGACTGGATTGGGCCGGCTCGCGAGTGGTTTGACTTTCTGCCGCTCGATGCGCTGGCCCACGACCCCTCGGGCGACCGTCGGTTTGTGGTCTCGGCGAACTGGAAGCTGTACCTGGACAACTACTTGGAAGGATTTCACATTCCCACGGTGCACAAGGGCCTGGCTTCGGCCCTTGATCTGAGCGCGTACCGCACGGAGCTGCTTCCTCATGGCTCGATGCAGATCGGGGTGGCATCCAAGGAACCCGTGCTCCCAATCGGATCGACCCACCCCCTCTGTGGTGAGTCGATCGGCGCGCTCTACCTCCACTTGTTCCCCAACACGTTGTTCAACGTGTACCCCTGGGGCGTGTCGCTGAACCTGGTCAACCCGGTGACCCCGACCACCACCGAAGTGTTGTTCCACCGGTATGTGTGGAAGCCCGAGCTGGTCGATCAAGGCGCAGGGGCCGACCTTGACCGCGTGGAGGCCGAAGACGAGGCGGTGGTGGAAGCCACCCAGCGGGGCTTGCGGTCGCGGCTGTACCAGCGGGGGCGGTATTCACCCCGGCATGAGACCGCCGTGCACCACTTTCATCGCTGGTGGTCCACGCAGCTCGCGGGGAACCACGGGACCAATCAATAGCAGTCGCTGATGGAGCAGGTCGATCCGCTGGTGCTCCAGTCGGTGTAGCTGTGCTCCCAGATTTCCATGCCGTGGTAGTACGTGACCAGTGCGTCCACATTGGACATCGAGCGCGCGCCTTCGGGAAGTTCGCCCGAGAAGATGATGCTTCCGGTGGCTGGAAAGTCCAGGTAGATCGACCACGCATCGCCTTCACCGGTGATGGGGGCCGAGTCGGTGAGCGGGGTGCCGTCGCTCCCCAAGACACCCTTTTCGCAGTAGCTCACTTCCCAGCCTTCGCTGGTTTCCGTCAGGTCGAAGAAGCACAGTTGAGTGTTGATTGGGGACCCGACTGGTCGGGCGTTGCTGGACTTGTCGATGGTCCCGCTGGCCGCCCACAGGTTGGCGATGGCGGCGGGTGGATCGTCGCCAAAGTGCAGCACTGTTCCCGATTCGCCCACCGACTCCTCCACCGCAGGATTGGCGGTGATGGTGTCCACCGCGGCAGAGCCGGTGGTGGTGTCGTTGTCGATCGACGCCGCATCGTCCGCGGACGGCGCGATCGGGGTGGTGTCGACGTCGCAGAAGTTTGCGTACCGGGAACTCGAGACATTCCAGCAATCGTTGATTTGGGTGCACGATGAGTTTTCGATGCACTCGATCTGGCAGTCGGAATAGCCGAGCTTGACCCGATCGGGGCTCACGCAGTTGGCGGCGCAGTCGACCAGGGCGGGTGCTTCAACGTCCAAGCTTGCGCCACCAACCGGCAGGGCGATCTCGGGTGGGCTCACGTCATCGCCGCACGCTTGGATGGTTGTGCATGCTTCGGCGCAGGTTCCAACAATGTCTTCGAGGTCGCCCAACAAGCCGCTGTCATCGAAGGCACTCTTCAGTTCGTCGCAGCCGCTCATGGTGAGCACGAGCAGCGCCCCACCAAGGGTCAATGAGCAGGGTCTAAGCATGGGGTTCCTCCGGGATGTGGGCCGATCGTATGCGGGGTGGAGACGGAACACAAGGTGGATTCGACGAACCTCAGCGGCATCCATTCACCGCGATGCGGAGCGCCATCCAAACCGTTGCCGCCACCTCTCGCAGCGCGCCCCGCACCCGCGGCCGAAACGGCGGAACCGTTCCGATTGCGGCGACGCATTTGAAGTGGCGCCGAAACAGGTGCGTGCACCGCCATGCGTGAAAGCAGTCTGTCACGACCAGCACCGACATGCGCGTTGGTTCCTCCAGCAGGCGGGCCGCGTAAGCGGCGTTCTCCGCAGTCGTGGTTGAGCGATCTTCGAGGATGAGTGCGGTGGCCGGGATGCCGTGTGCTCGGGCCAGCTCAGCGGCAGCGATCGCTTCGGCCGGCGGAAAGCGGCCAAGGCCGCCGGTCAAAACAAGAGTTGGTGCGACCCCGTCATGCCACAGCGCGATGGCGCGCTCGGTGCGTCGGCGCAACGAACCCGAGGGCGTGCCGTCCGGCCGAACGGCGCAGCCCGGCACAATCAGCGCGTCGACGGTTTCGGGCGCCCGTCCTCGGCGTCCGCGCCAGTCAAGCCACAGCGCCGCCAGGATCCAGCCCAAGGGCACGCTCGCCAGCACGAGCATCAATCGAACAGGGCGTCGTAGCTTCCAGCCGCCAGCGCGTCTTGAATCCACCGGTCGTAAGCGATGTTTTGATTGGCCGTTGGCTGTGCATCGGCGCACACCCGAAACCCATCGTCCAAGTACAGATCCTCGGCCTGCCGCTCGTGGGTGTGAAACCCAAAGTTGCTTGGCGCATGGAACGTGTCTTGGCGGCTCGTTCCGCCCCACACCGCGTACGTGAGATCGCCGGGAAAGCCGGTTTTTTGTGTGGTCTCTGACATCACCGCGATCACCTGTTCGTCCATCCGACCCCACGTCGATCGCACCTGAAAGTCATGGATTCCGAGCGGACTGACGCAATCGGTGTAGAGCCCGATGGGTTCGGGGTTGGCATCGTCCGGGTCGCAGACATTGTCGATCCAGTCGTTTCCGTAGGGGTACCTCAGGTTTTCGGGACCCGCCGCGGCGTACATGAGCTCCGACACCGTGCAGACCCGCCGCCCATACTGAGCCAAGGTCAGTTCGAGGGCTTCGATGGTGTTGTGGCGGGTGCCGTCGGTGAACCAGTCGGCCCCGGGGACGCCCGGGAAGGGGTAGCCGTCGATGTAGAAGTCCCCCACCGGAAAGTTGGCGAGTGGAATGATGGTTTGGTGTTCGCCTTCGGCGGAAAACTGGGCCAAGATGTCGGGATCGGTCTCGCCCAGCGGGACGTTGCCCCCCTCGATGAACTGGAGTCCGGTCGCGTCGTATTGCATTGCGGTGTCGGACGGCGAACCCATGATCCCCATGCCACCCGATGGTTCTCCGCATCCCAACAGTGTCAACGCCAGCCATCTCATGGGATCAGTGTACCGGATTTACTGAGCTTTGCCCGCCGGTGTAAAGCTCACGCCGACGGTTCCGATGAACCGCTGCAGCAGCAGCGCCTCTTTCGACCATTGCGCCACCGTCGTTCGCCCCTGCGTCATCAGGGCCAAGGTTGGATTGAACCGGTGGATCACCGCCAAACCCAGGTCCACCGCGGTGCGCCCGGTCATGATGTCCGGTTCGCCGTCCCACTCGGCTTGCCAGGAGTGCTTCAAGCTGGCGTCGACAATGGCCATGGTTTTGGCGGTGAAGCGATAGGACGGGCCCACGTTGGCCTGGAGGATTGGCGAGGGTTTGAAGCCGTGGCGATTCTCGTACAGGGGCAGTCGCCCGGAGGCATTGGCAATCGCTCCCCAACGGTGGCTGCTGTGGATTGCCGTGAGGCTGGCGACCGGGTCCGCGGTGCCGCTGCCCATCTGAATGTGTTGGTGTTTGCGGCCTTCCGCACTGAGCGCGTAGGGGTTTTCTTCGATTCGACCCAGGGGAATCATCGTTCCGAGACCGGCACCAACGACGAGTCCGCCTTCCGTGCGCACCACGCGTTGCAGCTCCACTCGCCCATCGCCGAGACCGATCAGGGTCTCGTTTCGGTGGTGAATGTTGCCGTACGGAGGGGTGTACGGTGCGCCATCCGACGTGGCGTATTCGATGGTGAGCGGCTTCACATCGAACGGCAGCACCAGCTTGGTTTGCCAGCCCTGACCAAAGCCAATCGATACGGTGGCCTGGGCGCGATTGAGCCCAATCCCTTGGCGGTGCTCGTGCTCCACAATCTCGACATCCGGGTCCGCGCAGAGGGTGGGGCTGATCTCGGGGCAATGGGCATCGTGCGAGAACGTCATGTGCGTCGCGCTCAGCACCGCGTCCACGCGGTAGGTGCCCTTGGCGAGTGCGGGGTCAGTTTGGAAACCTCCAGCCTGGAGGTTGGGGTTCGCTCAACCCGGTCAACTGCCGTAGGCGGTGGGTAGACCAAGGAGGAGGCTCATCAGAATGGCCCAGACCGAGGTCATCGTTTTGCATCCACCTTCTTGAGCAACTTCGCAACGTCGGCGCCGCGGTAGACGGTTCGACCGTTCGGTCCCACGGCAACGAAGTACGGCAATCCGGGGGCCCCGCCCAGGTGTTGATGTGCCACCGGCATGGCGAAGCTGGCTTTGGCGTCGTCGCTATCGAGGACGACCGCGCGGATGGCCACATCCGAGTGGTCGCTGAGGTAGTCCTTCAGCAGTTTCTCCGCGACGTGGCACGGGCCGCACCAGGGTGCGCCGAAGTCGAAAATGGTGAATTTCCCAGCCACGAGGTGCTGGTCCAGGTCGACTTCTTCGCCCCGCGAGATGGTCTCCACGTCAAGGCCGTCGTTCTCAACCCAGTTGACGGGGTATTTCCGCTTCTCAACCGTGCACTCCGGCGTGCGTTCGATCGACTTGATGGTGTAGCCGAGATCGGTGATGCGTTTGGTCACCTCTCCCTCAACATACTCACCGTCAATGTCTGCACACATCATCTCCGACGATGCAGAGATGTCGATGTTGTCGACGAAGCTGAGGTCGTTCAACGCCTTGGTGATCTTCATTTCGCAGCTCACGCAGACCATGCCGTCGATCCGGACACGGACGGCATCGGCGTGGGACGGG
>JAYZVA010000186.1:0-6227 GCA_036156175.1 Myxococcota bacterium
GGCGCGGGCGTCATCGAGTGCAGAATCTGGGGGGAAGGGTGCAAACACGACGAACCTTTCCTATGGTGTAGCCCTGACGGAGCCACCATGCACACGAACCCGCGGAGATGACGATGAATTGGACCCCCTACAACGGCGAAACATACCTGGATTTTCCAGCACTGGAAGAGTGGTGTGATCGGCTCGTGGATGCCCATCCAGAGTGGTTCCAAAAAGAACGCATCGGCACGAGTCGGCACGGCAGAAGCATTTCGTTGATCACCGTTGGCGACCACGGGGCCGCTCCCGCTGAGCGGCCGGCATTTTGGTTGGATGGGGGCACCCACGCCTCGGAGTGGACCGGCGTGATGGCGGTGTTGCACACCCTTTCACGGTGGGCCGAGCGCCTTGCGATGGGCGATGAGGAGACCGTGACCCGGTTTCGGAATGCGACGGCATACGTGGTTCCCTGCATCAGTCCAGACGGCTTTCAGGCACTCTGCGAGGGCCATCCGTTTATGCGTTCATCGCTCCGGCCGCCGCAGGAGGGCGCGCACCCGATTGGGTTGCGCCCGTCGGATGTGTCGGGAGACGGCACGGTGCGCTGGATGCGTTGGAAGCATCCCGCCGGCCCATGGGTGCGCGACCCGGAGTCGCCCATGTGGATGCGCCAGCGGACCCTCGATGACGACCCATCTGACGCGTACTTTTTTTGCAGCGAAGGCACCTTCATTCACTGGGATGGCGCCAAGTGGGCGGACGCGCCCCGGGAGTTTGGACTCGACCTCAATCGGAATTTTCCCGGCAGCTGGGCCCCGTTTCGCATGTTTGGCATGGACGGAGGGACCTATCCACTGAGCGAGCCCGAGAGCCGGGCGGTGGTGGATGCGGTGGCGGCGCGGCCGAACATTGCGGCCGCGCTCACGAACCACACCTACACCGGGTGCATCCTCACCCAGCCTTACCGGGATCCGACACCGCTCTCGACGCCCGACATCGACTTGTTCTTCGCGTTGGCAACGCAAGCGGTCGAGGGAACGGGCTACCGAGTGATCAAGACCCATCCGGACTTCGTGTACGACCCAAAGGTGGCCATTGTGGGGGTGTGGTCCGACACGCTGTCGACCACCTTTGGCTTGCCCGGCTACACCCTGGAGTTGTGGAATCCGTACGGTTTCGCGGGCGTTGAAATCGACAAACCGGCCGAGTTTTTTCGCAAGCCCGATCCGCAGGTCATCAAGACGGTCATCGAGGCGTTTGCGCGCGATCCGAACGCGGTGTCCGAATGGTCAGCCGTCGAGCACCCGCAGCTCGGTGCCGTGGAGGTGGGCGGCCTCGACTACATGCGGACGGTGCGCAATCCGCCGGAAGCATTGTTGCCTGCGGAGGTGGCCAAAGGGGCCTTGGTGGCCGATCGGTTGCTTCGGTCCACGCCCGCGCTTCGCGTCTCCGTCTCGGTGCGGTCCGAAGGCGGGGTGTCGGTGGTCGAAGCCGTCCTTGTGAATCACGGATTTTTGCCCACGGCGGCCAGCGCCTACGCGGAGCAGCTCGAGATGGTGCCGCCGATTCGGGTGGAGTTGCGGCTGGGAGGCGACCTGGAATTGGTGTCCGACCAAGCGGTGAAGGTCGCGGGCCATCTGGACGGGTGGGGCAGCCTGCAAGCCAGCGCCGCCCGTCACGCGGTCTACCCGGGGCTCGGCGGCCGCGGTCCGCGGACGCGGGTGCAGTGGATTGTTCGCGGGTCGGGGACCGCGCGGCTCATCTGGACGGCACCCCGGGCCGGCTCCGGTGAACGGGATGTCTTGATTTAGTGGACGTCCGTGGGCGTTTTCGCCACCACCATTTGCTCAAGGCGTGCCCCGGTGACTTGGTAGGCCACGTTGCAGAAGTGGCAGATCACCTCGGCTTGGCCGTCCTCTTCCAGCATCGCGGTGATTTCTTCGACGGGCAGCGATGCGACGATGGCTTCGACACGCTCCTGGCCGCAGGAGCATCGCCAGGCGACCGGTGTGCGTTCGAGCACTTCAATGGATTCGCCTTGCAGCGACCCGTCGTCGATGGCGGCCCAGACATCGCCGATCGACATTTCGCGGACCGGGTCGAAGGCCACCACAAATTCGGCCGAGGCTTCCAGTTCGCGGACCTCGGGTGCCGGCAGCCGCTCAATGAGCACGCCGCCGGCGCGCTCGACGGAACCATCGGTGGCGACCTCGACAGCGATCCGAAGGATGGCATCCACCTGTGCGCTGACGCCCATGTGGCGGGTGAGCGCGCCGGTGATGCCTTCCGTCGTGATCTCGGTGACGCCCCGGTACAGTTCTTTGCCCGGGATCGACTTGATGGCCAACATCATGCCGTCGATGCCGGTGGACTCGGAGGTGAACACCACCTCGGGGGTGAACCGCGCGCGCACCCCGCCGTTCGCATCCACATCGGCGATGAAGGCGCACTGGGGACGGCTGCACTGCAGCTGCATGCTCACCCGCTCTTCGCCCTTGATCTGGCCGGCCAACACGATGCTCGCCACGATGGCTTCGGCGGCCAACGGCACGGCATCGCCGCGCAGCTTGTGGAGTTGGCGGCACTGCTCGGCCACGCCGGTTGCGTCGATCGCGAACAATCGCGCCATTCCATCGCCCAAGATTCCACGCACGAGATGATCGGCCATCGTTGACTCCTGTGGCGGGCCTATCGTCATGGCGGGCGCTTGACACACCCTGGCGGAGCGAACGGGGGTGCGCCATACGCGTTACGGCACCCCCAGAGTTGGAGATGGCGTGTCCGTTTCGTCTGCATGGGGCCTGAGTCGATCGTTGATTGTCTACTACGGACAACCGTGGAAGACCGCCCGCATGCGTCGATTCTACGCCCAGTTTGTGGGCGAAGGCGATCTGTGTTTCGACGTGGGGGCCCACGTGGGCAACCGCACACGGACGTGGGCCGGTCTGGGCGCGCGCGTGGTGGCCATCGATCCCCAGCCTCAGATGGTCCGCACGCTGAATCGGTTCTTTGGCGGCAACCCCAATGTGCACATTGCGCCGGTGGGCGTGTCTGATGAGCCGGGAACGCTGGAGCTGCTCATCAACACCCGAAACCCGACCCTCACGACCTTCTCCAAGGATTGGGCCGACCAGTTCTCATCGCACCCCGACATCGACGCGGCACCGTTTGATGATGCGGTCACGGTGCCGGTCGAGACCCTCGATTCGCTCATCGAAACCCACGGCGTTCCCGTGTTCTGCAAGATCGATGTGGAGGGTCTGGAAGACAAGGTCCTCGCGGGACTGACCACCCCGATTGCGGCGGTGTCCTTTGAGGCGTTTCCGCTGGAAACCGCGCGCTCAGTGGCGTGTGTGGAGCGCTTGATGGCGCTCGGCGACTACCGCTTCCGGACAGTCATGGCCGAGTCGTTCGCGTGGGTGGAAGACGACTGGGTGACGGCCGACGCCATGGTGGAGCGGCTGCAGGCCTGGGGGCTCGACGAGGGCTCGGGCGATGTGTACGCGCGCCGCAGCGGGCGCTGAGCGGACCCACGTTCATTCGTTGAGGGGAGGCAGCGGGCTTGGCCCCCAACGCAAGCACCCACCGGGCGGGGCCCGATGGGTGCCGCGGGTCGCGGGGCTGGACCGGCCAGCCACGCGACCGTGGTGCTGCCGTTCTTACAGAGCGGTTGGCGTGATCTCGGCGGCGTCGCCGGTGGGCAGGTGAGCGATGAGGCTCACGCCACCCGCATCGTCGTTGACGGCGTAGACCGAGACGATGTCGTTGGTGACCTCCACGTCGGGCACGGAGAAGCAGGCGTCGACGGTGCTGTCTTGACCCACATCGAATCCGAGGGTGAGTGCCGTGCTGTCCAGGTCGAAGTTGCCGGTCGCGCCGAAGGCGAAGTCGGCGGCCAGCGCACTGACGGGTGCGCATGCCTCGTCGACGATCCAGATGTCGACGGGGTCAAGCGCGCCGAGTGCGGCGGCGTGAACGACCTGCACGCGGACCTTGCCCTCTTCAATGGTGGAGCGGTCTTCCTGGACGGCGCCCACGGTGAAGCCAGCGCCGGCGTCCGAGGCGACGTAGCCTGAGGCGTAGATCGACCACTGGGTGTCGGCTTCGATGGCGAAGTCGGCCACGGTGAACACGGAATCGTCAATCGTGCCGCCAGTGGGGACGATGTCGAAGGTGTAGGTGCCCGCGGGGAAGTCGACGAAGTCGGTCGTGTCCTTGAAGCCGAACGTGATGCCCGAGGCTTCGCCGTTCACGAAGACATCGACGTCGGTTCCGGCATCGTCGGGGAACACGCCAAAGTGGGCCAGGCGAACTTGCCCGACGGCTGCGTCTGCGTCGGCGTCTGCGTCTGCGTCGGCGTCGGCATCTGCGTCGGCGTCAGCGTCGGCGTCGGCATCGGCGTCTGCGTCGGCTTCGGTTGCCGTATCGGCGCCCGTGTCGTCTTTGTCATCGCCGCACGCTGCGACGAAGGCCATGGGAAATGAGAGAAGGAAGAGTCGGTGCAAGGTCATGGGGTCTCCTGTGGAATATTATTCAAAACCTATTCAACCAGGGCGTAGGTAATGTTTTGAATAAGTTTGAGGCAAGTGAAATTCGTCGAAGCGGATGAAAAAAGTGTGCACTGAGGCGCAAAAGACTGGTTTTGAACCACGTTTTTTGTGCATGACAAAAGGAGGTCACGATGCGATCGGGCCGCGCTCGGCCCACACATTTGTTCTCGGTGGCGGTGTGCTTGATCGGTCGGAACGGCTTTGATCAAGTTTTGCGCGGCGCCCTGCAGAACGGTTGATCATGCGACGACTGGACGGCCATCTGCCCGTGTGGACCAGGAATGGTCGGTCGGATGGGTCGACGATCACCACTCAGGACCATCGAAGCATCAACCACTGCAAAGGGTGACTACACCCGCGACTCATCCGATTCGCACAGCTTGCATCCCGCTCATCGAACAGGGGCCTGGGTCACAGGGGTTGATTCTTACTGCAACCGCATCGACGCCCCGCTCTGCCCGTAGTTGCTTGCCCAGGTACGTCCGGTCCGATTGTTGTTGCCGTCTAAGGTGGTGTTGAGGCCCGGCCGAATGCACCGGTTCGCGCTAAAACGCCGCAGACGACTCCAGGGTGAAGCCGCCGTCGCCTTCTTCGGCGCAGCCACCCTCAACGCTGGAGAAATCAAACGAGCAGTCACCAAGCTCCTCGAACAAGGCGTCGAACGAATCGTAGGTTACGTCGTCTTCCGTGAGGGTCATCTCGAAGCCACCATTGTTGGCCACGGTGTAGACGCCCATCGCGGAATCGCAGGTTCCCATGTTGGAAACCGTGATGGTGTGAGTTCCGGCAGCCGTGGGCGTGAAGGGCAGGCCTGGGCACTCGTGTTCCCGGGGGGGGAACGTGCACTCGAAGGTGTCATCGGCAAACGTAAACATGCAACCTGCTCCCGCTGGACTGAATACGTTCATCATGGGATTGAAGGCCGAGCCTTCGGCCGCTGTGTCGACTTCGAACCCGAACTCGGTTCCGACGTCTTCCTCGCTGACTTCAAAGGTCCAAACGTCGATGATCCTCTCGTCCTCGCCGCAGGCAATGGTGCTGGTTTCGACGGTTTCGTGCCCGCAAGCGGACAAGGCTGAAGCACCGCCCCAACTGGCGCTTTCTCCACTGAAGTCAAATCCGTCATCGGTCAGCTCGAGGGATGATGCACCGCCATCGTCGACACTGAACATGTGGTGGCCGGCATACAGGCTTCCCCCACCTTCTGTGTGGATGAAGGCCTGCCGGTATGCCGTGTAGGTGTACGCGGAGCCTTCGGATCCGTAGCCGTAGTCGGTGTAGGTGTAGGTGAAGAGGTAGTTCACCATCAGCACGTTCGTCAACGTCTTGTAGCCGTAGAAGTCGAAGGTGCCGTAGTGGTTGAGCACTCGGTCAGAGACGGCGTCGTCGCCGAACGCCATCCAGTTTGGAAGGTCGCACGCCTCCTCAACGCTGGAAGCAAGATCGCTTGAGTCCAAGGTGAACGAGAAGGTGCATTCTTCGCAATCACCGGTGTAGGCACTGCCCAGGATGGTGAAGTCGGCGTCGCAGGCAGCACGCCATTCGGTACTGAGGTTCCATACAAAGTCTGCATCGGCGTCTGCATCGGCGTCTGCATCGGCGTCGGCATCGGCGTCTGATTCGGCGTCAGCGTCTGCGTCGGAGTCGGCGTCAGAAGCGGCGTCCGCGTAGGATGCACCGTCAGAGTCAGCATCAGCG
>JAYZVA010000187.1:0-28706 GCA_036156175.1 Myxococcota bacterium
GCAAACACTCGATTTCATCGAGCGTTTTTGGTTCCGTGTCGCCGACTTCACGTTGCGCTTCTTGCAACCGCTGAGCATCGGATGGAATCGCTTGTTCATGGTGCATTTTTCATGGCTACTGGTGGGTTCGCGAATCCGGGTTCGCGGCTTGGAACACATCGAACACCTTGGCAAAACCGACAGCGTGGTGTTTGCGGCCAACCACCGATCGTTTTTCGATTTCTACGTCATTGGGCCCTTATTGTACACCCGCACGACCCTCTCCAAGCGAATCCTCTTCCCGGTCCGCGCGCCGTTTTTCTACGACCGGTGGATCGGCGGACTCATCAACGCCGTCATGAGCGGCTTCTTCATGTTTCCGCCCATCGTTCGGGACAAAACCAAACGCGGCTTCAATGCCTATGCACTGGACCGAATTGTGGCCGAGCTCGGCCGCAATGGCCAACTGGTGGGAATTCACCCCGAAGGAACTCGGGGAAAGGGCGACGACCCCTACAGTCTTCTCCGGCCGCAACCGGGAGTTGGAATCATCTTGTCGCGCTCTGCCCACAGCCATGCTGTTCCCGTGTTCATCACCGGGCTCTCCAACAAGATGGCGGAAGAGTTCAAAAAGACTTGGTTCCAGCCGCGCGGCGCCCACCCCATCGACGTGTGGTTTGGCCGGCCGCTGGACCTGACTGAGCTGCGCGATCAGGGCCCGCGGATGTCGGTTCAAATGGCGATCGCCAAGACCGTCATGAACGGAATCGAAGAGTTGGCAAACGCGCACAAGGCCGAGGCTGCGGGGGCATCGTGGCCCGAATGACCCGCAAACCCAATGATTGAGGTCGGCTTGGTCGCGGGGTTGGTTCTGATGGCCGTCGGAACCATCGGAGTGGTGCGCGCATTCCCCGCTGTTCGAGCCCGCGAACCCAATACGCCCATGCCCTATCCAGTGGGCCTTCCCTGGTTGGTGACCCGACCGACTTCGGCGCGCACGGTGCTTCGGATCGGCCAGCTATACGGCGCAACTGGACTGCTCGTGGCCCTTTACGCCGTTGCAGCGCTGAGCGAACAGCAATCCACCCGACAGCCCGAAAACTGCACGAACATGGCCGACGAACTTGTGCGCATGCAGCGCAGCGACACCGTCTTTGTCGCTACGCTGCAGCACGAACGCCCCGACGGATCGGAGTGCGCGGTGCGCGCGACAGACGGCGCCGAGTGGTATTCGGTTCGGACTGAGCGCAGAAACGATGCGATTGGCGAGGCGTTCAACACCCAAGCCCAGGCCTTGGAGCGCCTTGGTATGGGGCTGGAGCACCTCACCATCGGGGGTCGCAGAGCCGCCGTTGGAGTCGCCGGGTCGG
Organism: Myxococcota bacterium; assembly: GCA_036156175.1. GTDB lineage: Bacteria > Myxococcota_A > UBA796 > UBA796 > UBA796 > UBA796. The sequence goes on from JAYZVA010000187.1 coordinate 1,350, forward strand.
AGACCGACCACGAGCCACGAATCCTCATTGAAGCCGAAACCGCAATCCACACCGTCGTCGTGCGCCATCCGGCTGCTGGTTCGGCGGAGTTCGACCGTCTGCTGTCCGCGTTTCGCCGCCAATGAATCGCGAAGGCATGTTCACCGTGTATAGTGAGCGTTCGGGGGTCGAATCATGTTTCTCTTGTGGTCGTTGGTCGCCGTCGGGTCCCCCCTGCCAACGTGCGGCACGCCAGACCGCATCGCCGATTTCGCCGGCGTGGAGTTCCCTCCCCCTGCTCCCCCCGTCTCCGACTTGGTGGACCAGGAATCCCACGGTCCGATTGCCAACGCCCGCTACTCGGACCGGTTCGCGCTGAAGTGGGGACCGTCGTTCCCCTTGTCGGATGCCGATGCCGAGCGGCTTCTGAACGACTTTGAGTTCGCCTACTCCACCATGGTCATGGACTGGGGAATGGAGGACCCGACCGGCATTGGTGGCACCTTTTTCAACGTGTACATCGGAGACACAGGGGGGTACGTGCCATCGGTGATGGGGGCGGCGGGGTACTACACCATCGATTCGTTCGGGTACCCGATGATTGTGCTGAACAAGGAGTTCGTCAACGACGTCTCGTACATCCGGTCCGTGATTGCGCACGAATTTTTTCACGGTGTGCAGGGGCAGAGCCGGGCCTACACCGACTGGGAAACCGCGTCATGGTACTGGGAAGCAACCGCGTGCTGGGCTCAAGGCGAGGCCGTTCCTGAATCGGGCACATACGCCGGCTTTTTGGTCCATTACGCCGCTCAACCGCACGTTGGCCTGTATCACTTCAGCTCCGGAGAGTTCGGCGGCGCGCCACCGGACTACCACCAGTACGGGGCCTTCATCTATCCGCGGTTCTTGTCCGAACGCTTGGATGCGTTTGACGCCATCATTGACTCGTGGCGGGACGGCGATGCGGTTGGGGATCCGGTCCACTTTCTGAGGGAGTACCTGACCGAACCCGTGTTTGACACGTCATTTGTGGACCACGCTGCTCGCAACCTCACCTGGGACTACGAAGACGGTGAACTGTATCGGGACTGGATCATGGGAACGGTCGACTATTGGCCGGATGCGGATTTTCGAAGCACAACCTTGATGCCGTCTTCCGACCCCGATTGGTACTCATCGCGGGAGGGAATTCGGCTTTCGGCAGCAAGCTACACGCTCGTCCCAATCCCCGGCGGCTGGTCCGATGATGACGCGTTGACAGTTCGATTTGAGCAGGACGGGGAAGCCACGGGAGGCTGTGCACCCCACTTCGCGGGGCGCATCATTGAGTTGGATGGTGCAGACCCGACCTACATCGCGTTGTCGACCGAGGCGGAGCACGACACCGTAGCGATCGACAACTCCAAGGACCATTGGCTGGCGGTGGCGAACTTGGCGACCCTTGACGAGTGCCCTGGCTCAGCGGCGTTCAAGGTTTCATTTGTCCGGTTGGGCGAACCCCCGCCCACCCCCGATGACACCGGAGGGATGGGACCCGATACCGGCACCGCCGAACCGCCCGCGTGGGACCCGAACCAACCGAACGTTTCGGCGCGCTCCAAGGTTTTGGGGGAACCGGTCGGGTGCACCTGCGCATCATCCACAGCTGACAACACCTCATGGCTGTGGACGTTCGTCCCCCTCTTTGCCCTGTGCAGGCGGAGCTCCCGCCCGTCGTGAACACCGACCTCACCGACGTCGCCGTCGTCATCCCGGCATTGAACGAAGAAGAAAGTCTTCCAATGGTGTTGGCGGCCATGCCCGCCGTCGGAACGGTGTTCGTCGTGGACAACGGCAGCGATGACGGCACGGCCCGCGTCGCCGAGGGCGCGGGTGCCACCGTACTGTCGGCGCCCAACCGGGGTTACGGCAATGCGTGCAAGGTGGGCATTCGCGAAGCAGCAAGCCGGGGCTTTGGCGTGGTCGTGATCTTGGATGGCGACCACAGCTTTGATCCGAGGGAAATGAACCGACTGGTCCAGCCGATCCTTGACGACAAGGCCGACCTTGTCATGGGGGATCGGACCAAACTGGCTGAGCCCGGCGCACTGCAACCCCAGCAGCGCGTTGGCAACTGGATCGCGACCCGGCTCATCTTTGCAATCTCCGGACACCGATACGCCGACATGGGACCGTTTCGGGCAATCCGAACGTCGTCGGTGCTTTCCCTCCAGATGGAAGACCCCAACTTTGGCTGGAATGTCGAGATGCAACTGAAAGCCCTGAAACATGGGCTTCGCGTCCAAGAGGTGCCGGTCAACTGCACGAACCGAGCTGCGGGCACATCCAAAATCAGCGGATCCCTTCGCGCCTCAGTGCACTGCGGCGTGCGCATGATGGCGGCAACTTGGCGTTACGGCCGATGACCCTCGGCATCGTTGTCATGGCCAAGCAACCCGCACCGGGCCGGGTCAAAACCCGCTTGGCTGTCACCATCGGCGACACCGCGGCGTGCGCGGTCTACGAAGCGTTGCTGTGGGAGACCCTCCGCCGTGCTCGAAAAACCGGGTTTTCCGTTCGCATTAGCTTGGATGGCCCCGCCGACTCGCCGTTTGCAACCAAACTCAAGGCCCGCGATTTCGTCATCGAGCAACAACACAACGGCGACCTCGGAGAGCGCCTCAAGCACGCCTTGCACGCACCGACGCGCCTTGTGGCCCTCGGCGCCGATTGCGTCGTGTTTGACCCGGCATGGATCCGCGCAGCAGCATCCGCACCGGAACCGGCCATGGTCGGACCCACCGACGATGGCGGATATTGGGCCGTTGGCGGCAACTTCCACAATCGAGCGTTGGCGCCGCTGCTCTTTGACCGCATGACGTGGTCCGTTCCCACCGTCTTTGGTGCCACGACTGCCCGCCTCCAGTCCGCAGGGATCCCCATGCATCAACTGCCCCAGTGCTACGACGTCGACACGGAAGACGACCTGCAGCGACTGTTGCGCGACCCTCGATGCAGCCCCCAGCTGCGCCACGAGTTGATGCGAATCAGCGGCCCGATTGCGCCGTGAATGGAATCAGCACCTTGTCCATTGCCACGCTCCATCCCTCGGGCGGAGTGGGCAGCTTCCCGGTTTTGTTGAGCGCCTTGACAGCAGCTTGGTCGAAGCTCTTGAACCCGCTCCGCTGAGGCGCGCTGAGCCCGGTAATGAAGCCCTCCGCATCAATGGTGACCACAAACGTCACCTCAACGTCGGGTTGCTGCTTGACAACACCTTTGGGAGCCTTGAAGTGCCGATAAACGGCCTTTCGGCACTCCCGGTAGTACCCATCCAGATCCATTCCCTCGACCGGCTTGGGCTTCGCTTCTTCTTTGGCCGGGTCCACCGGCGCCACGATCTCCGGAATGTCGTCGAGCATGCTCTTGACCCCGTCTTCCACTGACTCCTCAGCACGAACCGGAGCGCTCATCACGATCATTGTCATCCACAGCATGTCTGGCCTCCATTGACACATTAGATGTCTTTTGTACACCGGCCGTCCGACGACTGCCAACCCCTTGGAGAGACAAATGCCGTTGGTGGAATCGCTCCCAGCCGAAACCAAAACGATCCACATCATGGGCGTTGGCGGCACCGCAATGGCCGCACTCGCGGGGATGCTGGTGGATGCGGGGTACACCGTGACCGGTTCCGATGGCAACAGAGTGTACCCCCCCATGAGCGACTACCTGGCCAGCATCGGCGTCGACCCGATGGAAGGGTTCCACGCCGCCAATCTCGATCACGATCCCGACCTGGTGGTTGTTGGAAATGTTGTTCGCGCCACCTATGACGAAGCCATTGCCCTAAAGCAACGCGACCTGCCATACATCAGCTTCCCTGCCCTCTTGGGAGCCCGTTTCATCGCGGGCCAACGCAGCATCGTCGTCGCGGGCACCCACGGGAAGACCACAACCACCTCCATTGCCGCCTGGCTGCTCGAGTCTTCGGGCAACAAACCCGGATTTCTGGTCGGTGGCGTGATGGCAAACTTTGATCGGACTGCTCGGGCTTCGCGGGGCACCCACTTCGTGATCGAGGGAGATGAGTACGACACCGCTCATTTTGATAAGGGGCCAAAGTTTTTGCACTACCGCCCAACCACCGCGATCCTCACCAGCATTGAGTTCGACCACGCGGACATCTACCGCGACCTTGAGCACTGCCAGGAATCATTCCGCCAGCTGATGGGAATCATGCCGGAAGACGGTTGCGTGGTGGCTCGGATGGACCATGAAGCCGTGGCAGAAGTTGCATCAGAGGCCGCATGCGAAGTGCGCCGATACGGGCGCGATCAGGAATGGGATGGCGTCATTGAGAGCGTGGACACAACCACCGGAATGATGACTTTCTCCGTGCTCCACAATGGCAAGCGTTGGGGCACGTTTGAGTCGTGCATGGTGGGGGAACACAACCTGTACAACCAGGTGGGCATCGCGGCCGCTTTGGACCGAGAAGGCCTCGCACCCAGCGCCCTTGAGCGTGGATTCCGTTCGTTCAAGGGCATTCGTCGGCGCCAAGAAGTTCGGGGAGAGCCGGGAGGCGTGACGGTCATCGATGACTTTGCGCATCACCCCACCGCGGTTGAGCTGACGCTGGGCGCATTGCGCCTGCGGTACGGCGGCCGACGTCTGTGGGCAATCTTCGAGCCCCGAAGCAACACCAGTCGGCGAAACGTGTTCCAGGACGCCTACTCTCGCTCGTTTGATGCCGCAGACTTGACGGTGATCGCGACGCCGTTCAATTCGACATCCATCGACGAGGCCGAGCGAATGGATCCAGCACAACTGGTGCGCGACATTCGGGCCCGGGGCAATGAGGCCTTCAACTGGCCCGATGCCACAGCCATCGCGACAATGGTTGCCGCCAATGCCCAACCGGCTGATGTTGTCGCGATCTTGTCGAATGGCGGGTTCGACGGACTTCACGACAAGTTGATTGAACGCTTACAACAACGCTTTTCGAGCATCTGACGAAAAAGCGGACAAATTCTGGCTTGCTCCGCCAACATCGAAGAAGTACTGTACAGGTGTTCACCCCCGTACGGCTTCCCCCTGTACGCATCCCTGCACCCACCCACTGATTTGGAGACACCATGCCCATCGACCCTAAACGCACCAAAGCCCTCGACGACGCACTCGCCAGCATTGAAAAGCAATTTGGAAAAGGAGCCATCATGAAGATGGGCGACTCCGAGATTCCGAAAATCGATGTCATTTCGACCGGCAGCATCGGTCTCGACATCGCACTCGGCATCGGTGGGCTCCCAAAAGGCCGAATTTGTGAGATCTACGGCCCAGAATCGTCCGGGAAGACAACGATTGCGCTCCAGGCCATTGCCCAGTGCCAAAAGAACGGTGGCGTGGCCGCATTCATCGACGCCGAACATGCCTTGGACCTGACTTACGCGAAGGCGCTTGGCGTAAACGCGGAAGAGCTTCTGATCTCTCAACCGGACTGCGGAGAACAAGCCCTTGAGATCGCGGAGACACTGGTTCGGTCAAATGCGATCGACATCGTGGTGATCGACTCGGTTGCTGCCCTTGTCCCACGCGCAGAACTCAATGGCGACATGGGTGACGCGACCCCCGGAGCCCAAGCCCGCCTCATGAGTCAAGCCATGCGCAAACTCACTGCAGCCATCCACAAGTCAGAAACGTCCATGTTGTTCATCAATCAACTGCGCATGAAAATCGGCGTGATGTTTGGAAGCCCGGAAGTCACGAGTGGCGGAAATGCACTGAAGTTCTATGCCTCTGTTCGCCTCGACATCCGACGAATCGGCGCGATCAAGACCAACGGAGAATCGGTCGGAAACCGAACCCGAGTCAAGGTGGTCAAGAACAAGCTGGCGCCGCCCTTCCGTCAGGCCGAGTTCGACATCATCTACGGCCGGGGTGTCAACAGCCACGGCGAGCTGATCGACATCGGAGCCGACCTCGGCATGGTCCGCAAAGCCGGCTCTTGGTACTCGCTGGGCGAGGAACGAATTGGTCAAGGCCGAGACAACGCGACCGCGTACCTCACGGAACATGCGGAAAAAGGCGAAGCCTTGCGCTTGGAAATCATGAGCCGACACGGCATCGGCGTCCCGCTTGTCAGCAAGGACGCCCCCGGCGAGGCATAGCCACCTGAACCGCCAAGGTACGAAACGCGTTGGGCCCGTGGGTCCAACGCGTTTTTCATTTTGGTGTAGTCTCAGTCCATGACGCTGACCGACATCTGCCGCGCCGCCGTTTCCGCGGGGGCATCCGACATTCACATCAAGGCTGGAAGCCGGCCCATAATGCGGGTTGATGGCGAGATGGTTCCAATCCCAGAAACCACCGCATTGGTCTCGGAACGGGTGGGCAAAATGGCGTGGAACATCATGGCACCCGCCCAACGTGACCGATTCAAGACCGACCTCGACTTGGACATGAGTTGGAACCTTGAGGGATTGGGGCGCTTTCGCGTCAACGTGTTCCGACAACGACAATCGATTGCGATGGTGCTTCGGGTCATACCCAGCGCGGTCAAGTCTCTCGACGATCTGCGCATGCCAGAGGTGCTCAAGACCATTGCGGGGCAACCCCGTGGGTTGGTTCTCGTGACGGGGATCACGGGGTCCGGGAAGAGCACGACACTCGCCGCGATGATCGAGGAGATCAACCGCACACGCGCGAATCACATTGTCACCATCGAAGATCCCATCGAGTTCGTCTTCCAAGACAAAAAATCCGTTGTGAACCAACGGGAAGTTGGTGTCGATACGTTGAGCTTTTCCAATGCGCTCCGAGCCGCCCTTCGCCAAGATCCCGATGTGATTTTTGTCGGCGAGCTGCGCGATAGAGAAACGGTTGAGATCGCGCTCAATGCCGCGGAAACCGGCCACTTGGTGTTGAGCACGCTGCACACCATCGACGCCGCCGAAACCATCAACCGGATCATTGGTTTTTTCGATCCGCACCATCACACACAGGTGCGCGCTCAACTGGCAAGCGTTCTTCAAGCAACGTTGTCCCAACGGTTGATTCAAACCACCATGGGTGGTCGGGTCGCGGCGGTGGAAGTGATGCGAAACACGGGCGTCATCACCGATTGCATGATGGACCCGGCACGAACCAAGGAGATTCCGGATCTCATGGCTCGCAATCACACCGTCTACGGGACCCAGACGTTTGATCAAGCCGTGTATTCCTTGCTCCAAGACGGGGTCATTGACAAAGAACAGGCTTTGCGAGCGGTCAACAACCCGGACGACCTTGAGCTTCGAATCCAGGGGATTCATTCGGCGGCACTGTAACGAATCGCAGCGAACGGGACGGCGGATTAAGGGGCCCTCACCGCCGAGGAGACCCCCGTGAAATCATCTGAAATTCGCGCCCGCTTCATCGACTTTTTCGCCTCTGAGGGACATGAACCGGTCTCCAGCAGTTCTCTGGTTCCCAACAACGACCCGACCTTGTTTTTCACAAACGCCGGGATGGTACCGTTTAAGGACGTGTTCACGGGCCGCGAAGTCCGCGGATACAACCGAGCAGCATCCAGCCAAAAGTGCCTTCGCGTATCCGGGAAGCACAACGACCTCGAGAATGTTGGGCAAACCCCACGACACCACACGTTCTTCGAGATGCTCGGAAACTTCAGTTTTGGAGACTATTTCAAGTCCGACGCGATTCGCTATGCGTGGCGTTTCCTGACCGAGGAGCTTGGCATCAGTCCAGACAAGCTGTGGGTGACCGTATTCGAGGACGATGACGAAGCCGCGGTGCTGTGGGAGAAGGAAGCGGGCGTCGCCCCCGACCGGATTCAACGGCTCGGAGCCAAAGACAACTTCTGGTCGATGGGCGAGACCGGGCCGTGTGGGCCGTGTTCCGAAATCTTTTTCGACCATGGACCCGAATTTGGTCCATCCGGTGGGCCCGCGACCGAATCCGACCGCTACATTGAAATTTGGAACCTCGTCTTCATGCAGTTCGATCGAAGCAGCGATGGAACCATGACGCCGTTGCCAAAGCCCTCCATCGATACGGGCATGGGCCTTGAACGCATCGCGGCGGTCATGCAGGGGGTCTACAGCAACTACGATACCGACTGCTTTTCAGCGCTCATGGAGGCGGCAGCCGACCTCGCGGACGTCACCATTGGTGACGACGACGAAGCGGACACAGCGCTTCGGGTGATTGCTGACCACGCCCGCGCCACCGGCTTCCTCATCGCCGATGGCGTGATGCCATCGAACGAAGAGCGCGGCTACGTCTTGCGTCGAGTGATGCGCCGGGCGATTCGCTATGGCGTCAAGATTGGATTGAACGAGCCGTTTTTGTACAAGGTTGTGGACACGCTGGTCGCAGAAATGGGTGGCACCTACAGCGACCTGGAGCAACGAGCCGACTTCATCAGAGAAGTGGTGCGCAGTGAAGAAGACCGTTTCCGCGAGACCCTCGACAAGGGCTTGCACCTTCTCGATCGGGCGTTCGAAGCGCTCGCAGCTGGCGGTCAACTTCCCGGTGAAACCGCTTTCAAGCTTCACGACACATTTGGTTTTCCACTCGACCTCACTCAACTGATTGCCTCTGAACGCGGCTACTCCGTTGATCGGGATGGCTACGCGAGCGCCATGGAGGCACAGCGAGCCGCTGGACGTGCTGCATGGAAGGGCTCGGGTGACCAAAGCATTTCCGACGTGTACCACCGAATCGCCTCCCAGCATTCCGCATGCGCATTCGTGGGGTACACCCTCGATGAGGCCGACGGCCGGGTGGTCGCGCTGGTCCAGGACGGCGCGGAGGTGTCCTCCATCGATGCCGGGGGCAAGGGCGTCCTGATCGCGAACGCGTCCCCGTTTTACGCGGAAGCAGGCGGACAAATTGGCGACCGAGGCTCCATGGCATTCGATGGAGGGACGCTGCGGGTCTTGGACACCCAGAAACCCGTCGATGGAATCATCGCCCACAGCATCTTGGTAACGAGCGGCACAGTTGCTGTGGACCAAGACGTATCGATGACCGTCGATGCGGAACGACGCAACGACATTCGGTTGAATCACACGGCCACACACCTCCTGCACGCAGCGCTGCGAGACACGCTTGGCGACCACGTGGTCCAGAAGGGGTCGTTGGTGGCCGAGGACCGGCTTCGCTTTGATTTCTCCCACCACAAAGCCTTGACCTCAGAAGAGCTGCGGACAATCGAGGCCAGAGTTTGCCGAGACATCATGCAAAACGAGGCTGTGCAGACCGATGTGTGCACGATGGACGATGCGGTCGAACGCGGTGCCATGGCACTCTTTGGCGAAAAGTATGGCGACGAAGTGCGGGTGATCGACATCCCCGGCCTCTCGGTCGAACTCTGCGGCGGCACCCACGTCGCCAGGACCGGGGACATTGGCCTGTTCCGCATCGCCAGCGAGAGCAGCGTCGCTGCAGGCGTTCGGCGAATCGAGGCCTGTACCGGCCGATTTGCCGTCCAGACCGTTCAAGACCAGGACGCTGCCGTCCAGGACCTCGCCGAACTCTTGCGGTCGCCCATCGACCAAATGGCCGACGCCATTCAACGAATGATGGATGACCGCAAACGACTGACCAACGAGCTGAGTCAGTTGAAGCGCGACCTCGCGCGCCAAAAATCCGGAGACCTCACCACCCAAGTTCGCGAAGTCAATGGAATCAAGGTCGTAGCGGCTGAAGTTGACGTCGACGCAAAAACCCTTCGAACCGAAGCCGATCGGGTTCGGGACACCATTGGGTCGGGAGTGGTTGTCCTCGGCAGTCGCAACGGCGGCGCCGTCAAACTCGTTGTTACGGTGTCCAAAGACCTCGCGGGCAGCACCGTTCATGCCGGAAATCTGATCCGTGAAATTGCGGGAATGGTCGGCGGGGGCGGTGGCGGTCGCCCCGACATGGCCCAGGCAGGTGGCCGGGACCCGGACGCCCTGCCAGCCGCCCTCGAAGCCGTCTACAGCATCGTTGGCGCGTAGAAATTCCGCCACATAACGAACCCAGGTGCGAAATTGTTTTCGCACCGCAAGTCGTTACGATCGCGTGACGTACAACGTTGATGGTGTGAGGGCCCCTTGGCACGGTTCCTGCTTGGTTTAAGTTCAACCAATCCTCAAGAGGTGCCATGCTCCCCGCTCCCACATACACGCTGCCCGACGACAACTACGCGGTCGTACTGAACGCGAACGCCGGTCGAATGAATGGCCGGCTCGCACGGTCGATCGAGCGCGTTGTCCCACGAGACCGGCTGTTTTTGACGGAGAGCCAAGACCACGCGCAGGACGTGTTCAACCACTGCATCGATCGGGAGTATCGAACCGTCTTTGCCGGTGGTGGTGATGGCACCATCATCGGTGCCATCAACGCCCTGAATGCATTCCGTGGCGATCAGCGGATGCCGAACGTCGGCGTTCTCCGCCTCGGAACCGGCAACGCACTGGCCCATTGGCTTGGGAGCGGCCGCCCGGTCCACGACCTGAAGCGGTGGAACGACGGTCGGGTCCACCGGTCCGTCGCAATGCACATGGTCGAAGCCGAAGGAACGTTGTTTCCGTTCGCCGGCTTGGGCATCGATGCTGCGGTCCTCAACGATTACAACGAGCTCAAACAATCCGCGTCTGGGCGATGGTGGCAGGCAACCTGCAAGGGGTTGTCCGGGTACCTTGCCGCAGCGTATTTGAAGACCATTCCAAACTACCTTCGCCGTCCCAAGCAGCGAGTCCGCATCACAAACCTGGGCCGTCCAGCGTTTCGGATTGATGCGAATGGTCGCGAGTTCGGCCCCGCCATCCCGACGGGGGGAACGTTGTACGATGGCGATGCAGCGACGGTCTGTTGCGGGACAATGCCATTCTACGGCTACAAGCTGAAGATTTTTCCGCATGCCACCAGGCGCGCTGGACGATTCCAGCTTCGGTGCGTTGACATGAGTCCGCTTCAGATGGCCATGAACATTGGGAAAGTGTGGCGCGGCGAAACCCCCAAGGGCATCCACGACTTCTACGCTGACCGCGTGCACGTCGAGTATCGAGACGCCATGCCGTACCAACTTGGCGGCGAAGCAATGGGTTACCGCACCGAAGTGACGTTCTCCCTTGCCTCCTACCCCGTGACCTTGCTCGGCCAGGCGTAGAGCGGCGGCTCCACCAAAAACCCGCTACACTGTTGACATGCGATTTGTGTTCTTAGCAATCGCGGCCACCGGCTGCGCCGCGCCTGCAGATGCGCCCGAAGAGTTGAACGAGCTGACTGCATTCATCTTCGAGCACGCGCAAGACGAGGACACCCATTTGCTCCAACAGGGCGTCACAAACCTTGAAGACTGGATGACCAAGCGCCTCGAGGAGACCAAGGACGGTTATGTGGTCGACAACCTGACCACCGAATCGGTGGGTCAACTCGACCAGTGCACACGAGACATTTCTGGACTGATCGGCGCGGCCGTTGGAAGCACAAGCACGCATTCGGTGGATGACCTCGTCGGCGTTCAACTCAATGTGAGCCCTGCGCGCTTGAAGGACTCCACAACCAAATACCGACGAGAACTGCTGCTAAACGACGAACAATGCTTCACTGCAAACGAATGTGGCTTCCTGCATTACGACTCTTTCACGAAGCAAAAGTTTGCCCTGGGAATTGAGACAGACAGCGTCAGCCGAGTGCAATGGCGGTGGGTCGAGATGGACGATGGGTACGCCATCGTGCAGCGGACATGGCTGGCGTTGCCCCTGAAGGCCTCACCCGCTTGGTTTGACGTAAAAGAACAGTTTTACCTGAACGTGTTGATGCCGCGGGGCGAACGATCGGTCCGCATGCAGGCGGTGTGGGCCGTCACGGAAATCGACGATGCACCGGTTCCCGAAAACATGGCGTTGCAACTCGCAATCAATCAAATGCAAGACGACGCCGAACTGTACGACGAGTGGCTGGACGAGCATTGATTGTTCCGAGTCGCGTCACGGCGGTCGACGCGGGCCGTTGAAAACGGTAAATGCCGGTTCGAACCGTCGCGCGGTGCGACCACCGCGCCTGTAAGGAGTCTCGCATGATCACAATGGTATTAGCTGCCGTCTTGGGGTCCAGCCCCGCCGAAGCAGCCTGTGGCTACCAAGTGCGCCGCGCCGCCGCTTCCTCTGGTGCGGCCCTGGCAACCAACTTTGCCGCGTTGGCACGATGCAGCACCGACGAAGCCGAGATGCAGTTTGATTCGTTGCTGCCCCGAGCAAAGACGGTAAAAGATCTCGTTGGTCTCAGCATGTCGGCAATCGAATCAGACGTGTGGACACCGGTGTGGCGGGTCCTTTCGCACGATGCGCTCGACTACGATGTGCGCGACCAGGTTGCGCAGCGCATTGGTGAAGAGTGCACCAACAACGCCAAGATCGTCACGTTCTTCAAAGGCGCGTATTCAGGGTTGAGGGATCTCGAGTTCCAGCAGTGGGACGACGGCATGGTTGCTTGTCAGAGCGCGGACTGGAACTCCTGGCTTGCGGAGACGGCAAAAAATCCCCCTTCAAGCCTATTCGATGAAAAATACAACTCGATTCTCAACATACTGACGCTGAAGGAGGGCCCCGATGCGCTGCCGATTTTCGTCCACGCGGCCGTAAAGGGCGCTGACAACGGGCCGTTCAACGCAATTTTGACCGCCATGGAGACCTCAGTCCAGCCCGGAATCGGAGAGCCAAAGAGTCCGGAAAACCAGGCCAAACTCGAGGCGGCGTTGGTCGAAATCGCGTCTCGCGTGACCCTCGAGAAAGCCCGGGATGTCGCAGACCGCCTCGCCAATGCCGGCGCCAACGAGAGTGCGGCAAGCCTGCTTCCGACCATTTACGGGGAACGCGCCGACAACGGAATCTATGCCTATGGCGCGGCATCAATCGAGCGAGCATCGTGCGATGGCGAAAAGTCGGCCGTGCTTCATGTGGCCAAGGTCGAAGAACCCGGCACGCGCTGGATCATCCTCACGGACGTCCGACCGATCATGCAGAAAGTGAAGCCCCGCCTGACCAAATGCGAGGCGGAATCCGGTGAATGGGGCGTGTCAACTACTCCAGAACCCATCGGGTCGTCCAAAGACTTCGACCGTTGGGTTGACGGTCTGGAGAAGCAATGGTCTGAAAAAGGGTACGACGTGTCGGTCCGAAAGGAAAAGACGGTCACACTCCCGTAGGGAAGACGGCAAAAATTAACTCTTGACAAGTCAAGTCTTATCCGGTGAAATGGATGAGCGTGACAGTCTTGGCACAGGCCTTGCTCCACTGTTGGCGACTTCTTAAGCCGCGCGCCCAGCGCCCACCCGATACCGTTTCAGACCAAGGACCCAACATGGCTCGCTCACTCACCATCAAGCAAGAAGAAACTGCGCAAACATCTTGGATTATGACCGGGTTTCTGGCGCTTGCTTTTGGATGGCTCGCAGTCACGGCAATCTTTGCCTCGACGGCGGATGCGACTCAGACGGAACCTGTTCGCGTCAGCGAATAGCAACCGAGCAATCCAGGATAGCGTGCAGTGCGGGGGTTCGGCGGCCTGACCGACGCCCTCGACTCCTTGTTGGCGTCCGCCGGCGTGTCGCTACCGCCATGGGCCGTACCGGCGGTATTCGTTGCGCTCTTCATCGCCTTGCTTCCCCACATCCGGCAAAACCAGCGAACCAGCAGAGTACGGGTGCTGCTCCGCGAACGTTCGGAGTTGGGTGGAACCGGCTCGGAAGAGTTTCACCGTGAACTCTTTGAGCTCGCGAACGGCCACACCGCGACACTGAACGTGTTGGCCAACGAAGCACAAAAATACGGCTTCCTTGACCTCGCCAAGAAAGCGTTGACCGCCCTTGCTGCTGCAGGGGGCCATCCGTCCGACTTGCATCGCTTGCATCGTTCGTTGTACGGCACCCCACCGGTCCATCCAGAATCGGAATACGCGGCGATTGAGTCGTTGCTGGCTCAAGGGTTGACCGCTCTGGCCGAGAAACGCATCGAAACCGCGTTGCACCACTGGCCCGATGACCAGCGCCTGTTGGAACTGCGCTCGAAGGCGACCAGAGAAGAGTAAATGCTCCGCCGTCGCGCAGGCGCCCGATCAACCACGAAGATGCCGGGTTTTCCACAGCCACCCGATGACGCAGCGGGTGCCCAAAAAAGATTCTCTCCATCTGTGGAAAAAACCCTTGCCCAACCGTTGCTGACGTGTTCTTTTCGTTATCTTGTTTAGGTTTGGGAGCATCGGGCAATGCCGGACGGGTTTGACCAAGGGGGGGTCGTCAGCGCGCATGCAGAGCATGTGTTGGTGATCGACCCCGCAGAACTGCGCGCAAGACAGGCGAAATCCGCCGTCAAGAACGCCGTGCGGTCGGTCTTTACGGTTCCGACGGCCCGAGAAGCCCTCGCTTCGCTGTCGGATACCCTGCCCGACTTGATCATTGCCTACTTGGGAACCGAGGATTTGTCCGGCATTGGTTTGCTCGAGACACTCCGCAACCGTGCTCCCAGCGTGCCGATCATCGCGTTGGTCGATGAAGCCGACATGACGTTGGGCGTTGCTGCCGCCCACGCCGGTGCGTGCCAGGTTCTCGCGCTTCCCCTGAACCAAGCTGCACTGCACCAAGCGGCGTCAAACGCACTCTCCGTCAATCGAGGCGCGCGGGACTTGGCGCGGGTCCAGACGCAACTCCGCGACCGGCAAGGGTTTTCAACCATGCTGACTCAGAGTCCGCGCATGCTGCGTGTGTTCGACCAGATTCGAGCCGTAGCATCCACAGATGCCACCGTTCTGATTCTGGGGGAGACTGGCACCGGGAAGGAGCTGGTCAGCCGTGCGATCCACGAGCGGAGCCGACGACGGGACAAGCCATTCATCAGCATCAACTGCGGGGCGTTTACGGAGACGCTTCTTGAGAGCGAGCTGTTCGGTCACGAACAAGGTTCCTTCACCGGCGCCGCCGGCCGGCGACGCGGGGTGGTCGAAATGGCCGATGGTGGCTCGCTGTTCCTCGACGAACTGGGCGAGACCTCGTTGAATGTGCAAGTCAACCTTCTTCGCGTCCTTGAAGAAATGTGTTTTCGACGGATTGGTGGCCAAGACACAGTGCACGTCGACACACGAATTGTCGCGGCAACCAACGCGAATCTGGAATCCAAGACTCGCGACGGCTCCTTTCGGGAAGATCTGTTTTACCGGCTCAACGTGTTTCCAATACAGCTTCCACCACTCCGCGAGCGCCCGGAAGACATTGGCCTGCTGACCCGACACTTCTTGGATGATGCGGCGCAAGAGTACGGCATCGACGCACCCACCATCAGCCCCGAAGCGATGGCGGCGATCACCACATTCCGGTGGCCCGGAAACGTCCGCCAGTTGCGGTCAATGTGTGAGCGGTGGGTCATCGTGGCCAGCGGGCGCGCAATCGGCATGGACATGTTGCCACGCGAGATGCAACCGGGTTCTGCGCAACGGGTGGACCAGTACGGCACAACACCGCTGCTCACGATCGACGAGAGCCTGCCCATGAAGATGGCGGTCGACCGGGCTGCAGTGCAGGTGGAGCGCACCTACCTGCACCGGCTGCTCAAGCGAAACAATGGTCATTTGATCAACACCGCGAAGGCCGCCGGAATCACCCGGCGCACGCTGTACACCAAAATGAAGCTCTACGGATTGGACGCAGCGGATTATCGGAACGGATGACTGTGCTCCGATTGATCATCCCGATTCTGTTGTTGGTGGCCTGCGGCGACAAAGCCGAACCCGAGCGAACGCCCGTCTACCTTCAGGCCGGTGCTCCGCTCGCAGGCGTTGCCGAGGTCGACATTGACTTTCCCATTGGGGCGCCGCTCGGCGGGTACAGCAACCGGTGCGAATACTTGGGGCGCAGCGGAACCGTCGACAACCGACGAAACCCATACACCCAAGCTTGGTCCTCAAGCGCAGGCATCCAAACCCGGGCACGCGCCCAGGCGCTATGGCTGAACAACGGCGACCAGGACTTCGTCTTGTTGAAGGCGGATGTCATTTACGCGTATGACGCCCTCGTCCGCGAAGTCGAACGCCGGTTGGAAGCGGCCACCGGAAGAGCAATGAACGGCCGCGTGGTTGTGTCGTCGAGCCACACCCACAATGCTCCGGCCAACTATTCCGACCAGTACCATTTTTATCTGGGCGGTGACCGCTACAACGAGGAAATCTTCCAGCGCTTTGTCGAATCCTTGGTCACCGTCGCCCTCGAAGCGTTTGAGTCCATGGAACCCGCTGCCATCGGCATGGGGATTCGCGATGACTGGGACCCCGATGACGCCGTCTATGCCGACCGCCGTGTCGAAAACGACACGCTCCAGGTCTGGGACGATCGCCCCGCAGGCGAGCACAAGGACCCGCGACTCTGGGTGCTGCGAGTCGACACCGCCGCGGGAGAACCACTGGGCGTCTTTTACAACTTCGCCATCCACGGCACCGTGCTGGGCTCGGACAACGCCATGGTGTCGACCGATGCCAGCGGTCACATCGAATACGCAGTCGCCGACCGGTTCGACACCCCCGTGGTGGTTGCCCACCTCCAAAGCAGCACGGGCGATGCAACGCCGAGAGGCGTGGATCAGGGCTATGCCCGACTGGAATCCCTCGGTGAGCTCGCTGCGGACTCCATCGTTGATTTGTGGTCACAGACGCCGACGAACACCCAACCCATTGTTCTCGAGTCCGTGACACACAGCATCCCGGAAGGCCTCGAAAAAATTCGGGTGACCCGCGATGGCACGGTCGACTGGTACTACCCGCCGTACCAAATGGGGAAAGTCATCGATGGGGAAATCTACAACGAAGACGGCAGCATCCGAAGCCCGCTCGATGAGTTCAATGCAGAATTTGGCGGTGCATTTTGCGGCTACGATGACCCTCTGATCGCAGCAGGGACCATCGGTGTGAATGTCTACCCATACGATGGATGCATGCAGGTTGAGTTGGTGTCATGGGTCATCGCGGGGGTCTTCGGGCTGCCGGCCGACTCAATTCCTCTGCCCCTCCCCTCTTCCACCACCGCCATGACCTCTTCATCGCGGATTGGTCCCATGGACATTCTCCAGCCCGACGGCACAGTCAGCACCGATGACGCATTTTTTGGGTTCTTCCCCGGTGAAGTCACGGAGATGTTCACCGAGCAGTACATGCGTCGTGCGGCCGCAGAAGTGGGTGCCGACAACGTCTTCACCATCGGGTACGCCCAAGACCATGAAGGATACCTGCTGATTCCCGAAGACTGGCTTGTGGGCGGTTACGAAGCGAACATCAACGTTTGGGGCCCGCTGCAGGCAGAGCACATCATGGAGGGGAATCTCTCAATGATGCAGACGCACCTGCGCACCAACCTTCTCGAGCCCCAAGATCCGAACGGCGAGTTTCCAGACCTCGAATACGAACAGCGGGACTTGCCCATCCAAGTGCCCGACGAGACGGCGGCCGCCGGAACTGCCGTCACGGCGCTGCCCGAAGACATGTGGGTTCCTCTGGAAGTCACAGTCACTGTGCAACCCGACCCCGTGCTGGCCCGCGTCCAAGGCCTCGCGCAGTTTGCCTGGCACGGCGGCGACCCTGCGGTCGACCTCCCGCATGTGGTTCTTGAACGGTTTGAGGACGAGGCGTGGAATCCAGTGACCACGTTCTCCGGACGCGTCGTCACGGACACCCTGCCCGACATCATCACCGCCCACACCCCGGACCCGCTTTACCCATGGGACGCCGCCCAGTCCCATGTATGGTGGGCGGCTTGGCAACCGGTTTCCCATGGTGGAGACCGAGTTGATGTCCCCGTCGGTACGTATCGCCTTCACGTCTACGGCCACGTCTACAGCGGTAGCGAAGACTCATGGCCGTTCACCAAGACCGAGTATGAGATCGCCAGCGAGCCCTTCGAGGTGGTCCCCGCTTCGATCACGATCGAGCCGTCGACCGGCGGCTTCATGGCTTCGCTCCGCGCCCCCGAGTTCGGATACCGGCTGATTGACCTCGAAGGGTCTTCGATGGGCCACAACCCGGTCAGGGATGCGGCATTGAGTTGGGTGATGGCAGACGGGTCAATCGTCCCCTCCGAACTCGTTGGCGAGGTTGGCGATCAACGCACGCACTTTGAAGGTGCACCGCCGTCCGATGCCGTCGCTGTGGAAGTGACCGATGTGCACGGAAACTCGGGGCTGCTGGAGTTGGAATGAAGAAGTTCATCGCGGTTGCAGGCAACATCGGTGTTGGCAAGAGCTCGATGGTGGAGTTTTTGAGCCATCAATACGGGTTTGAGCCGATCTATGAACCGTTCATGAACAACCCGTACCTTGATGACTTCTACAAAGACATGAAGTCATGGGGCTTCCACAGCCAGCTGTACTTTCTCACCCACAAGTTCAAGCTGCACATGGCGTTGAACACCCGTGCGACGACCATCGTGCAGGACCGAACCATTTACGAAGACGCCGAGATTTTCGCGACCAACCTGTACAAGGGCCGCTTCATCAAGAAGCGAGACTACGAGACCTATATGGAGCTTTACAGCACCATGAAAGAGGCCCTTGACCCCCCGGACTTGATGATCTACCTGCGGTGCTCCGTCGGAACAATCCGGAAGCGAATCAAACAGCGCGGTCGAAAGTCTGAGCAGGAGATCCCGACAAGCTACCTTCGACGCTTAAACGGACTGTACGAAGACTGGATCGGTCGCTACAGCCAATCCCCCGTCTTGGTCTGGGAATCGGACCGCATGGACTACCTGACGGACTTGGTCGACCGCATCGAGTTCAAGCGTCAGTTGGACCGCTATCTGGAATGAGCCAGATGGCGCCCTGACGACCATCCATCGTCACCTCTTGCCCGGTCCGAAGCGCTTTTGTGACTCCCGGGATGTTCACCACGGCGGGCAGGTTGTACTCGCGTGCGATGACCGCGCCATGGGAAAGCATGCCGCCAAGCTCCATCACCACGCCGCCGGCCTTCAAAAACAAGGGTGTCCAACCCGGATCTGTGGCCCTCGCGACCAGAACTTCGCCCGGTTCCAGCAGAGCGGCCTCGGCTGGGCTGCGCAGGACCCTCACCTTGCCCGTCACCACACCCGGTGAGACGCCAACCCCCTGCATCCGAATGCCTTGCACTTGCTCCACCAGCGCTTCTGCGCCCACCAAAAAATTCGGTGGCTCATCACCGGCATTCCGCCGATCGCGTTCGGCGCCCCATTCGACCCGCCGAGCGTCCGCAATGGTTCGCGCATCCGTCTTCGTCATGGACCCATCGACAAGTCGCTGAACCTCAGCCGCTTGGAGGAACCGCAGTTCAACCCTTGTCAGCGCCTCCAAGCGTTTGAGTTGACCGCCCCAGGCGTCGAGCAGGCGGTCGTAATGAAACCGTTGGTTTTCGCGCAAGCCAAGGTAGGTTTGGGTCAAGGCCACGACGGGCCGCAACCACCCGCTCAGCGCGCGTACCGCAGCCTGAGCTCGCTGGGCTTGGGCCACCGCCAGTTGGTGCGGATCGTTGTGCTGTGCTGCGGAGGCTGCGAGCGCCAACACAGCGTCGGGCGACTCGCGCCATCGTGGGCTAAACAACTCCCAAGATGAGCTGGCCCGGTGCCCAAAATCGTCCATGAACTCATCCAGCGATAGGTCGTCACGCCCGAGTCGCCACAATGCATGATTCGTCTTCACCGTCCAGTTCTCTTCCACTGGTCGAAGCGCATCCGGTGTCAATGGTGCATGACCCAGACCCTCCATGGCGGAAGACGAAACCTGATGAAGCAGATTGGCCCACAACAGGCTGCAGACGTGTATTCCGATGTACTGTCGGGCCAGCACGCGGCACCGACTGCTCAGATCGTGGGCTTCCATCACCGTTTCCCCGGGACGGCACAATGCTGGGAGTTCTTTCTCCAGCCGGGCAAGAAAGGCCCCCCATCGCCGAGGGTTGGACCACAAGCCAGGCGAGAACTGCTTCCACCGGGTCCCAGCCACCGTCTCCGATAGCAGACTGGCGTACACAGCAAAGTCTGGACGCTGCGCGTGCCGACGCCGCCATGCACGCTGCTCTGCAGCGGGAAGCAGCTCCATCATGAACTGGGGAGGAGGCGCACCGGGAAGCTTGAATGCGAGGTGCCGGAACACGCTCACATTGATGTACGGCGCAAATCGAACCAACTGCATGGACTCACCACCGCCAAGGTGGCTCGCGGTGGTGCGGGGGTACCCGATGTATTCTTCGAGCAAACCTTGCATCAACGACCACCCGAGCGGAGTCGCCGGCTCGGTCCATCGCTCCCCAATGAAGCGCCGGCTCCACAACGTCGGACCGGCTCGCGTGACGCGAGTGTTGGTCGTCACTGGGCGCGCCTGCAAGACAACCAATCGCCCCCCATCGGTCAGGGCCCACTCCACGTCCTGCGGCCCCCCACGGAGCGACTCCACTCTCAGTCCAAGGCGGCACAGTCGCATGATCTGCTGATGGCGCAGCTTGGGTGCGGATCGGCGAGATGGTGCCACTGCGACCGCATGCAGCCCGTCCGGACCGGCCGTCCATTGCGTGCTCTGCGGACGAACCCGTTCTTCAACGAGGTCGAGCCGGATGCGGGACAAGATGCGCTGGACGGGTCGAGGCGTGTTTCGGGGTCGCCGGACACGGTAAAAATCGGGAACGATTTCACCGCCCACAACCGGCGCTGCTTGCCCCCAGGCGGCCTCGACCGTCATTTCTCTCCAACTGCCCGTCACCGGGTTGACGGTGAACATCACCCCCGCACAGACGGGATTCACAACCGGCTGAATCAAAACCGCCAGTCGCAATGCACCGTCCGCTCCGTTGCCTCGGTACGCGGCTGCACGTTCGCTGAACATCGACCCGATGCATCGCATGATGGCCCGCTCAAGGTCCCGGCCCAAGCCAACACCGATGATGGACTCCAACTGACCGGCCCATGAGGCGGAAGCACCATCTTCCTGGACCCCGCTCGATCGAACCACAAAGCAGTCACCCAGCGCGCTCAGGTGATGGCGGATGACGCGACCAAGCTCCGGGTCAAGCCCGCCACGTTCAAAACAGCTGGATGGGTCCTCGTCATCCGCGCTTTCGTTGACCATGGCGGCATCGACGATGCGCTGAACCGCACCCGTTGTGATCACGATGCCATCGAGCACGGCCACACCCGCCTGCCGCAGTGTGGCGAGCGAGGCGGCTTTCCCTCCCGCGATTTGCGGGACGACCGAAGCCGCGTGGTTCAGGGTGATGACGTCGTCCATTGTTCACTCGAATCGCTCGCCCATGTTACCAATCGAATCGAACACGGAGTTTCGCATGACAACAGCAGATGGCATCTTCACTCCACCGAAACCCATCAACGAGCGGGTCAAAACCTACGCCCCGGGCAGCCCAGAGCGGCTTTCGTTGGAAGCAGAAGTATCGCGGCAACTCAGCGAAGTGGTTGAAATTCCCTGCGTCGTGGGTGGCGAAGCGATCTACACCGGAAACACCGTCGAAGTCACCAATCCTGGCGACCATCAACACGTGCTTGCGATCGCCCATTTGGCCACGCCTGAGGTTGTCGACCGGGCCATCGAGTCGGCGCTCGCCGCCCAGGCCGACTGGGCAGCCATGGCCTGGCAAGACCGTGCGGCGGTTCTCTTGAAAGCTGCGGACTTGTTGGCGGGCAAGTACCGCGACTCGCTGAATGCGGCGACCATGCTTGGCCAGGGAAAGACCTGCCACCAGGCGGAGATTGACTCCGCATGCGAGCTGATCGACTTCATGCGTTTCAATGCAACCTACGCCGCGCAGATCATGGCGCGGCAGCCCAGCAGCAACCCCGGGATGTGGAACCGCACCGACCAACGCCCACTGGAAGGGTTCGTTTTCGCCGTGACGCCGTTCAACTTTACGGCCATCGCATTAAACCTGCCGACCGCGCCCGCTTTGATGGGCAATGTGGTGGTGTGGAAGCCGGCGACCACCCAGCTGCACAGCGCGTGGGTTGGCTTCCAACTGTTGCGCGAGGCCGGATTCCCGCCGGGCGTGATCAATTTTGTACCCGGCCGCGGGGCAGCGGTCGGCGACCCCGTCATCGGCCATCGCTCGCTGGCTGGGCTTCACTTCACTGGGTCAACTGGCGTCTTCCAGCGCATGTGGTCCGCGATCGGCGCAAACATCGGATCCTATGCAACCTACCCCCGCATCGTGGGCGAGACGGGGGGCAAAGATTTCATTCTGGCGCACCCCAGCGCAGATGCCGCAGCGCTGTCGGTCGCCATTGCCCGCGGGGGTTTCGAATACCAAGGACAAAAGTGTTCTGCCGCCAGTCGGATCTACATCCCCCAGTCCCTCTGGGATGAGGTTGCAGAACGAACCACGGCGATCACCCGCTCCATGAAGATGGGCAACGTCACCGACTTCTCGAACTTTCTGGGTCCCGTCATTGACCAACGGGCATTCCTCAAGCATCGCGAGTATCTGGACCTGGCCCGCAAAACGGGGACGGTGCTCACGGGAGGCGGCTGCGACGATGCCACAGGATGGTTCATCGAGCCCACGCTGGTCCGGGTCGACGATCCCCATGCACGCTTGCTGGAGGAAGAAATCTTCGGGCCCATCGTCACGGCGTTTGTGTACGACGACGACCAATGGGAAGAGACCATCCGACTCGTTGACCAAACCAGTCCCTACGCCCTGACGGGTGCCGTGTTCTCCAATGACCGCTATGCAGTCGGCGACGCACTTCGCGGCCTTCGGCACGCGGCGGGCAACTTCTACATCAATGACAAACCCACTGGCGCCGTGGTCGGGCAGCAACCATTCGGTGGTGCGCGCGCTTCGGGCACCAACGACAAAGCGGGAAGCCCCCTCAACCTCCTGCGTTGGGTTTCTCCCCGCACCATCAAGGAAACCTTCGAGCCGCCGGTGGATTGGCGGTATCCGTTTCTTGGATGACTTGACACCCACAGTATCGGAGATATGCTGACGCTATCAGGAGGCCTGGCTGGGGCCGGCCTCCGTTCGCACACGCACCCCGCGGGGTCTTCTTAGGGTTTCACCCTTCGTCTGCGACCGGTCTCTTCTCTTTACCGAACTGGTAACCCTGCCCATCCGGGCTCCGTGGCCTGCCTAGGCCACACCTTCAATTCACCGAACCGCGGCATCCCTGCTGAAGGCTTCGGTTGGAGCATCCCAAAAAAGAGCATGCACGTCAGGCCTGACAACCCCCTCATCGTACAGGGGGACGGCAAGGTTCTCGTGGAAACCAAGCATCCACGCTACGAAGAAACCCGGGACTTCCTGGGACGATTCGCCGAACTCGAAGCCTCGCCAGAACACCTTCACACCTACCGCATCAACCCACTCTCGCTCTGGAACGCCGCGAGTGCAGGCATGAACACGTCTGAGATCGTGGGCGGCCTCCGGGAGCTGTCAAAGTTCGACATCCCACCAACGATGCTCGAGCAAATCACCGAGACCATCGACAAATACGGGTTGGTCAAGCTGCTTCCGCATCCCGAAGACCCAGACGGGATGATCCGGATTCAGTTCGCCAGCGGCTTTGTCGGGAAACTGGTCTCCGGCGACGCGTCTCTGCGCGAGTTCATGCTGGAAGACGGCCGGCGTCACTGGATGATTACCAAAGGCCACCGGGGCATCTTCAAGCAGCGCGCACTGCAGGCGGGATGGCCCGTGGAAGACCTTGCTGGGTTCTTGCCCGGAGCACCATTGGAAATTGTTCTTCGGGACACAATGCTCGGCAATGGAAAACCGTTTGGAGTCCGTCACTACCAAGCCGAGGCGGCTTCCCGGTGGTACCAAGACGGCCGACCCTCCGGTGGTTGCGGCGTTGTCGTCCTTGCCTGTGGAGCAGGAAAAACGATCGTCGGCATCGAATCCATGCGCCACATCCAGACCAAAACACTCATCTTGGCAACCAACCAAGCGGCCGTGAATCAGTGGGTGCGGGAGATCATCGACAAGACCCACCTCACCGCCGACCAAGTGGGCGCATACACGGGAAAGACCAAGGAACTTCGTCCCGTCACGGTTGCCACGTACCAAATCCTCACCTGGCGCCGCTCAAAGGATGCAGAGTTCGAACACCTGCATCTGTTCGAGGACGAAGACTGGGGCCTGTTGATTTACGATGAGGTTCACCTGCTGCCGGCACCCGTCTTTGGCGCGACCTCAGCATTGCAGGCCCGGCGTCGCTTGGGCTTGACGGCCACACTGGTTCGAGAGGACGGTCGCGAAGGCGACGTCTTCAGCCTCGTCGGACCCAAACGATACGACCTGCCTTGGCAGATGCTTCAGCAGGATGGCTTCATTGCTGAAACCTCCTGCACCGAAGTCCGCGTTCCGTTCCAGAACGGTGCTCGGGAACGATACGAACGGGCAGAAGAGCGGCAGAAGTTTCGGCTCGCATCGGACAATCCGGCGAAGCTGAAGGTGTTGGATACGCTCGTTGAGCGGCACCGCGAAGACAACATTCTCGTGATTGGCACCTACGTCGACCAGCTCGAACGCATCGCAAAGCGACTCCGAGCCCCATTGATCACCGGCAAAACGCCACACGATGAACGCGACAAGCTCTTCGAGGACTTCCGGACCGGTCGAATCAAGCTCTTGGTCGTATCGAAAGTGGCGAACTTTTCGATCGACCTGCCTGACGCCAACGTCGCCATTCAAATCTCCGGTACGTTCGGCTCCCGCCAAGAAGAGGCCCAGCGACTTGGCCGCATCTTGCGCCCGAAGAAGAAGGAAGCCCGCTTCTACACCGTGGTGACCCAGGACACGAAAGAACAAGACTTCGCCATGAAACGCCAACTGTTCCTGACCGAGCAGGGGTACCGCTACCACATTGAGAAACATCCCCACCGTTAGCGCTGGGAAGACTGAGGCAGTCCATGGAACAAGCTGAGCAGCCCGCACCGAAACGTCGCCGCCGTCGGCGCCGCAGAAAAGGCCCCCGTTCCGGCGGTGAGACCACTGGCGTCGCATCAAACCGCGGCTTGCGGCGAGATTTGTCGGGCCCGACCGTCAACTTGCCCGCCACCGGCCAAGCTCCCAACCGCAGAATGGCCCTGCACCCGACCCGAGGGCGACCAAACAGCAGCACCAGCCGGCGGCGACGGTTTAGCCGCGCCGACTTGGAGCACGTCAGCACCTATCTGAGCGACCTTCCTGAGCAATACGTCGCGAATCTGTACTCCGGGCTTGGGGGCCAGCCCGACCGGGTGCCGTCGCGCGAGCGAATGATCCAGCTCACCAGCAAGGCACTCGGCCAAGACGGACGCATGAACGCCTTGGTCCGCAGCATTCACCAGCGCGACCGGCAGGCGCTCGCGATCCTGATTCAGTGCGGCGGGCTTGCGCACCACAGCGAATTTTGCGCCGAGCTGACGCTATCGCTGGGGGGCACCGAAAAGGAATGGACGCGCGTTTTGGGGGCACTCGGCCAGAAAGGGCTCATCGCGGCAACCGAAGAAAAAGAAGCCCATTTTTTCTACCTGATTCCCCAGCCACTGATGGGCCCACTCATCGATGCAATGAAAGACGACTTGGGCCTTCCCACGTTCGAACATGAGGAGATGCGCATCCTGAACCAACGGCCATTCTCGCCGCCCTTGGACTTCAGCCTCACCACACTGGCCACCTACATCGGGCAACACCCTCCCCGGCTGACGCAACGCCAGGAGATCTTCAAAGTCCACAAAGACGAGATGGACGCATTTTTTGGGCAAGTTTGGGACCCGGACAGCGAGCTCTTCAGTTTCCACATCGAATTCCTGATGACCAATGGAATGGTGGAACTCCGAGGCGATTCGCTGCACCTGAACCGAGCCGCCATCGAAGAGTGGCTGCAGCTCGACCCGGAGGACCAACGCGACCTTGCATTCCACAGCCTCAACCGCAGGCTCCCGAGTGCGGAGTGGCTCATTTGGGCCATCTACGACATGGAGGGCGCTTGGGTCGCTGAGCGCCCGCTCCAGGCACTCTACCGACGATGGCGGCGCGGCGAAGACTGGCGAGAACGCTATCGAAAAGGCCAGTGGTCCAGCCCAAAAACCGCGCAAAGGGAGGGTTACAGCTTCGCTCCGCTCGCCGACGCAGGGATTCTCGAGCTGGGTCAGTGGGGCCAAGAAAAGTTCTATCGTTTGTCGACGCGTGCGCTCCGGCTGGTCGAGCCGCCGGAAGACGAGGGCTTCACCCAGTTCTACCTGACGCCATCGTTCGAAATCATGGCACCGGCTGGAATGGCACCCATCTTGTTTTTCCGCATTGGCGAGCTCGCCGAGTTGACGGCTTGTGACCGTGCGAACACCTACAAAATCACAGAGGTGAGCATCGAGCAGGCCCTCGAGAAGGGCTGGCGACGCGAAGACATCTTCGAGTTCTTGCGCGAGAACAGCCAGATCGGGTTGCCGGAAAACGTTGAAGACACGCTTCGGGGCTGGTGCGGCCAGCGGGGCGATGTTGAGTTCCACGACCTGACCATGCTCTCGATTCATCGGTCGCAGATCCGACGGCTCGAGACCAATCGGGCCATCAAGCCGTTTCTGCTGCACCGGTTTGTGCCAGGGCTGTACGCCGTTGACCGAGCACGAATGGACGAACTGAAGCTGGCGCTCAACGAAGGCGGATTCTCTGTCGCACCGCAGGTACGGGCTTACCCCGACGACCCCGCTGGCGTGGATGCACGCAAGCGGTTGCTCGACTTGGTGTCTGATGCACGGGCGGGCCGCGAGGACACGCTCACCCGAGCGCATGCGGCCGACACCGATCCGTCCTTGGTGACCTTGATTCCGGGCACCAAGGCCGCTGCGAAGAAGGGCCGCCGCAAAAAATCATCGCTGCCCACGCGTCGGAGTCCCCGCGAGGTCCAAGACGTGGTGGCTGGCGCCATCAAGGCCGCCAAAAACCTGGACATGATCTACGTGACTCGCGCCATGGAGCGCAAACGACTGACGGTGAAGCCTGAACGAATTGCCACCAACGCCCAAGGCCAACAAGTCTTGGTGGCATCCGTCATCGGCGATGGCGGACGATTTTCCTCTCAAGTTGTTCAACTCGAGCGGATGGACGCGGTATAAGACAGCACCACCCCGCTGCCAGTCTCAGGAGGCCGTCGTGTCGGAACAAGAAAAGCGTTCATTTGAAGAAGCCCTTACCGAGCTTGAGGAGCACGTGCGGAAGCTCGATGGAGGCGACTTGGAGTTGGAAGCTTCGTTGACCACCTTTGAGGCCGGGGTGAAGCTCATCCGGGAGTGTTCGGAGCTTCTCGATGATGCTGAACAACGGGTCACAGAGCTCACGTCTGCGCCCAGCGAGTCCCAAGCAAACGGGTAGTCCACCCCCAGCATGCACAAACTTGACTGGATCTTGGGTCACAAC
>JAYZVA010000188.1:0-7936 GCA_036156175.1 Myxococcota bacterium
AATGCCAGCGACGCCGAGGCAATGTATCTTGCGCGCGTTCACCGCCGACTCCGTGCTGGCGACCGCCCCATCCACGCCAGCCAAGTCATTGTTCCGGAGGACCTGCCCACCAATCCGTCCGAACTCGAAGCGGTGGCTGGCCTCACGAGCCCCCGGTGGAGTCGGCAGCCGATTCCAGTCTTGCAGTTGCGACACCGCGTGGCGGATCCGGACCAACCCGCTGAGCGCCGAATACAAGCCGCGCTCGATGCCGTGCCCCTGTTGATCCAAATGGGAATGCCCAACGAGGCCGCTGCCCTGTTGGATGCTCAGGCGGATCTCTTCCGCGGGTCCCCCATCGAATGGGCCGCCGCCAAAGCATTTGCGTTGGTCAGCGCAGGCCGCTTCAGGGACGCCGAGGCGGTCCTGGATGGGCCGTCCGATGATCCGGTCATCGAATTGATGCGCGGCCGCCTTGCCCACGCGGAGGACCGCCACCATGAAGCCATTGAGCACGTAGCCCCATTCGTCAACAGCGCGTCCCATGCCTACATTCATGGCCTCTCGTTGGCCGCACTGGATGAATGGGAAGCGGCCGTGCTCCGCCTCGAAGAAGGGGCCCGAGCCTCGTCAACGCCCATCGAGCGGGGCT
Organism: Myxococcota bacterium; assembly: GCA_036156175.1. Taxonomy (GTDB): domain Bacteria; phylum Myxococcota_A; class UBA796; order UBA796; family UBA796; genus UBA796. Next base: position 632 of record JAYZVA010000188.1, read on the forward strand.
GGATTTTGGCATCATTGGGGCGGGTTCACCAAGACCTTGGGCGGGCGTCTGAGGCCGAGCGATGCTTGGCCGAAGCCCTGGCCCACGGCGCCAACGACCCACACCTGGTGGCCCAAGTCCACCGCCATCGATTCGAGGGAGCATCGGCTGCCCTCCAGATGGATGCCGCCCGCCACCACCTCGAGCAGTCCCTTGCGTGGCTCAGTCGGTGCGGCGACCGAGCAGCCACGGCCACCGCACTCATCGACATCGCCGTTCTGGACCTCATTCAGCGGCACCCAGAGAACGCCCGCGAGCGATTGGACCGAGCGCTGCAGATTTGCCGCACTGACGGCCTTGGCCTGCTGGAGGCGCGAACGCTGCTCACCGTGGGCATCGCCCACCGAACCGCGGGCGACACCGCAAGCGCATTGGATGCGTTTGTCGAGGCGGCTGCGCTCGCCGAAGCCGACCCCGCGCTGCTCGGCATGATCGCCTCGCACCAGGGGGCAGCGGAAGCTGCCGTCGATGCCATCGAAAACGCCGAAGCCGCGTTTCTCGCGGCCAACGAGCACCTGGCTTTGAGCTGGGACATGCTGGCGAATACGATGCAGGACATGCTGCGCGGATTTGTCGACCTTGCCCGGGCGCGCGAAGCCGCCCTCGATGAACAATCGGACGCCCCCGAGGCGCACGTCGATCAGGCGATGAATCGGCTCGCTCGCGGCAGTTCGTTCGAAACCCGGTCCACCCCACCACGCGGACGCGAGGCCCCCAGTCGCATCAACGAATTTCGATTGGCACGCTTGATGCTCGACAACGCCATCGCCGCACTCGGCCCTTCTGAGGTCATCCAGGAAACCAATTAACTAAGGTTGATTGTCGTTTTTTAAAATCCACAACCGCCCCCTGTTTCGCCTAACGGGCGCGCAGTGGCACAATGGCCCAATGCCAGGCATCCCCCCCATGATTGGCCATGCCCGCGTGCTTGCTGCCTCGCTCATCGGCATGATGGTTCCATGGGTGTTCGGACCCGACGACGGCGCGTACCGAATGTTTGCGTTGAGCCTGGGGATCCTCACGCTGCTCGGCGGCATCATCCGCAGCCGAACCAACGAAGGTGGGCTGGTCGGGGATCTCGCAACCGGCGCCTTGGCGTTGTTGATGCTCGCCCCCGCCGTCGGAGTCCGCCGAGGTCGGGTCGCTGACGCCATCTTCACCGCAACGCATGTGTCCCCCCACGACGCCCTGTACCAACTTCCAGCCATCACCCAGACCGTCCCCGATGCCGCCGGGCCACTGCTGGTTGGGGCCGGCCTGGCCATGGTCGCGGTCGCGGGTCGACTGGGTGCCGTCTACAGCGGGATCGCGTTTGGCGCGGCGATTGCGTCGTGGATGGGCCACACGCTGGCCATTGAAGCGGGTGAAGCCATGCGAGCGGAGCGCTTTGAAGACGCCGTCGTCTATGCGCAAGCCATGCGCTTCGTCGGGCTGACGGTGGCCATCGGAGCCGTTGCTGGGTTTCCGTTCTACCGTCGCGGAAAAGTGGAGTGGCGGGCGGCCTTGCACCGGGTGCTGCACGAAGAACGCGTCGCCGCCGAACAAGCGCGGCGCGATGAAGAAATCGCGCGGTTGGCAGCCGCCCAGGCCGAGCAGCGCGCGCGGGAGGCGGCGCTCGAAGCCAAGCAAGCCCGCGACCAGGCTGAAACCGAGAAAAATCAAGGCGTCACCATCGCAGAGCTCGACCCCATCGATGAGACCCTGGAAGAGTCGCCGGCACCGCATGATGGACAGCACCGGTCCGGAGAAGGGGGCGGATTCGGCGAAGAAGACGGGGACATCGCGTCGGACGACGACGCCAACTCGGACGACGACGCTGATGCAGACGCCGACGATGCCAAGGCCAGAGACGGCGATGACGCGTCAACTGAGCGAACGGAATCCGAAGACACGACTCCTGCGGACGATTCCGTCGCGGTGCTCCCCGAACTCGAACTCGAGCCCCGGTTTGATGTGGAAGCCCCCATCGTTGTTTCGGTGGAGCCCGAAGAGTCAAACCCCGATGCCGGACTGGACGGCGACACCGTTCGCCGCATGCGGACGCGCATCGGTGGGCTGATGATCATCGCGGCCTTGGCTGCCGGCTGGACGTCAACCCCACCGTGGTTTGAAGTGCTCAGTGCATTGCCCGATCCGGGGACCACGGTCGCGGTTCCGTCCACCGAGCCGGGCCCGAGCATTGCGCGCACCCCCATGGACCCGCTCCACAGAGAGTTCGATGCCCACCTCGAACAACGGGGCCACGCCCGACTTCACGGCGCGCCTTGGAGCTGCCTGAACGACACCGCAAACTTTGGAAGCCAATACGGCACCCTGGACCGCGGGGTCGAGGTGATGGCGCTTCCGTCCGACACCCCGATGGTCGATCTCTACGAAGCCGTGACGTCGATGCGGCAGCGAGGCGTGTACCGCATGGGCCTCACCGGCCGGGCCGACCCCCCTTACGGACCGCTGGGCGCCTTGTTCGCCTGGCCGGCGGTGCAGGTGTTGCTCGATCGCCCGCCTCGTGCCGCGCAGTGGATGGTGCTCAAACCGCGAAGCCTCGAAGAACTGCCCCTCGTGCCGGGCCGCGGCGCACCTCGGTCGTGCGTGCTGTTGATCGACGAAACGGTCAAAGTGAACCACGTGTACAACACCGTCCGATCGCTTTCATCCGTCTATGGAGACAAGCGATGCGAGCTGGGAATTGCCCTTGTGTTTCCCGATGATGGTACGACGACCAATGCAAACCCCGCCTGGCGCGGATGCCCATAGGTTTCCGCAACGGTCCGGGTCCTGATAGAGTGTTGTCATGCCGCTGACCCGCGAAGAATATGCCGTCATCAATGACTTTTCCGTCTTGTACTCGGGAGGACTGGATTCGTGTGCCGTCCCGCTCATCATCGGGGCCACAACCCCGGGCAAGATTGAGCTGCTGACGTTCATGCACCAGTACGGCACGTTCTTCAACGAATGGTCGAAAAAGCACACCCCGGATCTCCAGAGGGTACTGGGCGAGCGCGTCCAGCATCACCTCATTGACCTCACGGAGGTGTGGAACGAGGTCGGTGCGAAGAAGTTCATCAAGGACGCCATCAAATACCGGGGCCATTGGGTGGGGTGTCTGGGGTGTCAGGAGTCGATGGCGACGCACCTGATCATCCACAGCCTCGAGCGTCGCATTGCGAACGCGTTCATTTGCTCATCGGTCGGTGGAGAATACGCATCGATGTCGATGGCGGTGACGCGGGAAAAGAACGCCGAGTTCTACGCCCGGTACGGGATCCGGTACAACGCACCGCTGTTGGATTTGGGAATCTCAAAGCCGGAGGAACGCGCGGTCTTGGCCCAGCACAACATCGAGGCCGGCTGGGGTGCTCGGCGCAGCCACCAAGGCTTTCAACCCATCTGTGTACTGGGGTTCCAGCACGCGCTCGACATCGTCTTCGACTGGCACACCACCTACCCGCCCGATCGCGTGGCGGATTTCTTGGACGCCAAGTTCGAGATCATGGACCTGATCATCCGGCGCACACTCGAACATCGCGGTCACGATCCGGACCAGGCCATTGAGGAAACGAAGGCCATCTTTGACGCCGAAGAACGCGAGATGGAGGCGATTCGAGCCCGGCAGGCCACCGGGTAACTCCCTCAGCTGTCCAGGCATCCACCGTAGATGCGACTCATGATTTGGACGCTGGACTGCATGCAACCCGGGCAGTCGTCGACTTTCGTCCGAAACGGCTCGATGGCGGACCCAAACCAGATCTCGTCGAAGGTCTGGTCGCGAACATTGCCGATCGCTTCGTGATCCATTCCGCATCGCACCACGTTTCCGTTGGGCAGCAAGTAGAGGAGGTCCTTCAACTCGCGGCATGGGAACTGATGCACCTCTTCCAACAAGTGCTGCTTGTAGGTGCTCTTGGTGAACCACCGACCCAAGATTCGGTCGATCCCAGGCAACTGACCGCGTGCGCCCACCTGGGCCCGGGTCATCGCCTTCAACGCGTCTTCCCGATTCTCCAGCATGATGATGCGTTGTTGCTCGACTTCGGGCGGCCGGGTGCCCACCAGAAACGGACTGACGTTCACCCCAGGGATCAGGTCAGCGCCGACGCTCTCGGCAAACTCGATCATCGCGTCCATCTCCGGCAGACTCTGGTCGGTCACCGCGAAGTTGATGCCGAACTTGAACCCGTACTGTTCCTTCAGCTCAGCGACGGCGTGGACGGTTCGGGTGACCTTGGCCCAAGAGCCACTCACGCCCCGCATTTCATCGTGCGTCGGCTCCAAGCCATCCACCGAGATCCGCAGCTGGAGTCCCGGCCATGCGATTTCCTTCAGCGCCTCCACCGTTCGGTCGGTCAACATGCCATTGGTGGTCAACTGCATGACATACGGGTCGATGATGTCCCGAACATCGCTCAAGATTTCCACGATGTCGCGTCGGACGAAGGGCTCGCCGCCCAGCACCTTGACGAGGTCAAGGCTTCGCAGTTGTCGAAACAGCGCGCGGTACTCCGTCGCAGTGAGGTCGTTGTGATCGCGCACCTGCCAACTCGGGCAGCCCCCGCACTTTAGGTTGCACCGATAGGTGAGAATGATGTGCGCGGCATGCGGACGAGGGACCCATGACGGGTCCAGCCGGGCCATGGTCGCCGAGGTTGCGACGTTTCGCCAGGCACGTGCCCTTCGGCGCAGTTGGGCCGCCTGACTCACATCGTCACCAGGCTGCCCGGGTTGACCCACCGCTTGATCAGCAGCGGCGTCACCTCACCCCGAACGGCCATCTTGCCCACGAAGCCCGCCATGTGGGCGAGGTTGGTCGCTGTCGCAAGGTGCGTCAGCGGGCGAGGGTCTCGCTTGAACCGCTCGGACTCGTACAGTTTCCACACGAACTCTTTGCTGAGGAATGGCTTGTTCGCAAGCACCAACAGCGCCAGCCATCGCTGATCCGCTTTTGGCCGCGGGTAGTTTAGGTCCACCCGGAACTGTTCAAAGGCGTGCGTGCCCACCCCCTCGATGTCGGCTTCGGTGATCAGTCCCTCCCGCAACAGCCGGCGCGCGAGGTGCGTGTTGGGGTAGATCGTGAGGCCGAACAGGTAGAGATTGAACGGACGCTCCAACTCCATGACCAAACGAAAGACGGCGTCCTTGTCTTCTTCTTCACTGGCCGGATCGTCCCAGATCAGCTGCAAGCTCGAGTCGATGTCGAGCTTCCGGAAGATTCGTTGTGCGTTGATGATTTGTTCGTCGGTGGTGTTCCGGTTGTAGAACTCGTTGTTGACGCGCTCGGAAGCCTGGATGCCCATGCACACCGCGCGGAGACCGGCCTCTTTGAGCTGCTTCAGGGGTTCGTAGGCCACCATCCGGGGATCCACCAAGACCTCAAAAGGAATGCCCACCCGCGCCGGCCACTTTTCTTTGAACTCGGCAATCCAGGACTTCCGAAGCGGAAACACCTCGTCGTCAAACCGCACCACTTTGATGTCCTTGCAGAGTTTCTTGGCGTACTCCAGCTCGGATACCAAGTGCTCGACGGAGCGGATGCGGAACTTCTTGCCCTTGTCGTCGTACAGCGGTTTGGTGAGGGTGTTCGAGCAGAACGTGCAGGTCCAGTACGGGCACCCGCGGCTCGCCAACAGCGTGTACTCGGGGTTGGTGATGAACGGGTCGCCCTGCGTGACGGTGGCGCCTTCGATGTGCCACTTGTCCTCCACCGTGTGGAAATCACGGAAGGGAATGTCGTTCAAGTCCACCAGCGGCGCGATGTCGTTTCGATGGATGGTGTCGCCCTCGCGCATCCAGAACCCGGGGACTGAGTCTGCCTTTTCGCCCCGCTCGAGGGCGTCGAAAAAGTCGACGACGGAGTGGTCGACCTCGCCGACCGAGATGTAGTCGGCGATCGCAATGCACCGCTCCGGAAGGAACGTGGGGTGCATGCCGCCCCAGAGAATGGGAAGGTTCAACGCATGCCGAACCCGCTCGGTCAAATACTTGGCCATTCGGTGGAATGCACTCGCGCGCACCGAGAACCCCACCACGTCGATGCGTTGTTCTGCCAAAAGCCCAATCAGCGCCTTGACCTCTTCCTCGGTGGGCCATGGAAAGCGGTTGTTGACCCAGTCTTTGAAATAAATCTCGGTGACCGAGTAGCCGGCTTCGCGCAACGGAGTCGCCACATGCCGCACCCCGTTGTTCTCCAACGCGTACAAACTGATCACAGCAATTCGGAGGTTCTTCGCCATCGCAATCCCATTCTACCGCGCTTGAGAGCAAACGGCGCAACGAGAATGCCCTTCGCATCGGTTACTCTTATCCCAAGGAGGTCGCGCTATGCTTGTGGTTGTTGGCGCAAACGGACGCACTGGCGTCGAGATCGTCCGCGAAGCCGTTCGTCGGGGACGCTCCATTCGCGCCGTGGTTCGAGACGATCGCGACGCTCGAAACCTCGACGATGTGCTCGATGTCCAACACATCAGCTATGCCGATCCAGACCAGCCGGGTTCGCTCCCCGCCGCGATGACGGGAGCCAGCGAGGTCATCATTGCCATCGACCCGCGAACCGCCGGGGCGGGAAGCCCGCTGTACAGCGCCGAAGCATCTTCGAACGTTGTGCGTGCGGCGCATGATGCCGGCGCAACCGCCATCATTTACCTTTCAGTCATGGGCGCATTCCGCTGGTCATCGAACCGGTTGAATCGAAAAGCGTTTCATATGGACCGCGGCGTTCGTGCCCAGAACGCCCCGTGGACTGTCCTCCGGGTCAGCACGTACATCGACGAAATCGTCGAAGGCCACGTCCGCCCGCCCGACGGTGGACGGGCCCATCCCATCAAGCGGTCCTCCCGCTATTCGCCCGTCTCCCGACGCGACGTGGCATCGATGGCGCTGGACTACTTGCCCAAGGCCACAGCGGGACGCCAAGTCTGCGTGGGCGGCCCCGAGGTGTTCACCGGCCCGGAGCTGGAGACCATGCTCCAGCGTTGGCGCAAGCCCAGTTCTCGGAGGACGCGATGCATGGCCGTGCCCCGCGGCGACATCTCCGTGATGCCGGACTCGACCCGCGTGACGGTCGGCTGGGTGCCCAGGGACCACCTCAACGACTTCCTCGACCCCTCGAACGAACCGCCGCCACGCGACGAACCTCCGCCCGTGTACGCACGGCCCGACCCGGGGCCGCATGCCGCGGATCGGGGACAAAACTACAAGGTGTTGGCGCCATGGAGTGACGCGCTGCGGCGCGTCGTGCACAGCCAACTGGTCGCCGACCTGCCGCGACTGGGG
>JAYZVA010000189.1:0-17505 GCA_036156175.1 Myxococcota bacterium
GGTCGGGCAGTCGCGGCGCTCTTGTTCGTCTTGATGGGTGTGTTGACCGGGTGGTTGGCTTGGTGGGGCGCGGTGGAACCATTGCCGGCCAAGGCCTCCGAAGAGGCTGCCCCGGCCGAAACGACCGCTGCGGTGGTCCCGTGCGGCATCTGCGGGGAGGATGTGGGGCCCGAACATCGGGTGGAGTGTCCGGCTCAGTGTGGGCGCTTCTTCCATACAGGGTGTCAGTCGCACTGGATCGCGGTCCACTCGGGGAAGGACGGCCGAGTCTGCGTCTGTGGCGCGCGCTTCAGTTGACCGGCGCTGCGCCTTCCTGCTGCTGAACCGCGCTGGAATAGTGACTGTCGAAGGCGTGGGCGCCCAGTTCGTTTCGCAACTCTGCAAGCCGACCCTTGAGGAGGTTGAGTGCGGCGGCCGGTACCAGGTCGCGCAGCCCAACAACCGCCTGAACGAGTTGCGCGATGGCCATGGTGGGCCCGCTGCTTCTGAGTTGAATCGCGCTGAGCGTGATGTGGGCGTCGACCACCGCAAACCAGTTGCCCCGGCGTGCGCCGGACACCAGCATGCGTTCGGCGATGCGCTCCGCCGCATCAAGGTCGCCCTCGTCCAGTCGAATGGCAGCGAGCGGTGCTCCGGTCATGACGATGGACAGGTCATCGTCCAGTTCCATGGAGACGGCGTGCGCGCGCTGCAATGCGGGCAACGCGCGGGTTCGCTTGCCCCGAAGCAACAAGGCGAAGCTCAGGCGGACCAAGGCCTTGCACAACAACGGAGACGTTGGGTGTTGGTCGGCCAAGTTGACCGCGCGCTCCAGCGTCTCGAGCGCGGCATCATCGGCGGAGCCGCGGCTGTAGTCATCGGCCAGATCAAGCATCGTCTGAATGCGCACGGCGTCGTCCGCGGGGGAGGTCAACAGCGCGAGCGCCTCGCGGCGCAGCGTGGTCGCCTGGACGGGGTGACAAACCGCCAATGCCAATCGCCACTCCGCTTCGAGGTCGCCCCGCTCCCGTGCGCGGTCCACCGCATCGGTCAGCATGTCTTCGGGAACCGCATCGGGGAAATGGCGGCCGATGGTGGTGCACCAGAGCAGCTGGAGGCGCATGCGTTCGAGCTCGAGCCCTTCGGCGCTGGCCCAGGCTTCGGCCGTTGCGAGCTGGTCGATTGCACGGGCCGTTGGCGGTGCGGCCCGAAAGCGCTGGAGGAGCAGTCGGAGCGTGAGCGAGGGATCGGAATCGGGGTCGATCCGGTGCATGAGCTGGTCGATGCGGGCCAGGGTTTCCCGGACTGAGTGGCCCAGCAACGGCGCCAACTCCAACTCCTCAATGGCCTCGCGAACCGTCATCGATGCATGGCCTCTGCGATGGCATTCAGGCTCCAGGTTCGAAGGGCGTCGAACGCGGATGCGGACTGCCGCAGCCCCGCCACGGCACGCTCGGGCAGTTGGTTCGTCACCGCTTCGGGTACGCCAACTGCCCGATGAAGCCGATCGCCGTGGCGGACCACCGACCGGACCAGGTCTCGCATGGCCCGGTCGGCATGCACGAGTGTGGATCGCAGGGGCAAGCCCGGCTGAATTCGGGCCAGTGCGATGGCTGCGGCCGCGAGTTCGACCTGGGTTTGCCCCATCCGATTGACCAGATCGGTCGCGGCGTCCAGTACCGGTTGAACGTGCCGGGCTTCCAGCCGGCGCTCATCCGGCAGGTCGGTCGGTGCTGCGCCACCGGTGTACTCGGCCAACACCGCATCGACCGCGGCAATCTCCGGGTCTTGGATGGGCGATTCGGGAGCGCGCGCGAAGGGAATGGGCGGAATGGGGGTGAGGGGCGTGTCCGGCAGGATCTCCAGCAACGCTTGTCGGCCCAAACGCATGCCCGACAGCGCCGCGGTGGTTGTGTCGGTGCGGGGCGTGGATTCGGCGGAATCCGGTAGACGCGCACCGGCGTGCTCCACGATGTCTGGGGCCACGACGCGGCCCGTTTTGGCCAGTTCAGATGCCGATGCCAAGGCTGCAGGCCACGCTTCGTGGCACAACGCGAGGCGAACCGCATTGTCGGTGGGGGTTCCCCCACCTTCGCAGGCCTCGGCGCACACCACGAGCGAAGCCAAGCGTGCAGCTGCTCCCGCGTGGCCCGTTGCGGCGGGGAGCAAGGCGGACACCGGTCCCGCCACGGATCGTGCCACCGCCCGACTCAAAGCGCGGCTGGCGGCCATCTCCAAGAAACGGGCGATGGCCGTGGACCGGCCGATGGGGTCGAGGTGGTCGGTCTGGTCGACCATGGACTCCGGACGGAGGGTTCGGCGGGCGATCGCATGGGGTTTGGTCAGCCCGGCTTCCACCGCACGGTATCGGGCGTCGCCGGAGCGCAGTTCTTCCGGCATCGAGGGGGTGTCCCCGAGCAGCTTCTCGATGTGTTTGGCGTGTGCCTCGTCGAGGAGATCTCGGTGTTCGGGGGGAGCGGAGATGTCGGGATTTCGGGCAATCTGTCGGCGGGCTTTGGGGATGGCCCGTGGCCTGCGCGGGTTGGCGGGGTCGTCGTCGCCCCCAAACAGTCGACCAACCTCCCATGGCGCCACTTCGACCGGAGCCCCATCGCCGCCCCCGCCCATCTCGACGGTGGGCATCTCCAAGTTGCCGCCCTCAAACTCCTCTTCCTCCCCCCGTGACCGGTCCTCGGCGAGGTCCAGTTCAGCGGTCCCAGTGCTCGATTGCGTGGTGGAAGACGTCCGGTCGAGCAGCGCTTGCACCGCCTGGTTTCCCATCTGGGGTTGGAGTCGCTCTGCAGCGTCGGCGGAGATTTCTTGGCCTTCTTGAACCCGCTCGATGTCCGGAGCGCGCTGTTGGTCGGATTGCCCCGCCTCCTGACCGGGAAGGCCGAGCTTCTTGCGTTGGTCTTGGGAGATGGCCACGGCCGACACGGTAGCACGGTTCTGCTAAGCTACGGGTTGCCCATGATGGGCCGCGCATCCGCGCGCGAGGAGTCACCATGTCATCCATTGTTGGAATGACCCCAACCGGTCGGACCATGCTGGGTCCCGCATCGGATCTGGTCGAGGTCGCCGACGCGGATGGTGTGGTTCACACCGCGATTGTCTTCCACCCCGAGTGGCGCGACCACTCGGCCATCACGGATGCGCTCGGCGTGATTGCGGGCTTTCTGGAGTCCCCGCTGGTCACCGGGCTTGTGGAACTGGTGGAACACGACGCCGCGGCAGGCGCGTTTGTGTACCCGACCGGTTCGGTGCGCTCTGTCGCAGAGCTCGTGCGGTCGCTGTCGGATGCGGGCCAGGTTGGGGGGGTCCGAGCCGGTCTTGAGTTGATGTACACCGCCGGCCAGATCTTGGTGGAGGGCACCGAAGCGGGGGAGCCGCAGGGCGTATACGGGCATGGTGGATTGACGCCGCGTCGGATCATGATCAAGCCCGATGGTCAGGTGATGGTGATCGGCTATGGGCTTCCGCAGGTGGAGTTGCTGCACTTTCATGAGAAGCGCAGCCAAGTCCCCCCGGAGGACTCGTTTCGGTATTGCCCGCCGGAGCGCATGGAGGGGCGTCCGGAAGCCCTCAGCAGCGATCTGTTTGGCCTGGGGCTCATCGCGTTCGAAATCATGACGGGGAAGCCGGTCTACGACGGCTTGGTCAATGACATTCGACAGCAGGCGGCGCGGGGCGAAGGGTCACGACGGTTGTTCCGCTTTCGTGAAGTGCTGCCGGAAGGAGTCCGAAACGTCCTCACGAAGGTGTTGCGCCCGGACATCGATGCTCGGTATTTGGCCGGCGAAGACTTTCTCGCGGACGTGCACACGTTGCTCGCCGATCGGTCGGTCCCCGGGAAATCCCTGCTGGGATTGATGGAAATTGTGGGGTCCAACCCAACGCGAAGCGGCGGTGCATTGCCGCAAGTGAGCACCCAAATGGTGTCGGCGGACGCGCTCCGGGAGCAACTCACGGCCGAACCCGCGGTGAGGGCCGCCCCCGTCGCTTCCGAACCGCCCGATGAGCGCACCCCGACGGATCCAAGTCCGGACGAGTCACCGGAAACGGTCGCGGCCGAAGCGGAAGCGCCCGCACCGCATTCGGTCGAAGCCGACTCGCCGGTGCAGCGCTGGTCGAAGGTCAAGCGGCAAGCGCGGCGGGTGCGTCGGGAAGCTTCCCCCCCTGCTTCAGAATCCAGCCTCGCCGAGCCGCAACCGGTGAACACACCGTCCCTCAAAGCACCCGCTCCCGCCGTGCCGTCGCCCGCAGAGCGCCCACCAGCGAACGCCGAGTCGGTTCCCGCGCCGCCACGGGTGCCGCGGCCCCCGCGGCGTTCAGAGGGTGCACCGCGGGAACCGGTCGCCAACGCCACCACGGCCGACGACTTGCTGCTTCAGATTCGCGGTGAGCGTGCCGCACCGACGGATGTCGGCCGAACCGCATCCGAGCGAACCGCCATGTTCAAGCGGGGCGAGGTCATGGAGGTTGTGGTCGACGATGCCGCCAACGACGACTCGGCCACGGTCATGATGACGCCCGCTCAACTTCGAGAAAAGCTGGCTGCCAACCTCGAGGCGGAACCGTTGTCGAAGGGCGTTGCGCCGCCCGCGGTGACGCCGAGCGAGACGCACGCAATCCAGGTACTGGACCCAAGCGGGGAACGGCACACCGTGCACGTGCCTTCATCGGGATGCGTCGCATCCGCCGTGCAAGCCATGATTGGCGATGTGGTGCCGCTGCCCCTGGACCAGATGGGCGGCCTCCAAGGGTGGTATCGCTTGCAACGCGATGGCGAGCGTCTCGACCCAATGGCGCCGAGCGTGGACTTGACGGGGCGTCCCACCCAACTGGAGTGGATCCCATCGGATGCGCGCGTGGTGGAAGTTTCGGTTCGTTCGGGGACGAAGGACGTTCGCTTCAGCAATCCAATGAGCACGACCGTACCGGTGCGGTCGCTGGTGCGATTTTTGGCGGAATGGCTCTCGCTTCCCGAGGGCGATTGGGGCATGGTCAGCGCCGGCCGGCCAGTGGATGATTCGACGATCTTGGACGACCTTCCCGGTACCGGGCCGGTCGCGGTGGAACTGCGGGTTCGGGATTCATGAGCCAAGAGCGCTGGGATGTCCAGCTTCGGTTTTTGGGGGGGCCGTTGGCCTTCTCGGGGACGCGAACGGAACGGGGTCCCGTCATTCGAATCGGTGCCAACCCCGGGCCGGGCGGCTTGAAGACGGAAGGCTATCGGGGCATCGATGATCGACACGCGGTGATCACCTGCTACGACGGCGGCAGCGTTTCGATTGCACCGGTCGGCGGAAATCCGGTTCGGGTGGGGCCGACGGAGTACGTCGCGTGGGAAGAGCTTCAACCGATTCAGAAGCCGGTGTACCTCTCGGAGGGCAACGCCGTTCACCTGGGTCCGCTCGCGCGGGGGTGCAGCTTTGAGTTTGTGGGGGCCCAACGCCTGGGGGTGTGGGAGCAAGGGCACATCGCCTCCGGGGCTCCCCAGATGGCCCTCGATGTGTCGGATGCGGCGCACGATCCCTCTGGAACGGTTGATCCGGGAACGGGGGTGCCGAAGTGGTTCATACCGGCCATGGTGTGCCTGTTCATGTTTACGGTATCCGGGGTGGGGTTGAAGCTGTTTGGTCACCTCATTGCGGGCACACCCGACCCACTCGGTGTGACCATGGAGGGCCGCGAATACGTCGCCAGTGTGGACCTCTCCGAACCCATTGAAGAACATCTGATCGAGGGGCTGAATCAGCCGTTCTCCGAGTTTGTGATGAAGCACAACGCCGAACTCGCGGGCGAACCCAGGCTGCGGGGAGACCCCGCGATGTGGGACCAACGATTTTTGGAGTACGTGACGCGATCGTTCAAGGCCCACGGGCGGATGCAGGCGTTTTGGAAGCGAATCGACGCGGTGCGCAAGGACTACGGCTACGTGGTGCGGCAGCTGCGGCAGGCCGGTCTGCCCGAGGTGTTCGCGGCAATTCCGTACCAAGAGAGCCGCTACACCGCGGAGATCACATCGAAGGCCTGCGCAGAGGGGTATTGGCAGTTCCTGCCCGAGGCTGCAAAACGAGCGAACGTGGAAGTCAGCAGCTGCTCGTTCCGTGGCACCAATACGGTGTGGTCGCCCACCCGTCTGGTCCCCGTCATCAACGTCATGAAGCGGGCGCCATACGTGCAGAACCAACGGTGCCGCATCACCTCGTGCAAGGTCGATGAACGCCAGGAGTTGGCCCCCTCGACCAGGGGAGCGGTGTGGTCACTCGCCGAAGCGTACGAGGACCGACTCATTCGTTCGTCGGGCGCAGCGGTGCAGCTGACCATCCTCAGCCACAACGCGGGCTACGACAACAGCCGGTACGAGGAACGACGGGTGAATCGCGTCAACATCCTCCCGGCGTACAAGCGCCACCTCAAGGACAACAACCTCAACGCGGCGCCGGACTTTTACGGCGACAACCTGACCTGCGTCGATCTCAAAGAGACCGACTACGACTCCATGTCCGCGACCTGCGGTGGCGTGCTGTGGAATCACACGCAGCACTACGCGTACAACATCGTCGCTCAGCACTTTCTTGCGGTGTGCTACTACGCGAAAAACTACGCCAACGAGAACTCATTCTCGCCTTGGAAGCAGTGGGCACGCGGCAACAACTACTGCGAGCAGTTGATCGAAGTCCCCACCAAAGCCGAGGTGGACCGATGGTAGGGATGCGGCAGATCATTGTGGCGGCCAGTTTCGTGATCGGTGTGGTGGCGACCGGGTTTTTGATCGGCAACGAGGAGATTGTTCCGCCCGAGACGACCGGGGTCCACATGGCGCGGTCCGTCGATCCGCTGTTGGGCGTGCAGTACACCAAGAGCGACCGGCGCATCAACCTCAAGGCGTTTGGCCTGCCCGAGCGGTTGCAGCAGCTGGCCCTCGACCGCATGCAGCGCATCGAGCAACGGCACGGTCGGAAGATTGAACTGTTGTTGGATGGCGCGAACAACCCCAACGCGGTGGTGGATGCACTGTGCGGGGACACGGTCCAGGTGCGGCCCCGCTATGCGGCGCTCCGGTTCTTGGTCAAAGAGAAGAATGGGACTCGCAATGCCCTGCGGGTGTCGTCAGTGACCGGATTGGAGGCCCAGGAGTGGGCCATCTTGGCGCCGGTCAACGACGTCTATGAAGCCGTGGAACTCATCGACAACCGGGAAGCCGATGCCACCCTGATGGCTCTGGCGGCCATTTTGGAAGGCCGAGAAGACGATGCACTCAAGGGCTTCGCCCCCTGGGGGCGGGGACTGTTGCCCGGGCAGTGGTCATGGGACAAGGTCTCGGCGACCTATCCGGGACTCGATGAGCGGGTCATCGAATATTTGGCGCTGATGCACTTGTTTGTGGAAGCCGCCAATGCGGACGGGGGAATCTGCGGTGAAGAAGACGACCAAAACGGTTAATCCCCGCGCCCTTGGGCGTTTGTGCAAAGATGTGAATCCCAAGCAGAGGTCGAATGGAACCGCGTCGCCGATTTCGCATAGTGAAGGAGCTCGCTGAGGGCGCGTTCGGCAAGGTGTACTTGGCGGAGATGATCACCGGGGACAACTTCAAGTCCGTGGTGGCCATCAAGTTGTTGCACGGCAAGTGGGTCGGCCACGAAGAGATCGTCCAGCGGTCCCGTGACGAGGCCCGCGTATTGGGTCTGCTTCACCACCGAAACATCGTGCGGGTCGAAGACCTCACCTCGATCAATGGGCAGTGCGCCATCATCATGGAGTACCTCGAGGGGGTCGATCTCAAGTCGCTGGTTCGCTACTGCCGCGAGCACTCCTTGAAGCTGCCGCGCAAGGTCGCTTTCGAGATCATCGCCAGCACGGCCACGGCCCTGGACGCCGCGTTTCACCGCAAGACGCTCAACAGCGGTCAAGCGCTCCGACTGATTCATCGGGACATCAAGCCCTCGAACGTCATGGTGACGGTGGCCGGCGAAGTCAAGGTATTGGACTTTGGCACCGCTCGGGCCCAGTTTGAGCATCGGGAAGCCGAGACACAGGCGCTGGCCTTTGGTTCGGCCGCATACATGTCTCCCGAGCGAATGATGGGCGATCCCGACACCCCGGCGGGCGACATTTTCTCCTTGGGCATCACGTTGTTCGAGTTGCTTGCCTTGGCGGGATTCGGAAAAATCTTCATTCGCGGCGAGAAGTACGACGAGTCGCTGAATGAACGCATCGACGGGCTGGACCTGGATGACCTCGGACAGGCCCGCGCCACCCACGTTCGGCAGGTCCTGCGCCTCATGCTGAACTACGACCCGACGGAACGGCCATCGGCCCAGCAAGTGGTTGAGCTGATGGAGGCGCTCGCGGAAGAAGTGCAAGACGGCAGCCTTCGGCGTTTCTGCCGCGAGGTGGTGGACCCGGCGCACGAGAGCGAGGACGCTCAAAATCAATCATCCGATCCGTTTACGGGCAGCACCTTGTTTGAAGACTCGTCGCGCGCGCGCCACGAAGCCATCGAAGAGGTGGAGGCTCGGGTGACTTCCGAGGGTCCGTCGGAGGATGGCAACGCCACCATGGTTGCACCGGTTCGGACGGGGACGGAATACACCTCGGATGCCGCGCCGCAGGACGGTGCCCTCCCGCTGACCGACCAAGCCACGCAGGAGATGTCGGACGCGCATCCGGCTTCCGAGCTTCGCACGGCCGCGATGCCCGAGCCAACGCCCGTTGAGCTCCGGTCGGAGGCCGCCTCCGACCCCGCACCGACGGGTGGCCGCCCGCTGATGGTGCTGGCCGTTGCGGGATTGGTGCTCGGCCTCGGCGTGGTCTTTGGGGGGTTCCAGTTTGGTCTCCCGCCGACGAGTGAGGGCATCGAGTCCAGTGAGACGACCGCCAGCGAGTCCAAGTTCCTGGGCGGCGGTGAGGTGGCAACGGGCCAGTCCACGGAGGGTGGCGGTGTGATGACGGTTGAACTGAGCGGTGCTGCCGAAGTCGAGGTCAGCATCTCGGCCACCCTCACGGGCTTCACCTACAAGTGGGACGGTTCCGATCAGTTGACGCTGACCGAACTGGAGCCCGGACCCTATCGGGTACGAATTCGCACCCCGGCGACCAGTGTGGTGCTTCAGTCAACGGTTGAATCGGGGCAGGCCTGTGCTTACCGTTACGACCTTGACGGGGAGAGCGAAGATTGGGATTTGGCCGGCTGCTAATCGGTGTTGCGACCGCCGGGCTGAGCGTTGGGCCCGCCCACGCGGCCGTTGAAGCGCACTTGGATGATGCCCGAGCAGCGCTGGTGGACGGCGTTCCCCGTCAGGCGCGGAACGCGTTGGGTGACGCGCATGCGGCGTTTGCGACCCTGGATGCGGTGGTTCGAGACGCCACCTTGGCGCGCTATTGGTACTACCGGGGTCTGCAAACGAGCGGTCGTCGTGCATCCGACCGGACCCTGGATGCGTTTCGCCAAGCGCTGGTCGTGGATGGGGCGTTCCAGTGGGACCGGAGCGTCAACGAGAACCTCGAGCTTCGCAGGGTCTTCGAAGCCCTCCGCGGTGAGGTCGCCGGCCGGGAGACCCGCTCCGCGGCGGTACCCGAGCGCACCGGGTGTGCCGTACCGTACATCGACGGCGGTCGGGTCGGCCCAGATTCGGTCGTGAGCACGGGCCTGCGCCTCGCACAGATCGCGTGCCCAAGGGGCGACGTGGTGAGTCGGTGGGTGGAGTTCAGCGCAGCGATGGAACCGCTGGATTGGCTGGCGATGTGCCCCTACGCCGTCGACACCACCATCGAGCCGGCGGTCGCCCCGGAATCGGACGAGGAGTTTGCCGGGGTTGACGTGGCCTTTGGGGAGGAAACGCCCGTGGTGGACGATCCGTGCGCATCCGAGCGGGGAGCCGGTCCCACGGTGGCGCAAGCACCGACCGTTCCGGCCGCACTCGGAACGCCGCCGGCATCGAGCGAGCCTGCCGAAGATTCAGGTTCACCGCCGGCCACGGCACGCCCCTCCAAGGCGGCCGTTGGAGACTGGTCGCGCCCCCGAACGATTGTCACCGGCGCGGGGGCCGGCCTGCTCACAACGGGCGTAGTGTTGCATTTCGCGGTGGTGAAACCCAGCTTCGCGATGGTCGAGTTTGGTCGACGAAACAACGAATGGATCACGGCCCATGCTGCCGATGTCCTGACCAAACGCTTTGTCGAGCGCCGTGCACTGGCTTGGAGCCTCGCTGGAGTGGGCAGCGCGGTGACAGTGTCCGGCTTGCTGTGGCCACGGTTCAAGCCGACTGCGACCGTGCAGCCCCACTTGACGCCGATGGGTGTGGGGATGCACGGTCGGTTTTAGTCGCTAAAAACGGGTCCCGATGTACCAACGCAACAGCGTTCCGTTCAGGCTGAGGCCGCCCACCTCGATGGGATCGTCCCCCCCGTCCACCTCGGTAAAGTTGAACGCGAGAATGCGGCTGTAGCCGGCCTCGATGCCCACGTTGATGCGGCTGGTCCCCACCATGATGGGGGACCATTCGATCCCCGCGACCACCAGGCCTCCGGGGGCGAAGGCGGTGTACTTGACGGCCACTTCGCTGCCTTCGAGTTCGATGTCTTCGTCCATGCGCAGATTGGCATGGGCAAACACGGCCTGGCCGGTCGCCGTCAGCTTCAAGCGTCGGGTCCAGTCGAACCGATACCGCACTCCTGCCTGAAGTTGGTTGACCGTTGATGCCAGCTCGAAGCCGCTCTCGCTGTAGGGGTAGTCCTCTTCGTACTCGCCGTACGGCTCTTGTACGACCGCCCGGTCGTTGCCCGCGTCGGAGTAAACCATCGCGCCGACGGTGCCCGTGTGGAGGCCCACCAACACGTTGAATTGCTCGGTGACCTTGAACCCCAGATCGATTCCCGTGGCGGGCATCGCCGAGCGGTGACTGAGGTAGTCGAAGGCGACATCGGAACTGCCCATAATGGCCGTGTTGATGTTCAACTCGACGCTTTGAGCATGCGCGAGTGAGGGGGCGAGTGCAAAGCAGAAAGTGGCAAGGTGTTTCATGGTTTACTCCGAGTCGCGTCGTGGCAGGGTGTCTTCATCCATCCATCCGGCGGTGGCGAAGCCGCTGGTGGTCTTGATGGTTCCGGTGGCCGGATCGAGGAAGCTGATTTGTCCGAGTGACGAATCGTGAGCGATGGTGAAACCGCCATTGGGGCTCGCATCAATTCCAGCGGGGTCGGAGGGAAGCTCGATCGTGCTGTAGTTTCCGGGGGCAGACAGATCGACTTGAATCAGCGAATCAAACCCCGAGAGCAACAGCAGTGCGAACGCGCCTTCGTCGGTCTGGACCATCTCGAGCCCGATCGGCTGGGATTCCAGGACGAGGCTCACGATGTCGTTGCTGAGCAGGTCGGCGACCGCCAGTCCCCAGCGACTGCGCTGGTAGGCGTCAAGGCCGGTACCGTAGCCCGAGGAACTGGGCTTCAGTGTGGCCACGGCGTAGTCCCCCTCGGGGCTGAGCTGGAGCGAGTCCACGGGATTGGACGCCACGTATTCGGTGGTCTCGTGGTCGCCGAGGTTGAGCAGTACGATGTCGCGAACGGAGTTGTTCGATGCGTTGTACAGCACCGCCGTGCCGGCCCCCATTGCGATGTCGCTCGCCGGATCGTCCAGGCCGATGGTCGTTCGCTCGATGAAGTCGTGTTCCGTGATCACATCGACCTGCGCCCGGTCGCGGTACACGAGGACCGTCTGGCCGTTTTCCGGATCGGCCGACATGTCAGACGGGCTTGAGTCGAGGGCTTCCATGTCAATGCTGACCACTTCCAGGTCCAGCTTGTACAAGTCATTGGTGCCCTCGATGGCGATCAAGACGTACCGCTCATCGGGGGTGAGCACGGCTGCAGAAGGGTCGATCTCGATGTCGGCATCCAGAGTCAGCGGGTACTCGACGGTGATGGACTGCGATTCCAAGTCCAGCACCACCACCTTGGATCGCGACATGATGACCGCGCGTTGCCCATCGGCGGTGAACAGGATGTTTTTGGGCATGAAGCCGACGGAAACCGATGTGGTGTCACCCGAGTCCAGGTCCAGCAAGATCACCTCACTGAGGTCCACGATGGGTCCGCTGACGTTCGTGCTGTCCGAGGCATCGTCCATGAAGGCCAGGGCGGTGGTTCCATCCGGGGTGAACGTCATGGCGTTCATGTGGGTCGGGATCGATGCGGTCGCCGTCCGCCTTCCGTTGTCGATGATCGCCAGTTCGGTGCGGTAGGACAACGCGTTCTCGGGGCAGTCGTCGACCCGCTTGATTGCGGAGTCTTGATCTTCGCAGACCGGCCATTGGGCGTGCACCAAGAGGCGATTCTTTCCAGCGTCGGGTCGAATGCTCAGCGGCTCAGCGCCTTTGAGATCGACCACCTGCCAGGTCTGATCGGTGCCGATTCGAACCAGTGCGCCGGCCTCAGGGAGTCGGGCATAGACGCCGTCGTCGAGGGTGACGATGGACGTGCTCCAGAGCGATCCCATGTAGGAATCTGTCGTGGAAGGCCAAAGGTCGCAGCCCGTGAAGGCCAACAGCGGGAGGAAAAGTGCCGGGTTCATGATGGCCTCACTGTTCGATGTTTGCGTTGAGTTCGAAGCCCGTGATGGTCTGCAGGTCGCCGTCTTCGGGGTGGAAGAAGCTGATGCGTCCCAGGTGGTGCTCTTGACTGATGAATGCCGTGTCGGTGTCGAGCAGGGTTCCGAGGTGAACGGGGTTGCTCTTCAGCTCGATTTCGTCGTGAATCAGCGTCTTGAAGTTCAAGACTTCGAGGTACGGTTGGCCGTCCATGACGAAGAATCCGGTTTCACCATCGGGTGTGTTGGCGAATTGGGTCGGTTCTGCAGGCAGCGCCAGAGAGGTCCCGAAGAAGGTGTCGAGGTCGACGAGCGAGAGGGCCGGACGGTTGTAGTACGGCGAACTGGCGTCGACATCGGTTCCGTTGGCAGCGCTGTGGCTGATGATGGCGGTCCCGCCGGTTGGGCTGATTCCCACCCCCTGGACGGGCTTGACCAAGTCGCGGAGCACCACGGCGTCGCTCCCGCGGTCCCAGCTGGCATACAGGCTCGCGCCCGAAGCAGTGCTGTAGAGCAAGCCTCGTGCGTTGTCGGGACTCAGTACGACGGAACCAAATACGGTCTCATCGGGCAAGGAGAGCACCGACTGGGAGTCAAACGGATCGGCCAAGTCGTAGACCCACAGCTCGCCCGACCCGCGGGCGACCACGACCAGCTCAGTGCCGTCTGGGGTGATGTCCAAGTCGGTCGGATTGTCACCCACATCGAGCGGCGTTCGCTCGAGGAGGTCGAGGTCGACGTGCACGAGGTCGGTGGCCCCGAACTGCCGCACGATGGCCGTGGCACCCATGGGGTCCAGCACCACTTCCTCTGCGAGCGGCGGGTCGATCAGGTCATCGGTGATCTGGATGTGCTCGGGTTCGGGCTCATCGGCGGTGAGGTCGATGCGAGAGAGGTAGGCATCGCTCACGATCACGCCAATGGCGCCATCGGCGGAGAAATGGACGCCACGGGGGTTGGGTCCGACCACCATGGGGAAGTGCTCGAGCGTCCGAATGTTGACCAAGCTGATGTCGTTGAATGACTGCGCTCCCCCAGAACGCGACCCAACCTCGTCGGAGTCTTGATTGAAGAAACAGATGACCCATTCCCCGTCCGGAGACATGACCATCTCGTTGCGTCCTTCCCGCACGCCCACCGTCTGAACCTCAAGGGTTGCGGCATCGATGATGCTGATGTCGTTCGAGTTCATGTTGAAGGTCACCGCCGTTGCGTGATCGGGCGTGACGGCGACCGAGATGGGGTTCGAGCCCACCTCGGTGGTGATCACGGACAGGGCGGGAACCGAAATCCGGGTGACGGTGTTCCGATCGGGGTTGGCCACAAAGACGTACTCGGGCGTGGTCGCCGGCAGCAACGCGAGGAGTTCTTCTTCTTCCTCCGGTGCAAATCCGTCTTCGGCGCCGTAGTCACCGTCGTCGTAGTTCTCGGCTGCAGAACCGGCGTCCGCCATCTCGGCATCTTCGGAAGACAGGGCCTTCGACAACGCGGCCTCGCTGCAAGAAGTGAGCAGGGGGACGAGCCCCAGGTGCAGTAAGCCAAACTTCATGGTCCCTCCTTGGGTGTGTGGGAGAACTTAGTGCAAACGGCGTGCCAAAGAGCAGAAAAGCAAGACGTCGCTTGATCTCCGCTCACCGACGTTCCCCAAAATCGGGAAACAGCGACATTGGTGTCGCGGTCGCACTGCCCAAAAAAAACCCACCGGTGAAGGACCGGTGGGTTTCAAGAGAGTGGTGCGGAAGGGGGGACTTGAACCCCCACAGCCAAGCGGCCACTAGAACCTGAATCTAGCGCGTCTACCAATTCCGCCACTTCCGCAGGAACCGTCAAATATTCCGTGTGGCTCAAGTGTCAAGTCCATCGGCAGGCAGACGGTAGAGGCGATGGGTTGCCGTGGAAAAGAGCAAATCGGCGCCCATCAGCAGGTGGTGGTTGATCGCCGACACCGGTGTTCGGTATTCCGCGTCAAAGTCTGCTTCGGGGATGGTCGGGTAGAGCTGGCGTCGAAAATCAACGTTTCCAATCAACACATGGGTCGCCCCGGCCCGGCGCAATGCACCCAGCGGATCGGTGGGGTGACTCAAGATGAAATGCCGAGACGGGATGTGGTCTTCGACGCTTCCCAGGATCTGTCGTCGCTGGATGGCCGCTCCCTCCCACGCGAACAACAGCGCGATCGTCGCGTCTTCGGGCACGTGCCGATTGCAGAACTCGACGACGGTTGGCGTGTGGTCAGTGGAACTCGTGCGCGCTTTCAGCTCGCGGCTCAAGTGGCGATCGGTGCCGATCAAGCCCATTGGAGCCAGTCCGATCAGACCGCACCAGACCATCCCCAGACCGAGTCGGTTGCGCGCCACCCACACAACGATGGCGGATCCAGACAGCGCGAGGATGGGCAGCGTGGGAATGAGGTACCGCAACCAGTGCGGCCCCATGGCCCATCCAATCGAACCGGTGATGCCGGCGATGGCCCAGGGCCGCCACTTCGTTGGGCGGCAGGCCACGGGCAACATCAGCACGCATGCGAGCATGAATGGGTGAAGCCGACCATGAAATCGATAGGTCTGCGGGTCCGCTTCGAACACCGCCCGGTATGGCAACCGGGCAAAGTCGGCGACCGTTCGACCCGCTCCCCATTTTTCGATCGACTGAAACGCCATCGATGGGTCTGGCCAGCCGGTGAAAGGAAACAACGGGTGGAGTGACTCGAGCGCGTTTCGAAGCCACCAAGGGCTGATCAGAAGTACCGCGCCCATGGCGGTCGTTGCGATGGTGGGCAGTGGGAGTCGCGCGGCAAGCGCGATGCCCACAAGCGGTGCAGCAGCCGTGTACTTGATGCTCAAAGCGACGGCCGCTGACGCAATTCCCAGGCGAATGTTGCGGCGCAACGATGCATCCATCGCCGCCAACACCGCGAAGGCGGTGGGCAGATCGGAGGCTGCTTGCCCAATGGATTCTTGTACGGTGGTCGAGCCGCCCAAGACGGCGGCGGCGATGAGCCCAACGGAGAGGGCACCCAAGTGAAGCCGGCCCAACTGGATGACGAGCGTCAGCAGGGCGACGGCAAGGATCCAGTGGAAGCTGGAAAGGCTGCTGGGGTGTCCGGTGGACCACAGACCCGTGTAGACCAACTGCAAGGTCAGCGGGCGGCTTCCGTTGGGGTGGAGCACCCCACCCAGCAGCCCCTCGTGGATTGCGAGTTGCTGAGAGAGGCCTCCGTGCAGGTACAGCTCATCGACTCCGGTGAGACTGCCAGTGGCATCGATCAGGGCTGGTGCAGCCAGGAGCAGCGCGGGGATGAGTGCCACCCATGGAGGCGGGTCGATGCGTGCGCGACTCCAGCCGAACAAGCTCATCCCCGCGACGATCAAAAATGCTGTGGGGGTCAACTGCCCCATCAATCCCAGCGCCAGTCCAACCAGCCCCCATACGAGCAGTCCACCAATCAGTGCATGCGCCCAGGCGGTGGCTCCTTCATCACGACTGATCCAGCAGCCCGCACCCATCATGGCCAGCGCGGCGCTCAGTGCGATGATCATCCCGATCACGAGGACCAGTCCCAGACCCACAGCAGGCCGTTCTCAAAAAAGTACAACTGGGTTCCGATTCGAACCGGTCGGGTTTGGTGTCCCGCCCGGGTCAGCGTCACGCCGTCCGAACAGACAATGTCCACATCGGTGTCGGTGCGCGTCTCCCAGCAGAGGGTGCCATCGTGGAAGGCGGGTGGGGTGTGGAAACCCGTTGCGGCATCCACCGTCGTTTTGCGTCCGTTGACCGGGTCGTAGGTCTTGATGCGACCGGCACTCACCCATGCAATGCGACGACCATCACTCACCGGGTGATTCGGCTCCGCCGCACCCGCATCGAGGGCGATGGGCAGCGACGATCCCGCTCGCTGCCACCACAGTTCGCGGGTTCCTTTGTGCTCTCCGGAGACCCAGGCGATGCCATGGTCGTTGGCGATGGGCGTGGTGCCCAGCATGGGCGAGGGGATCAGGCCCGCAGGGTCAACCGCTGTCGGGGCGGATTCCACGGAAATCACCCGCGTCTTTGGGTCGATCCGGACGGTCGGCTCCCCCGCGGAAGTGCACACGACCAACCGGGCGTCGACGAGGCGGGGGAGTGCCGCGTTTGGGCACGGATGAAAGTCCCCATGGATGGGCACGGGAGGTCCAGCGAACGCCTGCAGGGCCACCAGAGCGGCGAAGAGCATCGCCGCTTACTCGTAGAGGACGCCGCAGCAGTTGACGGTGTGAACGACCGTCTGTGAACTCTCCTGACCCGCGCAATCGACGGCCGTCAGGCGGAACTCGTAGGTGTTTGGCTCGCATTCGCCCGGAGCAGTCGGCTGAGCACCCGATACGACGGCGGTCGTGGAGAGTCGGTTGGGCGTCGGAATGACCGATGAGCCCGATACGGAACTCCATGTGAAACTGACCGTGTCCCCGTCGGGGTCATTCACCAGTGCGTCCGAGCCCAAGGTGATGGTTTGGGCCTCGCATCGGCCACAGATGTATGACGAGAACCCCGTGGACTCGCAGAGCGTCTCGCCGCCGTCGTATACCAGCGGTGCTCCCGGATTGACGGAGGCCGGGCTGTTGAAGCTTCGCTCGCTGGCGACGAGGGAGATCTCATCGGGAACAGACCACCCCACGCCGTCGTTCACCGACAACGAGAGAACGTACTCGCCATCGACATCGGGGTAGAAGGTGGTGAATTCGGCCGTCGGGTCGGCAAACGAATCGGTTGTGGCGGATGAGCCTGCCGGGCGTTCCTCGAGATCCCAGGCGTACTCGAGGGGTTCCCCGTTCGGGTCGTAGGAGCCCGAACCATCGAGGGGAATGTCGGTGCAGTCGTCGCCCGAAACGTCGTCGCCCGCATCCGCGATGGGGGCGTCAGACGCCCCGGCATTGACCCGAATGATGATGGTGTCGGGG
>JAYZVA010000190.1:0-7818 GCA_036156175.1 Myxococcota bacterium
CCTGGGATGTTGCTGCGCGCGCAGCAGCCGGAGCCCGCGCCCGAGCCGGAGCCGGAGCCGGAGCCGGAGCCCGAGCCGGAGCCGGAGCCTGAGCCGGAGCCGGAGCCTGAGCCCGAGCCCGAGCCTGAGCCTGAGCTGGAACCCGAGCCTGAGCCCGAGCCCGAGCCTGCGCCTGCGCCGCAGCCCAAGCCCGAGCCGTTGCGCGTCCCCGTGCCCGAAACCCCGCCATCGCCTCCCGCACGGCCGCGGTCACCGACGGCACCGCCGGCCAATCCGGAATCGATGTCCGATGAGTTGCCATCGGTACCGGACGCCGTCCCCCGCTGGTTGGGGGCCCGGGGTGTCACCAACACTTCGGAGCGCGAAGAAGAACTCGGGTTGGGCAAGTGGACCGATGTGGCACGACCCCTCAAGGATTTTCAGGCGGCCATGGACTCGGCGCCGGTGCGCGAGTTGGAGATCGATGAGGCGGGCATTCCTTGGATGCACGTGCTCTTGACCGCCATTTTGTTGGCCATGATCGGCTGGTACTTCTTGGGTCCCCAGCCGGAATCCACTGCGAAGACAGAAGTGACCGCTTCACCAACAGTGACGACCGCTACGCCGGGCATTCCCACGGTGACCGTGGACACCGTACCGTCCGGTGCCCGCGTGTTTCTGGAAGGCGTGGACTACGGGTTGGCGCCCACTGCGGTTCCGGTCCCGACCGATGCTCGTGCGCACGAACTGTGCGTGGAGTTGAACCGCGAACGCACGTGCCGGAACCTGACCGGGGAGGCCCTGGCCTTCCGCGATCCGTATCGGTTCGTCATCAGCGAGTAGCGGCGCGTGGGGCACGATGCGCTGGATGCTGCCGCCCGCGACTTGCCCCGCGGTCCCGGCGTTTATTTGTTCAAGGACGCCCGCGGGCGGGTCTTGTACGTTGGGAAGGCGAAAGATCTCAAAAGCCGGGTGTCGCAGTACGTCCTGGGCCACGACGAACGGCCGATGGTCCCCCACTTGATGCGGCGGGCGACCGCGGTGGAGGTGACCGAAGTTCGGACCGAAAAAGAGGCCTTGATTCTTGAAAACACCCTCATCAAGAAGCACCGTCCGCGGTACAACGTGCGCCTCCGTGACGATTCATCCTTCCTTCACCTGAAGATCGACCCAAAGGGCGACTGGCCGCGGTATCGGATCACCCGCGAGCGCAAGGGCAGTGCGCGATTCTTCGGTCCCTACGCTTCGGCCCACCGTGCCCGCATCACCCTCGAGTTTCTGTCGCGACGGTTTCCGCTCCGAACCTGCACAGACGACGAGATGAAGCGCCGGAAGCGCCCGTGTTTGCTTCACCAGATGCACCGCTGCTTGGCCCCCTGTGTCGATGCGTGCACGACCGAGGACTACGCCAATGTCGTGGAGCAATCCATGTTGTTTCTCGATGGCAAGAATCGGGAACTGCTGGGACGGCTCAACGAGCAGATGATGACCCATGCGGAACGGGAAGAGTACGAAGATGCCGCGCGGGTGCGGGACGTCATTCGGGCGGTTCAGTCCAGTCTCGAAGCGCAAATTGCCGCCGACGGCACCGGTGGAAACCACGATGCGTGGGCGATCGTTCGGGAAGGCGATCGAGCGATGGCGGTGTTGCTGCCCGTTCGGGCCGGCCGCATGCACGAGGTTCGTTCTTTCCCGGTGGATGAAGTCGTGGGTGAGAATGGCGAAGTGTTGTCGTCGTTGCTTCTGGCTTGGTACGAAAGCGCCGGTCTGATTCCAGGTCTGGTGCTGCTGAACACCGACTGCCCCGAAGTGGGAATCCTCGAAGAAGTGCTGGGGGAGCGCCGGGGCCGAACCGTTGAAGTGCGGCGCCCGGTTCGAGGCGACAAAGTTCGGGTGGTTGAGTTGGCCTTGAAGAACGCGGAGGGAGCGCTTCGCCGGGCCCTGCTGCGTCACGCGCGAACCGACGAGGCCCTCGATCGCTTGCAGGAGGTTGCGCGACTCGGGCGCCGGCCGCACCACATCGAGTGCTTCGACAACTCCAACATCCAAGGGACCGATCCGGTGGCCAGTCAGGTTGTGTTCATCGATGGCATTCCCGATCGCCAGCGATACCGCCGGTACCGCGTTCGGTCCGTCCAAGGACCGGACGACTACGCCACCATGCGTGAAATTTTGGAACGCCGCGTCAAGCGTTCGCGCAAGCCGGATGCCAAACCGGAAGATGCACTTCCCGATTTGATCGTCGTGGATGGCGGCAAAGGGCAAGTGTCGGTGGTTCAGGCCGTCTTGGCAGACCTGGGTGCTCACAATCAACCCGTCATTGGTCTCGCCAAGCCCCGCGTGGAGGTGGCCCGCGGCGATCGGTTCGCGGTCGACAAAGTGGTGGTTCCCGGGCTCAAGGACCCCCAACGGTTGCGGTCCAATGATCCGGCCCTGTTGCTTCTTCAGGCGCTGCGAGACGAGTCTCACCGAACAGCGGTCCAATACCACCGCAAAGTGCGTCGCTCCAACCGACTCATCAGCGAACTCGACGGCATTCCAGGAGTTGGTCCCGCCCGGCGGAAGGCCCTCCTCACGCGATTCGGCAGCGTTCAGGGCGTCCGGTCGGCGTCGGTTGAAGAACTCACCCAGCTGAGTGGCGTGGGCCCGGCATTGGCGACCGCGATTCTGGCGGCGCTCGGCGAATCAACGGGGTGAGGCGCTACTCAAGGTCGTCGAGTTTGTCGTCCACCTGGCTGCCATTTGCGGTTCCGCTCTTGGTCCAGTCGATCACCATGGTCGTGTCGATGAGGTAGGTCATGGTGTTCTGCGCTTGTGCCCACGCGTTGAACTCGGCCATGGAGGCCGCCGCTTCCCAAAGGACCGGAGAGAACCCGTAGGTGCTCTGAACGGATGCCGCGCACGCCTGGTCGCACTGGACCCCGAGCGCGTTTCGACCAATCAACGCAATGAAACTCACGTCCGAGTGCTCGCTCGCGATCGATGCGATGTTGGCGAGCGTGTCGGTCGTGGTGCTGACATCCAGGTTTCCAACCACCAACGCCACTTTGCCACCGTATCGACTGTGAAGGGCAAAGGGCAGCCCCGCTTGGTCGGTCGCGGTGAGGTTGTAAGCGACGTCTCCGCGCCCGTACCCCGTGCCCTCGATCACGAGTCCGGTGTCGTCGCCCGAACCGCCGTCGTCGGGCGCACCGCCGTCGCCGCTGCCTCCTGGGGTGGCGGTGTCGTCGGATGAAGAGGACGCCGCGGTGTCGTCTTCTGTGTCGGGGTCGGCGGTGTCGGGGTCGGGTGGCGGCGCCGGTGGCGGGTCGGTGTTGGGCTCAAAGGCGGTTCCCCCGCCGCTCATCGGAATCCCACTGTCGGACTTTCCACATCCGAACACCATCATGCTGAGTGCCAAAACGCGCATGGTGGGATGGTAGCACGGGAAAGCGGACTATCGCTTGTCCTTTGAGGCCCGATCCGACTTGCGGGCGTCTCGAATTACGTACCCGCCCTTCCGCCAGCGCGCGGCGTGGGTTGCCACGAACGCGTCGGGCGGCGTTCCCCAGGCCATGCACCAGAACGCTTCGCCATGAAGATGAGTGCTGAGCCCTTGAATGATTTCGCACCCGTCGTGGCGGTCCCGCGTCCCAAGGCCGGTTCGCGGAGTCACCAGGTAGGTGCACGTTGGGCAGTCGTTCATGCTGGTCACGAGTCGCTGTTCCCACCGCACCGAACGGGTCGAGCGCTTGGCGTTATCGAATCCTTGCTCGATGAATGCCGCCGACGCTGCGACAGCCACGACCGTCACGGCGAGCCGCCCGCCCCGGCTCCTTGTGCGGTGCCACCACAGGCCCGCCGCGGTGGCGAGGAACAAGCCTGCCAGCACTCCGGGCACGGCCTGCATTCGGTAGGTCGCGGTTTCGAGGCCCACGATCCACCCGGCGAGGGCGGCCAGCTGTCCCGCAAACACCAGGCCGAACAGCCAGGTGGCCGGCCGGCGTTGGCGACGCAGGGCTTCCCAGGCCGCCACTCCGGCGGGGATCAACAGCACGCCTGCGGTGTCGATGGATTGCATCAAGAGGCGCCGCAGGGTGTGGTTGAGCCCGGTCAGGGTGAAGCGGGCTTGGATGCCTTCCCAGTCGGCATAGGAGATGGGCGATGCCGCGTGTCCTTCGAGACCGTTCGCTTTGCACATCAGCCACACTGCGGCGCCCCAGAGCGCGATGAAGGCTCGGGCGTCGCGGCGCCACGCGATGTAGACGATGACGACCGGCCACCCCTCGTAGCGGACCAGGGCCAACAGTCCGATCAACAGGTCGGCGACCCACCACGAGCGATGGGTGGGCTGTCGGCCCTCGGATTGGGCGGCCAACGCCACCGCCATCCCTCCGAACAATGCGGCCAGAAACGCGCCCTCTTGGTACGGAACCACCGACCAGGTCAGGAACGGCCCAAAGAGTCCCACCGGCACAAAGAGCCATCCGGCGGCCGGACCGCCCACGACCCGAGCCACCCATGCACCGGCGGTGGCCGCCAGCGCACCGACAACCGCCATTGCAAGCCGCATGGCGTCGATGCCACCGCCCAGCTTGGCCACCGCCCAGACCAGTCCCTGGGTCACGGGCAGCCAATCCTGCACGAGGACGTGCTCCCGACCGCCCCACCGTTGATAGGCGTCCATGCTGTAGTTTTCGGGGTACGCCGCGATCAGTGCCCAGCGCACCGCCATGTGGACCGCGAAGACCGCGACGGTGAATCGGACGAGTACGGAGCGCATTGTGGGGGCGGGGGTATCAGCGGTTCAGCCCGCAGAGCCCCGGCATTGGCTGCCCCTGCACTTCCCATAGGCCGCAAGCGTCGCAGTCTTGGGCGCCGTCCAAGGTGAGCACATGGAGGTCGCCCTGACGAATGGTCAGCGCGCCGTGGGTGGGCTCGATGGCGCAGAAGTCGGCCCTCATGCTCCAGGCGCCTTCCACGGTCATGGTGGACCTGTCGGTTGCGATGGCACCGCTCAGCGTGGCGTCGTAATCGTCGGGGAAGCCGCTCGACGGGAACAACGTGCTCGTCAGGTCCATCCCAATCATGCCGTCTTCGCAGCGCCACTCCGCCAAGCCGCAGATGGACACCGATACATCCATCAGCCACAACGCATCCACGTCGGTCAGCTCGACGGCGCCGTCGAGGGCGAAAAGGACTTCGCCGGCTTGCTCGATTCGGAACTCGCTGCCGGTGACCCAGGCCAGGTTGGGGCCATCGAATCGCTCCAGGGTTCCGAACACGGCGGCTCCATCGTCCGTCATGCAGCCGCCGATCCACCGTTCATGAGTGGCGCTGGTGCCCGCATCCAAGGAGACCACGCGAGGGCACGCCTCGTCGGCCTTGATCGCGTCGCCCGGCCGATGGACCAGGTCCACCAAGGGGCCGGGGTCGAGAACCCGCATGGCCTCTGACACCGGAGTGGGGTCGGCCTCCACAAACGCGTCCTCTGCCGCGGTGATGCCGCAGCCGGTGGTCAAGAGGACGGTGGAAAACAAGCGCATACGCATACGGTTTACGGCATTGATGGGGGGTTGGTCAAGCCCAACTCGGGATCTCACTTTGCCGGTGGGGTGGGTTCGGCGGCTGGCGCGGCCGCCTCCGGTGCTTCTGCCGCACGCTTCTTTGCGCGGGCGGCGTGCACCCGCTCGTACAGCACGTTCGCGATGTCGGTGATCTCGGCATCCTCGGACTTGGCCACGTCCAGCATCCGGTGGCAGCCGGGACACGACGTCACCGTCTTGGTCTGTCCGGTCGCGGCAATTTCGTCCATCCGCTTGCGATTCACCTTCGCCGGAGAATCCCACAAAAAGCCGCCTCCTCCACCGCCGCAGCACGATGGAATGTTGGGGCTCTTTCCAGCGGTGAATGCCGTGACGCCGCTCACCTCGAGCAGCTGGTCCATCAAAGCCGTTTCGTCGTTGTGGATGATCTTGCACGGATGGTGGACGGCCATCGACTCGGTTTTCTTCTCGACCGTGAGGCGCCCGTCTCGGACAAGCTCCGCGAGGAAGTCGACGTGGGAGCGCACCGAAGGAAACACGTGACCAGCGTCGGCGTACTGCGTGCCGATCGAATCCTTGCAGTGGGGGCAGATCGTGAGGATGGTACGCGTCCGGTCTCCTCCGAGAGCGGTGTCCAGTTCTTCGGCTCGCTCGAGCTTCCAGAACGGCCAGTCCTCCATCAATCCGCCGCCGTGCACCAGGGCCTCGCCCCAACACGATTCCGTGGCGGGAACACCGTACTTGACGCCCGCGGCTTCGAGCAGTCGCGCGGTCGCGCCGATGATCGGCTGAAGGTCCGGTGAGTTGGCCCCCTGGCACCCAAGAATAAAGAGCACGTCGTGCTGTTCGTGGTCGTAGATGGGGAGTTCTTGGTCGCGGACCAAGGCGGCGCGCGTCTCGGGGCCCTCCCCAAACAGGTTGCCGGTGGCGATTGCGGGACTCGCGCCGTCGGTCAGGCCGGGCACAGGGTACAGTCCTTCGAAGCTCATCCGTCCGCGAATCTCGAGGCCCGCCTTGGAAGGACGGTTGCCCACGGGGCAGACGACGTCGCACGCCCGGCACTGCGTGCAGGTCGCGAGGATGTCCGGTGGGATGAGTTCGGCAAGCCCCTCGGAGTCGACGGTGGGGTCCCGCAGCGAGAGCACGAAATGGTCGCGGGGCTGCAGCCCGGCGCCGGCCGATGGGCAGGCATCGTTGCACCGCCCGCATTCGATGCACGCCGTTGTGTCGAACAAGGAATGGAAGCTGAAGTCGGCAACGCCGTTCGGCATCCCAACCCGCGCGTACTCCGCCTCGAACAAGTCTTCGTCCTCGGGCATCTCGAAGTCGCCGCCCGAGATGGGCCGGTCCGACGGCACTTCGGTCATGTGTTTGAGCACCACGTTCAGGGGCGCCATCATCAAGTGCAGGTGCTTGCCGTACGCAATGAGGGCAGGGAACCCGCAAAGGATGAGGTAGTGCACCCACCAGTTGACCTTCGCTGCCGTCCCCTCCAAGCCGAGGTTGACGCCAAACGTCGGGCGCTCGAGCATGTAGGTGACCATCAGCCCGGCGATGAGGCTCAGCACGATGCCCGACTCCACGGGGTGAGTGAGTCGGTCGCGCATGAAGAAATAGCGGCGGATGGCCAGCAACACGCAGGCGGTCAGCACCAACACGCAGATCACGTCGAGGAACACGTCGATGGGGCCGAGATGAATCGGCTCGTTGAGCCCCATGACCCCAGCTGCAACGTGGGTGACACTCTTGATTCCAAAGGAGACGAATCCGTAGAACACCACCAAATGGATGGTTCCCACCATGGGGCGGTTTGCGATCACGCGGGTCTGGAGCGCCACCTCGGCGATGCCGGTGAACAGGCCCTTCTTGTTGATGATTTCGATCTCGTTGCGCTTGGGCCAGATGTGCCCGAGCCTTCGGGTCCACAAGACGTACCCAAAGCTTACGGCGCCGGCGAGGCCGGACAAGATGATGAACGCGAGTTCCACCCAACGCATGGCTTGCTCCCAGACTGCGCCCTCGAAATGACGACGCTGGAGGTCTTAATCCAAAGGTCTACACTCCTGCATAACAAGATGACCCCTATTGCCCGGATTTGGTTCCCGGTTACGGGGGGGGCCGTCGGAGGTTTTGTTGGAAAAAGCACCCATGTTGGAGACGCTGAAGTTCAGGTGGATGGCCGCGATGGCCGTCGTTTGGCTGATCGTGGATCAGGTCACCAAAATTTGGGTGGTCAACAACATCGCCTACCGCACCCAAGAGATCAAAGTCATCGATGGGTTCTTTTCGTTGGTGCACGCCCAGAACCGCGGCG
>JAYZVA010000191.1:0-7165 GCA_036156175.1 Myxococcota bacterium
GGCGGTTTGACCGTCGTTGACCAACGTCCGTCGGTTTGTGTTCAGCACAACCCCGTGAACCCGACCCGGCTGAATGACGACCGCGGTTTCGTTCACCAAGTCTGGAGCACCCGGAGACCGCGCGGGCCTGTCACCCCTCAGGACAAAACCGACAAGCTCTTCGCCATCCACGCGCGCGACAACTCGGGCGACGGCCGTACGCCGAGGCCACGGGAAGGAGGCCGTCGCCCATCCTCTCGCATCGCTGACCAATCGCTCGCGATTGTCCCCGAGCGACACAACGACCGGAACTCCCGGCAGGGGCCGCCCCCCTTGGTCCACAACACGAACGTCGGCAAGGATATCGTCGCCCACCCCCGGAGCGTAGGCGTTGAGGGCTGCATTCCACACCCCACCAGTTCCCGCGGGTCGGACCCACGTTGCGCGCAGGACATCCGACTCACTCGAGGCGGCATTCGACCCATCATATCGGGCCCGCACCCAGCGCTCGTCACCCTCCGTGTCTCGCTGCAGAGTCCCCTGCTCGGCCTCCAGGGCAATTCCCTGGGAAGGGAGTCGTTCCCCCACACCGTTCACCAGATACGCCTGCAGCTCCGCAATGGGAATGTCGGCGCTCAAGACCGGTGGATACACCTGCAGCACCAGCCGGGTTGCCCGCACTCGGTCAATGGGCACCACCACATCCGACTCCTGGCCTCCACCGACCCGGCACGACACCCGCATGTCGAGATTGTTTGTTGCATTGACCAATCCGACCCACAAACCTTCTGTGACCGCAGTCAACCCCCGTTCGGTCAAACCGGAGCAGGTGGGCAAATTGCCGTTCCACAGTCGACCATCCGCATGGGTCGCGGCGATCCAGGCAAGCGGCCAGGGCGCCCCCTCGATGATCGTTCCCTGGTGCCCCACGCTCACCGTCGGCCCTGTGCTTCCCCCAATCACGATCGTGCTGGTCTGTCGGTTCCCCAAGGCGTCTTCCAATGACACGGTTGCGCGCTCGTCCCCCGGGAACACGACTACGCGGAAGCGGGTTTCGCCGGCATCGTCGGCAACCTGGGGTTCGGATTTCCGTCCACCCACCTCGATGGTGACGCGGGCGCCGGTTTCAGTCTTGACGGGAATGCTGGGCGTAGCGGCCAGCCGCACGACCACGACGGTCGGCGCTTGTTTTGGGCGTCCGGGATCGGACACGATGAGCGGCACCGATCGCGGGAATGGTGCGGGCGAAGGCGTCCATTCCACGCGGCAATCGCCAGGGGTGCAGTCGACGTTTGCGGAGCCTTCTCGGGCCTGGACCCGAAGGTCCTTCAGGATGCGGTCGCGGGCCCGCACTGCAAACGTTGCCGCCTCCCCCACTTTGATGTCGACTCGCGGCACCGCCACGAGGTCGCTCGCGCTGAACGCCCTCGGGGTGAACTGCAGCTCTTTGGTTTGATTGAGCCACGATACGCTGGCTCCAGCGGAATCCCCGGGGTCGATGGAGAGCGCCCAATGTCCGGATCCGTTGGGCACCATGGGCTGCTCCCCATCATCCCATCGGACCGTGGGCGGCGGTCCGTCCACGGGTCGACCATCGTCGTGGGTGACCGCAACGATGGTTGCTCGGGAACCGTGGGCCGAGACAGGTCCGGCCAAGTCCGCCAGCAGCGCGGGCCGGGCTTGCGCCTCCGCAGCACTGAGCAGAACCCATGCGAGCATCGCGAAGTTCATTGGCCCCAAACCACCTCTGCTGCCTCGATGGTGGGTGCCGTTGTGTCACGGCTGAGCGCCTGACGCTTTGTTGCTTTGCGTCCCGACACGTCCCTGACTCGAAGTTCGATGTCATTGTCCCCCTCGATGAGCGGAACCGTTGCACGGAACCGGCCATCCCGATCCGCCCGCACACGCACCGCATCCGGCCCACTGCCGAGCGTGACAGTTGCATAAGGGTCCGTGGTTCCGGCAACCTCGACAGTCGATTCCCGGGTCTTGGTTTCCTCGGGCCACTCCACCTCGAACAGCAGGCTCTCCGTGATGGGCAGCACGGCGGTGCGGTCGGCTCCGTGCGTGTGGAGGCTTGTATTCGGTTCGAGAATGGACTGGTCGCCCATTCCAATCAGGGAAAGCTTGCCGCGCTGACTTGCCACGGACAGCGGTCCGGAGCTCCCAACCATGACCGTAAAGTCCGCATCCGTTGCGCCGACAGACCGGCCCCGATTGCTGATGTTCAATGGCGCAGCGCCCTGGCGAACCCGCGCCGACACCGTCCCCGACTCCAGCTCCACCCGTAGCCCAGTGGGATCGGCACTCACCACCTGAATCGATGACAACTCTGCCATCAAAAGCTCAGCGTTGTCGCCATACCGAAGCCGCGCCTGTCCGTCTTCGCCAGTTTGCACCCGAGAATCCACCGGAAGCGTTGTGCCTGGCCCGATTTCGCCGACCGACCGCCCACCAACCTCCGCCGTGGCGCCCGCGGCGGAGACCACCACCAACTCGTATCCCGGCCCTGACCCGAATAAAATCCGATAGCCTGCTGCCCCCAGCGCGATCACGAGGGCGATCAGCAGTAGCAGTTGGAGTTGTTGCCGCATCACAGTACTGGTATCCGGATTGTCCAGGTTCCGGACTCGGAATCCCGCTGAAGCGTGGGCTCGACGAGCTCGCCGCCGTGGTCGGCGAAAACCCTTCGTGCCAACCAAAAACCCATGCCAGCCGCCTTCCAGTCATCGCTCTGGCCATCCACCGCTGTTCCAGAAAGGTGGAAGTCCACGCTCAAGTCCGTTCCATCTTTCCGACCGTCAACCTTGAGAACCCCCGTGCCTCGGCACGCGCTCCTCAGGCTGTTCAGCAGCTGGATCGCTGCCGCGGAGAGCGCCTCCGCGTTGCCGAGGACTCGAAAGCCTCGCGGAATCTGGCAATCAATTTCAATTCCAGCGTTCAAAAACGGTCCTCGCAGCAGACCAGTGACGTCTTCCATGAGGTCACCAATGTCCACTTCCGCCCACTCGTCGGGGGGGGCTCCACGGCTCCGGTCTTGCGCTCCGGAGAACTTCAGCAGCTCGGCCACAATGGCGCTGCATCGGCGGGCTTGCTCCTCGACCTCGGCAAGTTGTTGACTGGGGTTGCCGATCCGGAGCACCTGCACCAGACCGAGGATGCCAGCGAGCGGGTTGTTGAGTTCGTGCGCAAGCCCTGCCCCCATTTCGCCAACGGCGGCCAGCCGCCCACTCTGCAAAATCGCACGATTCGCCGCAATGAGCCGCGTCTCCTGCGCTTCCAACTGCCGTTGCAGTTCCACATTGAACGCTTCGATTTCCTGCTGTTGCTCTGCGATCCGATTCTGGTTGGATGCCAAGCGCCGGCTCATGAAGTTGAACGCACGCGACAAGTCGCGAATTTCGGAGGACCCTTCGAGTCGCACCGTGCGGCCGAGATCGCCCTCGGCGACCGATAGCGCCGCATCGCGCACGCGGGTCAGCCGAGTGGCGATGCCGCCCGATACGAGCAACCCGAGCAGCAGCGACAGGATGCCGGCGAACACACTGATGAACACTGTGCGGTCTTTGATGTCGTCGCCAGCGTCCGTGATTACGGTCATCGGCTCGGCAACCACGACGAGCCAGCCGGTGCCCATCACCGGCGCGCACGCGCTCAGAACGGCAACCCCATCGCTTGACGTGTAGACTACCTCCGCAGCGGCCGTTGATGGCTGAAATGCGCGAAACCGGTCGGGTTCGATGATTTCTGCACCCCGCGACAGGGCAGATACACCACCGCCATCCAGCAGCGACACGCTCAACCCGTCATTGGCTGCTTGTTCGAACCGGCCCCCAAACCTTCCCATCGACAGCTCCACAGCGAGGAACACGGGGGACTCTGGTCCATCCGGAACCGCGATGGGAAGCACCGGACTTGTCCGGCCTTCGGGGGTGTACGGAGTGCCCACAATGACGGGGCGCGCCGCTGCAGGATCCGCCCGCCATTGTGCTTGCTCGCTCTCCATCCGCTCAATGGGAAGGGATTCGCGAAACGCGCTCAATCGGGCGATGTCGACCACGTCTTTTGACTGAAGAGAGCCGGCGACAGGCGCGTCAATGAAGAGACTCGGAACCAACTCCCTGCCCTCTGAATTCACCACCGCAACGATGTTTGCATCGCTCAACTGCTGAAAGGCAAGGCGTTGGAACCCCTCAAGCTTGCGGTCGTCCAGGCGCCCCAACCGAAACGCATCGACCTGATCCGCCACGAGGGAGGCTTGAAACTGCAGCCACAGGTCGATCTCCGAGGCCAATTGGTCCACTGCACGCGCCTGGCTGTCCGCCACCTTCGCCGTCAATCGCTCGACGCTAACCTGCGTCGCACCCAGACCGAGGATGGTCAGCGGGAGCACGCTGACCGCTACGATCAACACGATGAGACGACTACGGATTCGCACGGTTCATCCCGCGAACGGAAACTGAACGCGAAAAACGCAGCCGGGACCGCTTTCTTGAGACCGAACGGTGATGAGCCCCCGGTGTTTGGTGACGATGCGGTACACCACATTTAGGCCAAGGCCGGTTCCTTTGCCCGGTGGCTTGGTGGTGTAGAACGGATCAAACACCACGCTGTGT
Organism: Myxococcota bacterium; assembly: GCA_036156175.1. Taxonomy (GTDB): domain Bacteria; phylum Myxococcota_A; class UBA796; order UBA796; family UBA796; genus UBA796. The sequence continues at coordinate 4,596 of JAYZVA010000191.1, forward strand.
TGGTCGGCTGGGATGCCCACTCCGTTGTCTTCGACGGTGGCCCACACGTGGTCGAATCCCCGTCCAGCAGTCACCGTGACCAGTCCTCCGGAGAACCCGTGCTGGTCGCGAACGGCTTCGAGCGCGTTCTTGATCAGGTTTACAAACACTTGCTGCATCTCCGTGCCGAGCGCGAGGCAACGGAGGTTCGCCGCGGCCTCCACCCGCACGTCAATGCCTTCCGAATCGGTCGCTCGCTCGACGAGCCGGACCGCATCGTCAATTGCCTCCGCTAGGTCGACCAATTCGAGGTCGTCCCCACCCGTCCGCGAGTAGCCAGACAGGTCCATCACAATCGCCCGAATGTGTGCGCAATACGTGGCAATTTCGGTGGCGTAGTCGTCAACTTTGTTCCGGTCGGCTTCATCCGGGATCGCCTCCGCCAGACCCAAGATTCCGAACAACGGACTGGACACCTCGTGAGCAACCCCGGCAGCGAGCGTTCCAATGCCCGCAAGCTTCTCCGACTGAATCAGTTCGTTTTGAAGGGATTTCAAGTCATCGAGGGCCGAAGCCAGGGCCTCATTTTGATGCTGCAGGTCCGCCAGCAGCCGTTGATTGTCCATCGCGAGCGCCTGCTTCTCCAAGGCGCGCCGAACCTTCTTCCGGATGTCAAAGACGTTGTTCAACGGTTTGACGACGTAATCGAACGCGTCGTGCTCCATCGCAGACAGCGCGGTCTCGAGGCTGGCATAGCCAGTGATGACGATGACCTCTGTGAACGGGTTCAGGTCCTTGGCCCGCTTGAGCAACTCCAACCCGTTTACATCCGGCAGATTCTTATCGGTAATGAGGAGGTCGCATCCCTGCTCCTCCATAATTCGGAGGGCGTCCTTGCCGGTGCCCACGCACGACAAGCGGACCGGCTCGTCTTCAAAAACTGCCTTTAGGATCTGAAGAATGACTGGCTCATCATCCACGATCAAAAGGTGTTTTCTCCCAGCCGTTTCCGACATCCCGCGCCTCCCGAAGACAAACAACGGTAGCATGCCGTGGTTTGCAGCGGCATCGATCGCGAAACGATTGACACTCTGGACACACGCACTAAACTTCTGCAACAAGCTTGCCGTTATCCGAAAGGAGGCCGCGTGAACCGACTTTTACCCGCCTTTGCTCTCTGCGCTGGATGCGCGACCGCGCGCACACCGTCTGTGACCACGGCTGCCCTCCTCTCCGAGCGCCCCACCGAAAACGGCCTTGTGGAGCAGCAAATCGATCTCAATGGAGACGAGGTCGCGGACGTGTACAACTTTTTTCGGGAGCGCTCCGAGGCCAATCGCCTGTTGGTGCGCAAAGAGGTTGACCTCAACTGGGACAGCAAGATCGATGTCCGCACCTGGTTTACGGATGACGGCGCCATTCAAAAGGAAGAAATGGATGGCGACTTCGACGGTCGTGTGGACTGGATTGACCACTACAAAGGCGGGCGCCGGGTCATGAGCGAGGTCGACACCGACTACAACGGGGCCATGGACCTGTTCAAGTATTACGAGAACGGGAAGCTTCGCCGCAAGGAACGCGACGCCAAAGGTGATGGTCGCATTGACTTTTGGGAGTACCTCGACGAACAGGGCAACGTGCTGCGAACCGGTCGGGACCTCGATGGTGACGGCGTGATGGACGTCAGGGAAGATTAAGCTTCGCGGCCAGAGGCCATGCTTGCAAGCGTTTGGTCCAACGAATGGGTCCTCCGCCAGCCCAGGGCCTCTGCGGCCGTAGGGTCCCCACGAAAGTCCTGCACGTCCCGAAGTCGAATGCGGCTCGGGTCGATGGTTGCCCGCACCCGCCGCTCGCCAGCGGCCCAAGACAAGTAGGTCCGCATGGATTCTGAACGGCCGGAGCACAGATGGTATGCGCGTCCGGATTCTCCCCGCATGGCCAGGATTCTGTAGCCATTGACGATGTCCCGAACGTCGCAATAGTCTCGTCGGACGTCGAGATTGCCGGTCACCAATCGACCGGCACCCCGTCGCAGCTGCCCACACCAGTCTGCAAGCGCGAATGCCTCCGATTGCCCCGGGCCCGTGTGGTGGAACGCGCGGGCGATGGCAACCGGTAACCGTGCGGCTGCAACCCAACGGTCGGCCAGGGCTTTGGTTTCAGCGTACACGCCCTCCGGGGCAAGCGGCGTGTCGGGCCGTATCGGAACGGGAGGGGTTTGGCCGTACACGTGGCACGTGCTGACGTGGAGGCCTCGTGCCCCGTCTGGCATGCTGGTGAACACATGTTCGGTCCCCTGAACATTGATGGCCATCGCTTCCACCGGACGCTCTTCGCAGACCCGGGGGTCGGCCAATGCTGCCAGGTGGAAGACAACGGTGGGACGGCACTCACCCATTGCAACTTTGACAGTTGCTCCATCGCGAATGTCCACCGCCCGGTAGTTCACCCCCGCCACGGGTGTGCTGGGGGCGTTTCGCGCCCAGCCAACGACGTTGACCCCTCGGTGCACGAGCAGCCGACACAACCATGTTCCAGCAAAACCGGTGGCGCCGGTGACCAACGCGGTCACGTCGACAGGCGCTCGAGGT
>JAYZVA010000192.1:0-13655 GCA_036156175.1 Myxococcota bacterium
GAAAAAGCCCTCCGTTAATTCTAAACCAGAAGGCCGGGCCTTCTTGCTGTTCGTCGAGCGCGTCCCCCCCCCAACGCTCGTCGGTGGTAAGAAGTCCGGCCTTCGACCTTTTTTGGGACCGCACTGCACAGGCCAAGGGCCGCGAAGTCGAAATCTGCCCTCGAAGTCAAATTCGGTGGTTCCGCTCGCCGTCGGTGATGTGTATAGTTCTGTGTCATGCTGATGACCCTCCTCATTCTTTGGTCTTGCGGCGACGGACCGGACCCGGCCCCCGTGCAACCGAACCCGGCCGCACCCGTCGCCCCAACGGCCGCTGCCCTGGCAAATGCCGTCAAGGCTGCCTCCACGCCCGATGATTCGTGGGGAGGCCTCTTTTGGCGGAACGCGATTGCGTGGAAGGTCGGAGGAGGGTCTGTGGTGGTGGGTCCCAAGACCGCTGCCGAGGTGCGCACGAGCGGCGACCCGCTGGTCTGCAATGGAACAGCCGCCAAAGGGGCACCCAAAAACGGCGCGCTCGTGCTCCCCACTGGCTCGCCCCTGCCCGAGGACCGATCCTCGCCCGCCATACAGGCTCATCGGGTCGAACGGGCGGCTTGGCGCCTCGATGAAGTCCTGCCCAGTCGCGGTCGATTCGACTCGAAGGTGAGCTCCACAGCGCCATCCCGTCAACGGGGCGTCGAAGTCGGAAGCGTGACCAAAACCCGTCGGTACGGTGCGCCACCCTTCCTGATCGCCACGGGCGTTCGCGGCTGTGTTGGCGCGGTGATCTTCACCGATCCGACTGCGGAGCGCACCTTGACCTACGACACCATCCCGGGTCCATGCACACCGCTGCGCGTGATTCCAGCCCACGACTACGACGGCGACGGCAACCGTGAGTTCGCAGTATTCAACGATCAGCACATCCGGGCGTACCGCGTGACCGAGACACCCGGGCGGCTCGAAATGAGCGTACTCGGCTCCTGGTCATGCGCCGCAGCCGACGAGTGACTGGCACCAACGGATCCCGGGCAGTAAGAAGTCTCGTGGAATCTTCATTCACCGACATCAACCGAATCACGGAGGCGCGCGCCGCCGCGGAATCGGAAGGCGACGATGCTGCACTCCTCGCCTTGCGCGAGCTGGAGCTGGCGCACGCAGCGTTGCCCCCGGTGATTGACGGCGTCCGTCGCAGCCGACTGCTGCAGACCGACCCAATCAGCACAACTTGGGAAGGCTGGCACCTTACGGGTGGCCAACGGGTGTTTTTGCGGTGCATCCGCCCGCGTTGGCGGACCGACCCCGTGATGCTTCGTCGAATGGCGAAGGGGGCGAACGCCGAGTGCTCGTGGCATCCCAGCGAGGAATGGCCCCACCTGCGGGTGGTCCAACACGGCGGACTGTTGGCCGATCGGTTCCCCGTTGAAGACATGGCATCAACCGAACGCCTCGCGCGGATCCTCGGTGAGGGACTGGCAGCGCTTCATGACCTGCACGCGTCCGGCGCGGTACACGCGGGTCCCCTGGAGCGGTTCTTGGTCGAGACGCCGAATGGACTCCGGTTGGTCTCGATGGACCCTTTCCTGACCACGCATTCAGCGGTGGACGACATTCGGCAACTCGCCGCCATCGTGGTGGCGCTCGACCCCCTCAAGGACGACCCAGTCGCACTGCTGGCGGAAGAATGGATTGACGCGCCCCCTCCAACGGCTCACGACGGAATTCGGCTGCTGACGCGATGCCTCAGCGGTGTTCTGTTGTCCCAACGTCATCGCTTGACTGTGGCGGCTCGCAGCGCTCATCGGGTCGACCGCAAGACTCGGTTGGGCCGAGCGGTGCGCGCCATGGCGCGGGCAGTCAGCCCACCACTCGGGCGCGTGTGCGTGAATGTCGGCAACGACGGAACAATGATCGTCGTCGAATCCGATGGCGAGACCATTCGCGGCGGCGCCGTGGCGGATGCCGCCGAACAACGATTTCTTCCCGTCATCTACACCCCCGCAGCGGGACTCGACGCCCAGTCCGCACGGTTCGTGCTGCGCTCGTGGGCAATGCGAAGCAAGGGCAACGAGACGAGCCGCGCCCTCGTTCAAGCGCAGCTTGGCAGCACGGACGCCACGGCGGACCGGTTGGTTCGATGGATGTCCGCCATGGCACGCCTTCGGGCTGCCCGCCTGATTCTTCAGGCGGGCTGATCCCTCAGTCCTGCAGGTAGCCGTAAACGATCGACTCGGGGCCTGCGATGCCCGATTCACCGAAGATCGTCCAGATGAAGTCCATGTCTCCGTCGCCGTCCAGGTCCGTCATTCGGTGGTCGCCCGACATGGTCACACCGGCATCGATCACGTTCTCGACAAACCCACCGGCTTCGTCCTGAACGAAGACGTAGACGGCATCGTCACCATCGCCAGAAACCGAGACGTCCATCAGACCGTCGCCGTTCACATCTCCGGTGTGGATGATGCCCGGTGCACCTTCGCGGTCCACTTCGGGTTCAACCACGCTGAACCCCTCGTACACCACGTTCATGGTTGCGCCCCAGTCCGCGAGGTCGCGAACTTCCCCTGCCGGTGGAATCTCCCACCAGTACACGCCCATGACCCGCTCGTCGGTGACCGCGGACAGCTGATGGTTGTGGTTGGCGTAGACCAAATCCGGACGCCCATCGCCGTTCATGTCGCGAACCTCGGTCTTGAAGCCGCGTCCGGTGTCGTCGTTGATCACGTGCTTGGTCCACGTTGACGTGGGCTCGGTCGGCTGCTCCAGCCAGACCAACGACTCGCCGTCGAAGAACTGGGGGAGAATCAGATCGAGGTCGCCGTCCTCATCCACGTCGTGGAGGGTGAACAGTGCACCCCCGCCCACACCAATTTCATGCCGTGTAAAGCCCGCTTCGCCCTCCACACCGTCGTTGATGAACAGCTCGACCAAGCTGGTTCCATCCGCAAACGCCGTCGAGTTTTGGTTGGTGGTGATGAAGTCCATGTGGCCATCGCCATTGACATCAAGCGGTTTGGCCTCGTGGTACCAGCGGGTCGTGTCGGGGATGCTCAAAGTATTGGGCTCGCCAAACGTGAGGCGGCCACCCGCTTTGGTCCCCTCCATCCACAGGATCGCACCCTGGGGCCGTGCCAAGAAGCCGCAACCGATGACCCAGTCCTCCGTGCCATCGTTGTTGACATCGAACACCGTCGAGGCGTTGGGCCAGATGATCCCATCCCAGTAGTCGAAGGCCTTCTGCAGCTCCCATGACCCGACCGAATCGCGCGGAGCGCCGCCCACCCGTGACATCACATAGGCGCCGCCGGGTCCGATGGGTGGGATGGAGAGCCCAAGGCCTTCGGTCATGCTGGTGAGCAAGTACTCATCGAACCCGTCGCCATCGACATCAATGGGCGTCAGCCACGCTGCACCCTTTTTGGTCGCGAGGGTGACCCGTGAAAAGCTGACCTCATACTCGGAGGATTCCGGAACATCGGCATCGGCATCCGCGTCGGCATCCGCGTCGGCATCGGCATCGGCATCGGCATCGGCGTCGGCATCCACATCGGCGTCCGCGTCCGACTCCTCTGCGGCGTCCCGCTCGTCGTCCGCCAAGGCGCCGGTGTCAACGCCACCACTGCCGCCAGCAGCTCCGCCTTGGTCGGCGACGGCATCGCCGTCTTGCTCCGCATATTCCGAGTACGGTGCAACACCGCCACCGCATGCAGCAACGAAAATTAAACAGGTAAAACGACTGAAATTCATGATGGACCCCCCATTTTTGAAATCGCTACCTACTACGCGGTAGTTTTTTTCGCCGCAAAAAATATTCCCTTTCAAGCAAGAAAATTGTTTCGAGGACGAAAAATTGCGCCGCGTGCTCTGAACGCGGTGTCAGTTCAACTTCGCGGCGCCCTGAGAGGAGGAGAGAATTTCCGGCCCACTCAACAGCACCGACCACAGGAACTCGACCAACCGTGCGTGCCGTCGCATGGTTCGAGCGTACCGATGGGGCTTGATGGGGTTGAAGAAACCGAGTGCCTGGAACACCTGCAGCGGATTCTTTCGCACCCATGCCCAAGAACCCATTTCGAGCGTCCACGGGAGGAACACGTTCCCGGTCTCCCCCCGCGTGCAACGGTGCCGCTCGAATGCGTAGTCCCACAGGTCACCGTGGGTCGTGTACTGCTTCGCCTGCGGTTCAATCCGGTACACGTGGTGCGGATCGTACTCGGCCAGCCGGTCCCCCAGCCGAGCGCAGGCCGATTCTTGCTCGTAGCCCCCCGTCTGGCGGGCGTATGGATACCACAGACGATCCACAAACCCGAAGCCCGAGTGGATGTCGAGCGCCAACCCGAATGTGGAGTCAAACATTTCTTCGGCAACGAAGTCGATCAGAGCCTGCGACTCGACCTGCATCGGTTCGCCCTCCGCACCGCGGTACCAGGGAAGCCACGATCCAATCCGATGACCGCCCACCAAGGGTGTCACCGCCCCTTGGGCGTCCACGGGCGCGTTTCGCATCAAGTCAACGCCGTTCCCGTTGGCGCGCGTTTGGCGAGCAATGCCAACCGGGTTGATGACCGGCATCGACACGATTCGGGCCCGCTCCAGCTGCTGCTGAAGCGACCGGTCCCAAGAGAGGCGGGCCACCAGCGACTCGAGTGCGTTCAACACCACGTGGGAGCCGATGCGCTCCAGACCGTGCACGCCGCCGAACAACCCGAGTGTGGGAGCCGAGCGATCGCGGGACCCAATGGTCAACCCGAGCAGCGGGAAACCGGTGCCGCCGTATTCGACTCGACCGCACTCCCGCAACGTGACCCACGGCGCTCCGCGCTGGCACAAGTCGACGATGCGTTCGAGTTCCGGGCTATCCATCCACGCCTCCTATCTCTTTCGGTCCACACGTTGAAGGCGGGGTTCAACAATGATGGTCGGTATGTTTCCAAATCGACCTGCTGGCTTCACGAACCGGTCACACCGTTTCGATAGGAAAGCAGGCACAGACCATTTCCACGAGCCCGCCCGGTTGGGTCTCCTTCTTCCATTTCGACCGGGTGGGCTCACGTTACTTGCGGCGCTTTCGCTTCACCAGCCGCCGTTGGAGACCGTCGGACATGGGCGATCCCATCAACCATTCGCGAAGCTCAGACCGAATGCTGCTGCCCTTCATCTTCTTGAAGACGTGCCGATGTTCGCCGTGATGGACCACCAAGACCGGGCCTTTGCAGACGTCCTGGCACTTGACCGTACCGGTTTCGCACAGGTCGGAGACGTGCTCTGCGGCGCGCACCAATCGTCGGCGATGCTTTCGGCAGTCTTTGCCCCGGCAGATGTGCAGCTTGGAATTCATTCAAACTGGGTCCGTTTTCCCGCCCTCGCGGGTTAACCCAACCACCCCTACAGGAGAACTTCATGGACAACCTCGACCTCGACGTCACCCACAACCTGCTCAACCAAATCATTGAATACGAGCTGGCCGGCGTTGTTCGGTACACGCACTACTCGCTGATGGTTCGCGGACCCAATCGGATTCCGATCGTGGATTTTTTCAAAGAGCAAGCCGCCGAGTCCTTGATGCATGCGCAACAGGCCGGCGAGATCTTGACGGGCCTCGAAGGCCACCCAACGGTCAACATCGCGCCGATCAAGGAAACCCACAAGCACGGCATCAGCGCCCTTCTTCGCGAGAGTCTGGAGCACGAGCGGACCGCACTGGGCCTGTACAAGGAGTTGTTGGCAGCCGTTGAAGACCGCAGCATCTACCTCGAAGAGTTCGCCCGCGGTCAAATCGGCCAAGAAGAGCTTCACACAATGGAAATCACCAAGATGCTTCGGGACTACGAAAACTGATGAAAGCGCTGCTGTACCTCGCGTTTTTCGTGGGCGCATGTGGGAGTTCCGAAACCACGCTCCCCCAAACCAACCCGAGCCCATCCGCTGCGGAACCGGTCACACTCACCGTGTATTCGGGTCGCGGCGAGTCGCTGGTCGGTGACCTCTTCACGACCATTCCGGAAGATGCACCGTTTCGGGTGGAAGTCCAGTACGGCAAGACTGCGGAGATGGTGACGCGACTCCTGACGGAAGGCGACCAAAGTCCAGCCGATGTCATCTTTGCCCAGGACTCCGGACACTTGGGTGTGCTGGCTGAGCGTGGCGTGCTCACCGCCCTGCCCGAATCGACGCTGGCCCAAGTGGACCCCAAGTTCCGCGATGCGAATGGTCAGTGGGTCGGAACGAGTGGCCGCCTACGGGTACTCGTCTACGACAGCAGCAAACTGAAGACCGAAGACCTGCCGCGCACCTTGGCTGAGTTGGCGGATCCGAAGTGGAAAGGCAAAATCGGCTGGGCACCCACAAACGGCAGTCTCCATGCCCACGTGAGCGCCCTCCGCCACGCATGGGGCGAGGAAAAAACCAAGGAGTGGATGAAAGCTGTCGAAGCCAACGCGCCCACCCGGTACCCCAAAAACTCGCCCCAGGTCGCCGCGGCGAACGAAGGCGCGATTGAACTGGGGTGGGTCAACCACTACTACCTGCACCGCCTCGACAAAGACGGTCGCACGGCGAAAAACTGGAGCTTTCCCGTCGCGGGTGACGCCGGAAACATGCTGATGGTGGCGGGCGTTGGCATTCGCAAGGGGAGCGGCAACGTCGAAGCGGCCGAAGCCTTCATCGAGTGGCTGGTGAGTGAATCGTCGCAGAACTACTTCGCTCAACAAGGCTACGAATACCCGACCCGCATCGGGACCCCAACCCACGCCGATGTGCCCGCCCTCTCTCCGGCCCAGTTGTTGGATGTGGACCAGGCTCACCTGGCCGACCTGGGCCCGACACGCGAAATGTTGAAGGAACTCGGTCTGCTTTAGGCGCCTTCAAGGGCCCAAACGGGACCGCGCACACGAACGAACCCCCGGTCGCCAATGGCGGGCAGGGGTTCATTGCTCGCGACCACCACGTCCACTTCTCCGGCGGGCGAGGTGCACCGGAGCCGGTGATGGGTGCGGTGAAACTGCATGCTCTCGACCGCCGCATTCCCCGTCGGATCGACCGAAAAATGAACCTGTTCGGGCCGGATCACCACGGTCACCGGACCCTGTCGCGGCGCATGCAACGCCAAGGTACCGAGCGCACTGGTCGCCGTTTCGCCGCTGGCCTGGGCCGCAAGCAAGAGCGCGGGCCCGCCAAGACGCGCAACCTCTGCAGTGGCGGGACGGACGTAGATGTCCTCTGGAGGTCCGTCCTGCGTGACAAATCCCCCCCGTTCGCCCACGCCCAGCACAACGATGCGGTCAGACATGGCCAATGCGGAGTCTTGATCGTGGGTGACCATCAAGACGCTCACGCCTTCGTCGCGCACCAACCGCGTCAACACCCGCCCCAGGGCCGCTCGCAAACCCGCATCCACGTTCGCAAACGGCTCATCCAGCAGGAGCAGAGCCGGGCGTGGCGCGAGCGCCCGAGCGAGCGCCGCGCGCTGCTGCTGCCCACCGGATAGCTCGGATGGCTTTCGATTCGCGAGGCCCGTGAGGTCGGTCACCGCCATGAGACCAGAGACGCGCTCAGCGTTGGCGTTGCGCAGCCCGTAGCCAATGTTCTCGGCCACCGTCATGTGCGGAAAGAGCGCGTATTCTTGAAACACCAATCCGACGCCCCGCTCCGATGCTTCCACCACGATGCTACCGGACGCGTTCACGATCCGGCCATCAATTGAAATGGAACCTTCTGCGGGGCTCACAAGGCCCGCCACCGATCGCAGCAGGGTGGTCTTTCCGCAACCGGAGGGGCCCAGAAGCGACACGAACTCGCCGGACTTCACCACCAAATCCACGCCGCTCAGTGCCCGGTTCGAGCCGTACGCATGGCCGAGGCCATCGATCGCGAGTGGGTGGGACTCAGGCATTCTTTCTCCAACGAATGGTGAGGACGGCGGACGTCAGCGCCAGGGCAACCAACCACAAGCCGGCGAGCCCTGCATCGTGCCAGAGGGCCTCATTATAGCGGTCCCACACCCGAAAACTCAGGGTCCTGAGTCCGGTTGCACCACCCAAGAGCAGCGTAACCGGCAGCTCTTTCACGATGGCATTGAACCCAATCAATCCCGCCACCACAATCCCGGGCGCAACGCCGGGCAGCAGCACCGTCCGAAACCGCTTCCACGGTCCGGCACCCAGCACCCGAGCGCTCTCGAGCTGCCGCGGGTCGAGGGCACCAAAGGCCACGCGAAGCGGGGCGAACACCTCGGCCACAAACCGAGTCGCGTACCCGACCATCAGCAACGCACCGCTCGCCAACACCACCCCATAGGCTTCCGCACCAAACGGTCGGGTGAATCGAACCGCGGCAATGATCAGACCCAGCGCCAACAACACCCCCGGAAGGGCAGACGTCAAATACACGCCATCCTCCAACCACCCTTTGCGACGACCCAATCGTTCCTCTTCGGAAACGGACCAGGCGGGAAGCGATGCGAGGGCGACGGTAACGATCGTGCCCGCAACGGCCACCAGTGCGGTGTCGCCAATCGATCCCCACGGGCTCACAAATGGCAGCGAGCGGCTCCATCCGTCCCCGACCCAAATCAGGAGCGTGACAACCGGCAAGATCACCCCCAGTCCAACGACGAAGAACACCGACACCGCCGTCGCGACAACGGCCCGAGGACCCGACGGGCGCGGGTTCACGGGCCGCGCGTTGGCGGAGCCCGCACGCTGAACACCACCCCGAATGGCGCGAGCCGCCACGAACATCGGCAGCAACGCCACGAGCGTCGCGGCGCCCAACACACTGGCACGCGCAACATCCTGGTTTTCCACCGCCAAATACAGCCGCCACGTCAACACCGGCACATCCAATACCGCGACTGCCCCAAAATCACTGATCGCGTACAGCAGCGAGATCAAACACGAGAACCCCACCGCTGGACGCAGCCGCGGCCAAGTGACGTCCCAAAAGACGCGGATTGGCCGCGAACCGAGCACGATGGCTGCCTCCTCCTCGGCAGCCGAGGTGTTCTTTAGGCTGGCACCCACAATCAACTGCACAAGCGGAGCGGTCACCACGATCAACACAATGGCCGCCATGACAAACCCCGTCATGTGGGGCAGCCCCAAGGCATCGCCGATCCATCCCCCTGGGGACAACGATGAACGGACCGTCGCCGCGACGATGTAGCTCGGCATGGCCAATGGAAGGAGCGTCACCACCGACCAGGCGCCCAAGATTCGGGTTCGGTGTTCCACCCATGCCAGCCACGTGCCCAGCACGCCAGAGCCCACGCCCACGCACACCGACAACAGGATGGAACGCAGCAGCAGCTCGCCAACCCCGGCGCTCACCTCAAAGAGCGGCGGTGTCGCGCCGGTCAACGGGTCGGCGGGCCGGTCCACCACCGCAAAGACGAGGCCCAAGAGGGGCGTGAGGACGAGCGCACCAATCGCGGAGGCGCCAAGCCACTTTGGCATCGAAGAAGTCACGGCAGTGATCTTAGAGCGTTGCCTTGATTCCGACCATCCACACCCTCGGCGCATTGGGCCGAGCGCCGTACGGCCGCCAGGACTCCACCGTGCGTTTGCCCAAAATGTTGGTTCCATTCACGTAGCTTGCCCAGTGGTCGTTGTAGCGAAACTCGGTTGCGGCATCCACCGTCACCACCCCATCGATCGGATTGGACTCCGGTTCTTCGCCGTCGCCGGCCACATCGCGCATGGCGGAGCGGCCGACGGCCTTGGCAGCAAGCGTCCACCGCTCGTGCACTGCGGAGACGGCACCAGCGCCCTGATGACGCGGCACGTACGGAAGCAAGTCCGCTGCCTCCACGTCTCCGAACTGCGAAAATTGGGACTCGAATGTCGACTCAAAGCGCGCATCCGTGAACGCATAGGTTCCGTCCACATTCAGTGCCCAACCCCGCCCAAGCTCGACGCGCTGTCCGGCGGAAGCCTCCATGCCGCGCACCTGGACCTGCCCGGCGTCCAGTTGCTGGTCCAAGAGCTCGAGGCTGCTGCCGGACGACAGGGTCGCCACAGCGGCCAAGTTGGCGTACTTCGAGAGAAACCCGACCACCTCGAAGTGGGTCGATTCCGACTGAAAGCGCGTGCCAGCCTCGTAGTTCCATGCGGTCTCGGGCTCCGCATTCTCGGCGCTCCCCGGGGGAACCGGGCTGAAGCCCTGGTTGGCGCCCGCCAAGAAGCCGAGCGAGTCGGACACGCTGTAGAACATCCCCAACCCCGGGAGCCAGACGCGGTGGGTCTGGGGATCGTCGGGTCCCGTGGCCGTGGTGCCGGTTCGGGTGGTGATGGTCTCGTGCCGCACACCTGGCAACAGCCGCACGGGACCCACGCCGAGGTCGTCCGAGACATGAATCGCCAGGGCTTGGGCCGCATTGTGACTGTCCAGAACCGTCTCCGTCTCAATGCCATCGCGCTTCACGACCCGACCGTCCACCATGTCCCACGGGTGCTCGGTGTGGGTGCGCACCACGTCATCGGCATGCCACCGAACCCCAAGCTCGAGCTCGTTCTGCACCGCCCCGACCTGGGACCGCCAGTGCGCCACGGACTGCACCCCGGTGTTCTTCAACTGCCGATCGTTGGTGCCCTTGTTGATCCAGACTCCTGTGTCGGCGGTCGTGTACTCCCCGCGGAGGACGCCCAGAGCGGCCGCAGCCCCTGCGTCCAGCTCGTCTTCGGAGAGCAACTGGTGGATGTCGTAGTTTCGACCCAAGTCACCCACGGAGTTGACCTTGGCCCACGCGCGATCAAGCGAGTGGTGGTAGGCGACCGTGCGAACGTCCACGGCCTCACCAAGCAGCAACCGCCAAGTGAGGCTGGCCTGCTGGCGCGTCCACTCCATTCGGTCCGTCCCACTGCCGGCGTACCGGCGGTCGGGGTTTGCATCAAAGTCGCTCTGGGTAAGGCCCACATACGTTTCATCGGACCGTTCGCGACCGTAGCCCACCTTGAGCTCAATCTCGCTGAACGCATCCGCCGTATTGTCGGTGCCCAAGCGCGCCTTCACCATCGCGTCCTGCCGCTCAAAGCCCGTTGGACCGCCGCCGTCCAACTCCTTGAAGCCGTCCGTTGCCATGTGGGAGGCTTCCGCGAGCACACCCCACCGGTCCGTGCCGTGTCCGGCATAACCATGGGCCTTCTGCGTTTGAAATGCCCCATAGGCAACATCCGCCTGCGCCAGCGTCTCGTTCACGGGCACGCGACGGGTCAGCAGGTTGATGGCGCCGCCAATGGTCTGCGGACCGTAGCGAATGGCCGCCGCACCCTTCACCACCTCGACCCCAATCAGCCGACTGGGCATGGGGAAGTAATACGCCGCCGGCGCCGCATAGGGAGCCGGCGCGAGGGGGACCCCGTCTTCCATCAGCATCAGCTTGGCGCTGCGATCGGAGTTTCCTCCGCGCAAGCCGATGTTCGGGCGGAGGCCGAATCCATCTTCTCCCCGCAGGTACACGCCGGGAACAACCGCCAAAATTTGATGGATGTCGGTGTGTTCGTACACCTCAAGATCGGCTTCGGTCACCACGTGGGCCGAGCCGGCCACCCGAGGGACACCACGGTCTGCTGTAACGATGATCGTGGCGCCGGCGACGTCATCGTCCGCACCGTCTTCCGCGGCGTCCTCCTCCGCAAAGGCGGGTCGGGCCATCAATGCCAATGCCGCCACCGCTGCCGCGGCCGCTGCTGCGCTGCGGCTGGGGCGCAGGTGTTTGGCAAACGCCGCCAGTGGATGGAACAACGCCGAGGCCAGATGGTGCGGATCGTGGTTCGCCTCCGACAGCCCCAAGGCGGTCACCGGTTGCGCAGGAGCCGGCTTCAACGTACCGAGCGCCCGATCCCAGCAAGCGAGCCAAGTCCCGAAGTTTGCATCGTGGTATTCGGCGTCCAGCGCGTGATGCACTTGGTGCTGAGCCGGGCTCAACAACCAACGCTCGACGGATTCGGGAAAACGCATCCAAACGTGGCTGTTCCGAAGGTTCCCGGTGAACGCATTGAAGGCCAGTCCGATGCCGTGAACACCAAGCACGGTGAACTCCACTGCTGCACCGCGAAACAGCCAATACGCCAAACCCGCCATGAGGCCTGTCGTGATCGAGCCTCGGATCCCGTACAGGATGCCCTCCACGGGGTGAATCCGGTGAAAGGTCATGGGGGTGAGCACTTCTCCCGAGTGATGCACTTGGTGGAACTGCCACAGCGCCGGGACCTTGTGCATCGCAAGATGAAGAAGAAACCGACTGAGGTCCCACACCACAAACAGAACGAGTGTGTAGCCAACCGTCAGCAGCCACCCCGGGGCGGCCAAGGATTCCGGCGGGCCGATGGTTCGGTCCAGCGTGATCGACAAGCGGGTGGCGATCCACCAGGCTCCGCCCACCACCGGCAGCAATCCCGCCATCGTCAGGAGGCGGCGGGCCAGAAACAGTTGAAGGTCGAGGACCGAGGACCGGTGACGCCACAAATGGAGCCCCAAGGCGGCTTTCCATCCGCCCTGGGCCCCTTGAAAGCGGTGGTGCAAAATGGCGATGACGGCTGCGAGCGCGAGGAGGGGCGCAAAGGTGCGGCTTGCCGGGTCGACAAACGGCCACACCAACTCCCCAGCCAATCGAATCGCAGCTTCAGTCATTGTCCCCCGCCGCCTCGGCTGGGATCTCAAGCGCCAGTACGGTTGCGATGTCGACCTTTAGCAGATCGGTCAACGCCCTCACCGCCTCGTGGGCAGCGACCACCGCATCGGGGTCGGTGGAGAGGGCGTCATTGACGGGATCGGTCAGGTTTCCGACCGCGGCCTCCGCTGCGTCAAGTTTGACCAGAACGTCGTCGGCCAAGGCCTCTTCTTGCACAGAGACCAACAGGTCGTACATGCCGATTCCTTCTTCGCCGTCCAGCTCACCGCCCGAGTACAGGGCCCTGAACCCCACGAGGTTCGCTGCGAGCCACTCATTCGATTTACCGGCCATGGTGCTTTCGACTTTGTCGGTGCAGTCTTCTTGGCCGCAAGCGCGCAGCCCGAGCGGCCACCCGAGCTTCCGGTCTTTGACGAAGGTCTCGAGGTAGAACAAGCCGTCATAGATGGCATTGACCCCTTTCACCGATGTATCGAAGACCGTGCTGCCGTCGCCAGCAGACGCGAGTTCGTCGGCAAAACCGCCTTCCCAGCCGTCTCGAATGCGCTCGAGGTCATCGACGACACGCTGGGCCAGCAGGTCGCCCAGCTCCGCCCGGGCCGCAGCGATGCCGTCCGCGCCAAGCGCATTCCACGTGCCTTCTCGATTGATCCCCGAGTTCGATGAGCAACTGTTCTCGTTGGGCTCCGAAAAGAGCACCGTTTCCAAGCCGTCGAGGCCGTAGGAGTTGATGATCGCATCGTCAAAGAAGTCGCCCTCCTCGTACTCTTTGCGACAGGTGATCTGATCGATCCGACACGCGTTGACCGTCGGCCAGCTGTAAATGTCGTCCCGAATGCTCTCGCCAGCCTCGGCCTTCAGTGCAGATGCGGCAGGTCCAACCTGCATGACTTCGAGTTCCTGCCAAGCCGTCATGGCATCCACCCATGCGTCCTGAGCGGCCAGTCGCGTTTCTTCAGACCCGCCACTGGCGCTCCATGCCCCGGTGGCATCCTTCACGGATGCCGCCGCCGTTTCGGCTCTTGTGAGCGACGGGTCAATGGCAAAC